>JANQEH010000210.1 GCA_028278455.1 bacterium
GGATTTGACCGCAGGGATGGTAAATACCTGATGTTCGGTATTGATAATATGGGCACCTACATGGTGCATGCAAAAGGTGACCATGATCCGGAAAAGAATACTTATAGTCTTTACGGAACGGAAAAGGATCCGACTTCTGACGGAATGATGGATTTTAAATTCGTCCTGACCGTCGTTAATAAGGATAAATATACCTACGATCTTTATTTTGATGTTCCGGGTATGGATTTATTCAAAATGTCTGAGATGACATTTACACGCATTAAATAATAATATCTGTTAAATCATTTCATAAGGTGGAGATTATGCATTATTTCATACATTCTGCAGAAGTAAATTATTTTGCCGTTCTGGTATGTACGGTCATCGCAATATTCATTGGATCTATGTGGTATTCCCCTTTGTTGTTCGGAAAATACTGGATGAGGAAGATGGGATTCACTAAGGATGACCTGGAGGCGAAAGGGAGCGATTATATCTTGTCTATGGCGGCCTCATTTATAACA
Source organism: bacterium (assembly GCA_028278455.1). Classification (GTDB taxonomy): domain Bacteria; phylum SM23-31; class SM23-31; order SM23-31; family SM23-31; genus JANQEH01. The sequence goes on from JANQEH010000210.1 coordinate 507, forward strand.
ATGTTTATACTGGTACAATTCATTCTTGCCCTTGGAACAGATTCCTTCCATAAAGGCGCTATGATCGGTTTTTTTATGTGGCTTGGATTTGTTGCAACATCAACAATATCACAGGTTGTATGGGAAGGCAAGAAAATGTCAATATATTTTTTATATAACGCAATGCAGTTATTAACATTGGTGTTGACAGGCGGTATATTGGCCGTTTGGAAGTGAATTTGATAACAAGAATGACAACTTCAATAGTTTTATAATGGTAATTTTATCGTATATGTAAACTCGACTGTTTTTCTGTAAGGTTTGTATAGTTATGATGCATTATCTAAAAATAACTCTCCGCCCGCTCCTGAACGGCCGGACCTCTTTATCGTTGATTACATCCTGCTCTGTAATATTTCCGATCAGAAGGGGAGAATCGGGATCATGCAGTTTATAATTTCTTAATACTGTTTCCCGGCTGTAGTTTGCATAACAGTATAGGCAGTTATGGAGACATGTATTATAGGCGCCGATATCGATACTCTGAACACAACCGCATGCTTTCCTCTGGTTTGTGTCTTTGTCGATATGCAGTTCCTCGCCAATGATCCGGGATATCAGAATATCGTCCATGCACCTGCCATGCTCAATCCCCTTTTCAGTTAGTTCAATTTCTTCAGCACAGGAAAAGACCTTAATGCTATGATCCAGCGCGATCTCCGCAATGATTCCTGCAAGGTCTGTTTTTTCCTCACAGGACAGTTCCCTGACTCCGGTTTCTTCAAGATTCCGGACACATTTTTTATACATATCGACATAGCTCATTATGCATTTACCTGTAAGTCCGTATAGCTCAGATGCCAGTCTCTCGAATTCCCCGGTGTGAAAGTCTATACTCAAATCTTCCGACAGGAGTATAGGATCGTACCTCCAGATGACCTTATCTTTACCTATTCTTAATGAGAGTTCTCGAAATACTGATATTATATCTTTTATTTCGGGAAGTTCAGTTTCGAGATTCTTACCGTAGGGTGTCAATGTGAACAGGAAGTAATACATGTAGCCGAGATCATCAAGTATTTCCAGTTTATCGAGAAAATTTTGGGGATTCTTTGTCCAGAATACTATGCAGTCAATTACATCGGGTGATATGGTAATACGTCTGATCTGACCGGGATTGAATGGATTACGTGTCATTGCGTATCCGGCCCTGAGCCGGTTTGCGAACCACTCACCGAAAAAGGCGGGTATATCTGTTCTTCTTGATGCGGATAGGAGCATGATGTTTGGAATATAACTAACTTACTGCAATATATAAATACCAATATAATTATTAAAATACTTTTCAGTTTTTCTCTTCAAAACTAGCTTATCCACAGAAAATAAGGGAATTATGCTTTGAGATTTCTCTGTATCGCCACCTGCAGTGGCCGGTGAATGTAGTCGAAATGACAAGAAGAGTCTATTAATGAAAAATGCATTTTTGTCATGCTGACCTATTTTCAGCATGTTAATAACCGTAATTAGATCCTGCCACAACCTGTGGTCATTTTCGTGAAATAAATTCAGGATAACTAAAATTTGACTGTCATCTCGCATGTGGTCCCGATGGTTCGGATGGAACGGAAAGATCTCAGAAAAGGTGTTTTGTTAAATATTGATAATTTAAATTAACAATTATCCCAAAATCCACGAACAAAATCGCAACATTGTCGTTTAACCTTCATATCCCGGTACAAACATAATATCTCACCCTGAATCGGGAGGTGCAAATGAACCGCACTTTTAATCGCACTGTATCAGTAGTCTTTTCTACTCTATTACTTCTTGCTATAACAATTCCTGCACAATCCCAGAGCTGGAGAGAACGTCAGCTTCAGCCAGAGAAGGTAATGGATGCTATCGGTGTAAAGCCGGGAATGGTTATAGGTGAAGCAGGAGCAGGTTCCGGATTCTTTACCTTTTTCCTTTCAAAAAGAGTAGAAGATTCCGGTAAGGTTTACGCAAATGATATCAACAGCAGGAGCCTGAACAGGCTGAAGTCACGCGCAGACCGGGAGGGATTAGAGAATATCGTGACTGTCATGGGAGAGACTGAAGATCCGCTGTTTCCGGTTAATGATTTGGATATGATTGTTATGGTTTATGTGCTCCATCATTTGGATAAACCGGTTGAGTTCATGGAAAACCTGGAAAAGTATCTTAAACAGGATACACCGGTTGTGATAATCGAGTATAATACAGATACTGACAGGGTAAATAATAACCAGGATAATCTCTCAAGAAAACAGATAATCGAACTGATGGAAAAAACCAATTTCAGGCTTGTAAGAAAAGAGACTTTCCTTAGCAAAGACACGATTTATATTTATAAGCTTGAAGGGAAATAGCTGGTTCCAATGGATTATTGTTAAATTTTCTATAAATGGATAAACCAACCAGAGTCACACTGTCATCCTGATATTGTTTCAAAAACCCTTCATGCAGTGTTAACTTTTCTATATCCTGAAACAAGTTCAGGATGACAAGAAATAATGGATATTCTAAATCTATTTCCAGTATCTGCATCAGATTATTCAGGTCATGACAGCAAATGATAATTTCGATTTACTTTATTATTACGTACAGTAAGTAAAAATATTCTCCTCGTATGAAACTTACCTGAATTTCTGCCGTATTTTGATTAATACTTATGGTAAGTAATAATATCTTCAAGGATATAAAATGTACGATCTATCAAGAAACGAAGAACTGATCCTTCTCTCTATCTGGAGACTGAAGGATGACGCTTACGGGGTTGCTATCAGAAGGAACGTAATGGAGTATACCCAGAAAGAGCTCCATTACGGATCGCTATATAACACGCTTGAAATACTGAACAGGAAGGGCTTTGTCCGCCTTGAAAAAGGTGAACCAGGGGAAAAACGCGGCGAACGAAGAAAGATTTATTATCACCTTACCGAACAGGGAAGGGAGGCGCTGAAATATGTTCAGGAGCTTCAGAGGTCTGCATGGGCAGATATACCGGATTATGCTTTCGGAAAAAAGGCTGAAAAATGAAGAATAGCTGGTTGAAGCCGCCGGCTATAGCTAGATGGATAATTAGCAGGCTGTCGGTTTACAGGTCAAAATACCTGATTTCGGAAGACTTAAGAGAGGATTTCGATGAGATTTTACACAAGAAAGGAAATATTAGAGCAAATTTGTGGTACTGGAAGCAGTGTCTTCACGCTGTAAAATTCTATACAGGTATGATCATACCAGGGAGTATCATGATGTTTAGAAACTATTTAAA
>JANQEH010000213.1 GCA_028278455.1 bacterium
CAACAACATGGATCTTTGGATCTCCATCCAGCCCCTGTTTCAATACCTGACGAACCATTGCTGAGTCATCTACTACTAATACTTTAATCTTCTCTGACATACAATTTCCTAATTATACTTTGCTATCGTGCTAAATTAGGTTTTTATTAGCAAAAAGTCCAACAAAATATTCTAATAAGTGAGATAAACCGCATTTTGCAGGAATATTTTAAAACACAAAATGTATAATATTTAATGGTCTTTGAATGTGAGAGAAAATTGTCACAAAAGAGAATACTAATATCATTGTATATTATTCATCATTTAGTCTATGGTGGCTGTGGGTATTTCCCCACGAATCCTGAAGGTGATGGGAATCTGGAGATAATATCATTATCGGTCAATTCAAGCATTCTAAATCCTTCAATCCCTGTTACTGTATCAGCATTATTAGATACGATACCAGGCCGTAACGTTGATATATTCTGGAACGCAACCGGCGGCCGGTTTTATTCACAGTCAGATAAGGATCCCGAAACAGTAAATCCAACCCAATGGTATGCAGACGAACCGGGGAGTTATAAGATAATATGTACAGTCTCAGACAGCATTGTTACAAGAAGCAGATCTATTATAGTCACAGTTACAATACCTGAGATCGAGCTTCCCGGCCTGAAAAATACCAGTATTGTTTTTTGTTCGAAAATGGATGGTGGAGATTGGGAATTATATAAAACAGATCCTGATGGAACAAATATGGTCAGACTCACCGATAACAACTCAAATGAACTACATCCTAAATGGTCACCAGATGGTTCGAAGATCGTGTTCTCTTCAGACAAATTTGGCAATTATGATATTTTCATAATGAATTCCGACGGTTCAGGGCAAAGAAGATTAACCAGTGATCCTGAATATGATTCGATGCCGACATGGTCACCAGATGGCTTGAAGATTGCGTTTACGACATCCAGGCATAAGACACTTGATAATAAAAATATAAATCAAATTTACATTATTAATTCTGACGGTAGCGGAGAAGAGAATATTTGTAACGTTGAAGCCTCCTCAGTATGGCCGCACTGGTCCGCCTTTAATAATAGGATAACTTTCCTGAGAAGAGTGAACCGTAACCGAGAAATTTATAGTATGAATTGTGATGGAAGCAGCATGACGCGCTTAACATTCAATAATACTGGAGTTTATGAGCTTCGCAATGAAGAAGAATGTCCGGTATGGTCACCCGATGGAACCAGAATAGCTTTTTCTGTGACTTCAAATTCTCAATGGGAAGTATTTACGATGAGCAGCAGTGGAGGGAATCTTGTCAATCTAACAAATAACAATGTGCGGGATCATTCACCTGCATGGTCTCCCGACGGATCCAAAATTGTCTATTTTTCAAATTTAGCCGGATTAACGTCTGAACTCTATATAATGGATCCGGATGGATCGAACAAACAGAGAATCACATACAATAATGAAGACGATTTTTATCCTGACTGGTCACCAATAATAAAATAAAGTGATACTAACATTTATACCTGAAAATCACACAATTATCTTCCAATTTCACTTCTTTCAGATTTAGCTAAAACATATTCGATTTATTATTCGTATATTAATTTAACACCTACAACTTTTCCGGAAAGAAATATGAAGAAACAGCTGAAACAGCTTACTTTGATCTTAAGTATAATTTTTGTTGTATTTTTTATAGTTTTCATCATAAACCAGACAGCTGCAGTAGTTGAACTGGCAAATAATCTCAACCCGATTGTCGGTAAAATAGTCTTTTATGCATTAATTTTGATCTTTACATTCCTCTTTATAATTCCGATAATTATCTATTTCAGAATGCCCCCGGCAATACGTATACCTGATAGTGACGATCCGAAAGAGATAGAACTGTATATAACCAGATTGAGATCAAGGCTTAAGAAGAATTCCAACCTTTCACAGGAAAGCAACTCCCTTGAAAATAAAACCGATATTGAGAATGCATTAAAAGTATTGGATGACAAAGCCAATGAGCTTATCAAAGCATCATCGCATACAGTTTTTCTAACTACAGCTATCTCGCAAAATGGCAGACTTGATGCATTTGTTGTTTTAATAGCTCAGACGCGACTGATATGGAATATCGCTCATATTTATAACCAGCGTCCTTCACTGAGAGAGCTTGTTAATCTTTATTCAAATGTAGCCGTAACTACATTTCTTGTCAGCGAAATTGAAGATATTGACATATCGGCACATGTTGAGCCGGTTATCAGATCAGTGCTGGGAGGCGCTGTAACCGGCGCTATTCCCGGAGTAAATGTTGTTGCAGGCCTTGTTACAAATTCTATCTTTGAGGGAACCGCAAACGCATTCTTAATGCTTAGAGTAGGAATAATTACTCGGAAATACTATTCTTCAATGTCAAGTTCATCCAGAGGCGTTCTGAGAAGATCTGCAAGCATCGAAGCAGCATCTCTGCTCGGGAATATTGTTGTGGAATCATCCCGGTCCGTAACTGACGCTATCTGGCAGGCGGCCAAAAAATCTGCCAAAACCCTTCCTAAAACAGTTGTTGAAGCATCCAAAAGGTCTTCAGAAATAGTTCTCGATACTTCAGTTAGATCTGCTGGCGTTATAGGAGATGCATCCAAAAAATCGGCTAATACTGTTTTGAATGCTGTAAAAAAAGTTTTCTCAGGTAAAGATGAAAAGTCTCAGAATAAATAGATTTCAATTATATATACAAAAAAAAGCCCCATCATAATTTTAAGGGGCTTTTTTTATATCTGTTTAATCCTGGTGATCTATCTCAGTTTTTTCAAAGCATCATCGAGATCATTCAGTATATCGTCAGCATTTTCGAGGCCGATCGACATCCTTATCCCGCTCTTTGCCATCTTAGCTTCCGCCTGCTCCTCTTCAGGGATCATTGAATGGGTCAGGCTGCCTGGTTTTTCTATCAGTGTCCTGATATGGCCAAGGGATACTGCCAGAGTAATACTGTATGCATTTTCAGCGATATAATTAAGCAATTTATTTGCTTTTGCCTCTTTATCGTCTTTCAAGGAGAAATATATCATACCTCCAGGTGCAAATTTCCCGTCAAAATCCACCATCTGTTTCTTAGCAATTTTAAACTGGGGATGAGATCTTAAACCCGGATATGAGACATTTCCGATCTTTGGATGGGCTTCCAGATATTTCGCAATTTTCATTGCTGTTTGTTCCTGTTTTTTACCTCTGTCCACTAGTGTTGACAGTCCGTATACAAGAATTGGCCATGCGCTTTTTGAGCCGAGCACGCCACCGAAGTCTTTCCTGTATAACATTATATCGTTCTCGTATTCTTTTGAAGTTACTAAAGCACCACCCATGTCAGTACCAAATCCGCCGATATTTTTTGTCAGACTGTTGACGACCATAGTTATACCATGGTTAAGAGGCCTCTGGCAGCGCGGTGTGGCAAATGTATTATCTACAATTGTTTTTATACGGTCTTTCTTCTTTCTCTTTTTGTTTTCTTTTTCTACTATCTTTGCCACTGCTTCCATGTCGATAATATCCATTGTAGGATTAGCAGGAGTCTCAAAATAGACTACTTTAACATCAGGATTAATATACTTATTAAGACTTTTTGGATCTGTCAGATCAATATACTTCACTTTAATACCGTAGCGTGGCAGCCAGTTTGTTGAAAGGCTGTATGTACAGCCATACAATGTTTTATGAATAAGTACCTCGTCACCCATTTCAAGATCGAAGCAAATTGATGCTGAAATTGCCGCCATACCTGAAGCAAAACAGAATCCTACATCACCTTCTTCAACAAAAGCAAGTTGGTCTTCCAGCATCGATCTCGTTGGTTCGTCAAGGCGGTCATACAAATATGTTGGACTCTTTTTTAATGCCTGTGAATGAAGCTGCGAAAATTTTTCGAAACCCTCGTTTCCCCTTTCTACTGTGTCAAGCCGGTAAGTAACCGATGCTGACAAGGGGGGAACGACATGATGGCTGTAATCCCATTTCTTGGTTCTTGCCATCCCATGAATCAGATAACTCTCCTTTGTCACACTGTCTCTTTTTCTTTTCTTAGTCTCTTTCTTAGCCATATGACTATCCTGCCTTCAGTAATAAATTTATAGTTATTTGGATTTTCGGTCGATCTGATTAATACATTTTATTATAAATAAGCCTGAAAAGCAAGCAAAAATAATTAGAGATTTATCAGTACTTTCTAATTGCAGGAATGCTGATATAGAATAACTTTACACATTCCTCAAGCTCCCGGACATCAATATTTAATTAACCATATTCAATCTTGGATGCAATCTCTGCAGAGTTTATTCCTTTGCTTTTCCGGGCGGTTCAGTTTCATCATTTTGGCCTGGGATTCCTGCCTGAGGCAGGCCTTTGTAGACTACCTCGATCAGAGGACATTTGGCCTCATCATCCTGTTCGTGTGTTCTCGGATAAACCGTTTTTATTGCAGTCTCGACGTTACGGAAGAAATGTTCTTCACCCATTACATCATATAAATGCGTTCTCTGGAAAACTTCCATTATTGCATCATTCAAACCGCTTATGGAAACCTCAATACCGCTTTCACGAAGCCTTTTGACAAGTGTAAAGAGAGATTCTACTCCAGTTGCATCGAGTTCGTTTATCCCGTTCGCAACGATAATTATGTGCTCCAATTCCGGAATATCGGCTAGTTCTTCGAGCACCTGATCTTCAAGATAACTGGCACTTGCAAAGAACAAAGATCCGTTGAACCTGATCACTCCTATGTGCTTACACTCAGCTAGACCCCATTTACGGGCATCTTTATATGATCCGTCCCAGTGCTTTGAAAGGACTTTTATATCCGGCCTCATATGCTGGAATAATGACTCGAGCAGAGTCAGGATAACACCTATAATAATTCCTCTTTCAAGATGAGGGGCAAAAAACAGTGTTCCAGCGAATGTAATCAGAGTAATTATACCATCAAACTTCTTGGCCTGCCACGAGTGGATAAAGCCCGAGATATTCAACAATCCAAGTACTGCAACCATAATGATCGCCGCCAATACCGACTGGGGAAGATTGTACATCAAAGGTGTAAAGAACATTAAGGTAATTATAACCATGCAGCTGGTAAACAGTCCGGACATCCCGGTTATTGCTCCCGCCTGTATATTGACTGCTGATCTTGAGAATGAACCGGATACAGGATAACTTCTACCGAAAGATCCGATAATATTAGAAAGCCCCTGACCAATTAACTCCTGGTTAGGATCCAGTCTCTGTCCTGTCTTCGCCGCCATTGCTTTGGCTATAGCAATAGCTTCCATAAATCCAATCAGCGAGATAATTACCACCATTGGTAGAAGACGAAGGATTACTGCAAAATCCATAGATGGGATTCCTATTGAAGGCAAACCTTCCGGGATAGTTCCGACAACTTTACCCCCGCCGATATATTTGACATTCTCTGTATCAAATTTCTGACTTCCTACACTAAGTCTCCATGTTCTGCCGTCTGTTTCCGCTACCTCCGGAGTATCATTACGGAGATAGAACTCCACCTCTCCTGAAGATGCCTCCACCCTGTTGAAAAGACTGCTTTTCAACACAATACGATGGTGAGTGGCAACCTCTTTAGCTTTCGTAATCTCCAGGTTGAGTACTGTTTCATCCTGTCTCAGTTTAACCACCTGTATTGCAGATGTACCATATTCAAGCTCAGCTTCATTTATCTGACCACTAAGAGTTAACCTTTCCTGAGATTTCTCATCAACAATGTTCATATAAGTATTCAGCTCATTGATCTCATGAATAACAGATGGGGATTTTATTGCTGAAATGTCCGAATTGTAATTGTGTTCGAAATTTATGAACCATGAGATCACTGTAGTAACAATTACTGCAACAAGCACGTTAGGGATCTTGGGATTAACTCTTTTCAATCCTATCATTATACCGAAAGCAAGCAACGCAAGGAGTAATGTCGGGAAATGTGTATAAGTGAATGCAGAATCGATAACCCGCCATATTGTCTCGTAATGATGCTCTGCTTTTTCAATACTTACTCCAAGCAGATTTGCAAGCTGGGAAGTAGCTATTATAAGCGCGCCGGCATTGGTAAATCCGTTTACAACCGGATGAGAAATAAAATTTATTACCATGCCAAGGCGAAACAAACCCAGAAAGAACTGGAACAAGCCAACCAACAGGGCAAGCAGAATCGCATAAGCTATAAACTCTGCGCTTCCTGCTGTAGCCAGGGGTTCCAGGGCTGCTGAAGTCATAAGTGAGACCATTGCAACAGGCCCTGTTGCAAGCTGACGGCTGGATCCGAATAATGAGGCTATCATAGGCGGAAGAAACGCTGCATACAATCCGTAATAAGCAGGCAGACTTGCCAGCTGTGCATATGCCATGGATTGAGGAATCAGGACAAGCGCAACAGTCAGTCCGGCAATGAAGTCTGTACGAAAGTGCTCAAATTTGTAGTTCTTGAACCAGCCAAGGAAAGGAAAGAAATTGTATATCATAATTCTGCCCCGTTATAGTTATAACGATCTCAGGAATTGGATTGTCTCAGCTTGAGCTCCAGCATATATCTGGTATCTCTCAGCGATACACACATAATTATGAGATAACGCCAAACGTAATAATATTATATTTAAAAATCAATATTCTTTGTTGTCCTTTGATAAATACCCTTATACAGAAGCCTTTTAAAAGATTGAAAATATCTACGACTGCAACCTATATCCTTTGAAGATTTCACAGCTATTTTTCCTTGCGGAAAAGTTTTTAAAATCATACATTATAGATGCGTTCTTACAAATTTCTGTAATATTATTCGGGGAGCTTTCATTCCTTTTCCAAATTCACCGAATTATACTTCGATTAAAAAAATAGCATATTTCAGACACCTGGACGCTCTTGTTTTAAAAACATATAATTTGAGGTAGATGATGAAAGATTATATTTATCTTGATAACGGCGCAACGACGTATCCTAAACCGAAAGAAGTATTAGATTACGCATTTGATCTTTATAAAGAAAAGGGTGTAAATCCCGGCAGATCCGGTTATGACGCCTCTGTTGAGGTCGAAAACATGGTAGATGAGACCAGGGATCTCATGGTGAAGTTTTTTAACGGCGACGGTCACCCCGAAAGACTTGTTTTCTCATATAACGCCAGTGATTCTCTAAACATGGTCATCCAGGGAATATTGAAACCGGGAGATCACGCGATCACAACTAATCTTGAGCATAACTCTGTACTCAGGCCCATGTATGTCCTATCACAGGACAAAGATATCGATGTTGAATATATTCCCTTTGACGAGAGAGGTTATATTGATCCTGACGATATTAAAAGAAAGATTAATAAAAAGACAAAATTAGTAGTTGTAAATCATGGTTCTAATGTTCTCGGTACGATACAGCCTATCCGCGAAATAGGAAAGATCTGTCGCGAAAGAGGAGTGATCTTCGCTATTGATGCTGCTCAGACAGCGGGAATGATCCCGATCGATATGGAAAAGGATAATATCGATATCGTAGTATTTACAGGCCATAAATCCTTATATGCTCCGACAGGTATTGGAGGACTGTATGTCAGGGAAGGCATCAACATAGACACCACCCGATTTGGCGGAACTGGTGTAAAATCAGCTATAAGAACACATCTTCCTGAATACCCCTTCAGGCTTGAGTGCGGCACTTTAAATATAGTAGGCGTCGCCGGATTAAATGCAGGTGTAAAATATATCATGAAGGAAGGTCTTGAGAATATACATAAAAAGGAACTGGAACTTCTGAAAATGTTCATTGACGGGCTCAGAGATGTTGAAGGAGTAAAACTATACTGCCCGGACTCGCTCGAAGCAAGAGCATCCGTCCAGTCATTGAATATAGAAGGATATGA
>JANQEH010000131.1 GCA_028278455.1 bacterium
ATAGATAATTTCCTACACTAAACCTGATTAACATGATTGTGCCTTTTTGTGAATATTTCTCATATTGTGTATTAATATACTAAAAATAATTCAATAAACAATTAAAAATGTGGTAAATGTACAAAACGTCATGAAAAACAGATTGTTTGTCTTGGTCGGAATAATTGGTTATGTGTTTTAACAAAATGAGTTTAAAACCTGGATTAAAACTATAATCTCCTATATAGAATGCATGTAAACATTAATTAAATGTACATCGTTCGCCTGGAGGTGAGTATGCATGTCAGATTGAATTAGAATTAATGAATATAGATTTTTTATTTTTAATTTACTGGAGCATTGATTACAGTGCACAATCCCACTTCTCAAAAATTGAAACAAATGGAATTCGTGTCCGTATCTTTATATGTTCCAAAATTTGAGAAATGAACGAGGTTTATATGAAATTATTGACCAGGGCAGAAGAGTTTGTGCTCATATCCGTTTGGCAGCTGCAGGGTAACGCCTACAGCATTCCCATTCGCGAAAGGATAAAAAAAATTTCCGGTGAGAAGTGGTCTCTTGGTGCAGTGTATATGCCGCTGGAAAGGCTGGAGAAAAAGGGGCTGCTTACTTCCTACTTCACCGGTTCTACACCCGAAAGGGGCGGGAGGCAGAAAAGGATCTACCAATTGACTGATCGCGGAAAACAGGAGTTGATCCGAATCAGACAGGTGCAATCAGATATGTGGGCGGATATACCTGAACTTTCGACGGAAGCAGGCAATGAATAACTTTCCTATACCGAAGAAACCGCCTGTTATTGCAGAGAGGATTCTGAAGAGGATTATCAATGACGAAAGGGAGTCTCCTGCAGGTGATTTCGAGGAATACTATAATTATCTCGCAACAGATAGTAATCGAATTGCCGCTGTGAGCTGGTACTTGTACCAGATACTTGTACTGGCTGCGGAAAGAATCATAAATTCGATACTGCGGAGTACAGCAATGATAAAAAATTACCTGAAGATCGCAATAAGAAACCTGAAGAAGTATAAAGTGTATTCATTCATTAATATTACTGGACTTGTTGCTGGAATTACCTGTTTTATAATTATCCAACTCTGGATCCGTTATGAACTGAGTTATGATAAATATCATGAAAGAGCCGGACAAACCTACAGGATAGCCACGGATTCGAAGTTTAATGATAACGTTATCGCTTCAGCCTCAACACCGGCGATTATCGCAAAGACTCTGATTGATGAATACGCCGATGTACTGGAGGCAGTCCGAATTCAAAGATTTTCGACTTTACTTGTAAAGCTTGATGAAGACAGTTTTCTTGAAAACGGAGTATTTGCAGCAGATAACTCATTATTAAGAGTTTTCTCATTTAATCTTATAGAGGGAGACAGTGAGACTGCTCTCAAAGAACCATATTCTGTAATTATTACAGAGAAGATCGCCGATAAATATTTTTCTGATCAAAATCCCATAAACAAAGTATTGAATATTCAGGATGTTGATTACAGGGTGACAGGAATACTTGAGGAAATAAAGCCCAATACCCATTTTCACGCCGAAATAATAATCTCAGGTTCGAGCATTGATCAATTCGAATCGGAAAGCTGGTGGTATCAGGCAGTAAAAACCTATATAGTACTTAAAAAAGAAATCCCCTACAGAGAGTTCAAAGCTCTGGATGAGTTAGTATTCAATTACAGGAATCCGGGTAGAATAAATACCGCTGACATCTACTGGAAATGGTATCTTCAGCCTATAACGGATATCCATCTGCATTCAAAATTAAGCGGTGAATTTGAACCGAACGGTAATATCACGTATATTTATCTTTTTTCCTCAATCTCGGTTATAATACTGTTACTCGCATGCTTCAACTTCATAAATCTTACAACAGCAAGGTCTTCATCTCGAAATAAAGAAATCAGTATAAGAAAAGTAACGGGTTCTCACAGATCTCAGTTAATGTTCCAATTCCTCAGCGAAACTGCAATAATAAGCGCTGTCTCAACAATTATTTCGATTGCAGTGGTGAAATCAGTGCTATCCTGGTTAAATAGTTTCCTTGGCAAACAGCTATCTTTTTCTCTAAGCGATCCGCAGATAATGATTAGCATTTTTTGTTTTATAGTGGTCCTAAGTTTGCTTTCAGGAATATATCCGGCGCTGATTCTTTCTTCATTAAAACCGATGTTATTACTGAAAGGGAGCAGCAGCGGAAAAAGCAGTTCGGTAATCAGGTACGGTCTTGTATTATTTCAGTTCTCCATATCAATTATATTGATCATTGGAGTGCTTACTGTTTGCAGACAGCTGAATTTCATAAGCAGCCAGCAGCTTGGATTTAACAAGGAGCAGGTCGTTCTTATTCAGAATGCCAATCTCCTTGGCGGTAGTGTTGATATATTCAAAAAGGAGCTGTTAAAAGATCCGTCGATAGTAAAAGTGAGTATCTCAAATACAGTTCCCGGCAGATATTATGACGGCAGAGGAGTAGATTATGAACCCGGGAAGGAAGTCCTGCTGGACCTCGGCAGGGCAGATGAAGATTTTAGTGAGACACTTGGTATTGACCTGGTTGCGGGGCGATTCTTCTCTAAGGAAATCCCTTCGGATACAATGGCAATTGTAATCAATGAAAGCGCCCTGAATTATACTGGCTGGGATGATCCACTGGGAAAGATCATGGAAGTAAAGGGGATTGGTTACTATCGGGTAATAGGTGTTATGAAGGATCACCATTACGAATCCAAACATCAGAAAATTTGGCCGATGGCTTTATTGAGTATACATCAGAGAGCGTTTCCTGCGAGATATGTTTCTGCAAAAATAAATACGGGTGATGTTGCAGGTACTCTTCAAATGATCGAGGATTCATGGAAAATGTTCTCACCGGGGGCTCCATTTAGTTTTACCTTTCTGGATGAGGACTACTACAGGCTGTATAGAAGCGAGGAAAAGACGGCAGAGATGTTTTCGATCTTTTCAATACTGGCTTTACTGATCGGTTCTCTCGGACTTTTCGGACTGGCTTCCTATGTGGTTGAAAAAAGGGCCAGAGAAGTAGGTATACGAAAAGCAATCGGGGCAAATGAAGGTGCAATCCTTTACAGCCTAATGAATCAATTCATTATCTGGCCAATTTCAGCAATTATCTTTGCGTGGCCGGCAGGCTGGTATCTGATGGACTGGTGGCTTCAGAGTTTCGAATACAGAATTCACTTAGAAATCAATATCTTTTTACTCTCAGGCTTGGCTGTCATTCTTACGGCAGTTATTTCCGTTGTAATACAATCTCTGAAGGCGGCATACAAGAATCCGGTAGAATCATTAAGATATGAATAAGAATAAATTATCATGAGTAACGATCAGAATTTAAAACAGCCTCCTGCGATGGCTGAGTGGATCCTGAAGAGGATAATCAATGACGAAAGGGAATCACCTGCGGGGGATTTCGAGGAATACTATAACTATCTCCAAACCAGACGAAATCGATTATTTGCAGTGGTCTGGTACTTTTTCCAGATCATAATTATAATTACCGGCAGGCTCATGAATATGATCCGGCTCGGGATTGCTCTGATAAATAGCTATCTGAAAGTTACATTGAGGACATTGAGAAAATACAGGGAGTTCTCGATAATAAATATCATAGGATTTGCCCTGAGTATGTCTGTATGCCTTATGATCATAATCTTCATAAAAGACCAGAAGAACAGCGACCGGTTTCATGAGAACAGCAGCCGTATTGTCCGGGTTTATACTGCCGATACCGAGCTGGAATGGGATGTGAACGGCTATGCTACGACACCGGGGGCGTTAGCCCCTTATTTAGCGGATACTTATCCGTTCATCGAAAATACGGTAAGAGTCTCTAAGTTATACGATACGGCAAGGAAAGGATATAACGACATACCTGTCAGAGGATTGTATGTCGAACCGTCATTTTTCACAATATTCGACTTCGATCTGAAATCCGGAGATCCGGGAACAGCTCTGGATGAACCTTATTCGATAATCATTTCCGAAAAAACCGCATTACGGTTATTCGGAGAGGCCGATCCTGTAAATGAGACTATCCTGTTCAATAATATCGGGAGTATTACTATCACTGGTGTTCTGAAGGAAACAGATCAAAGATCGCATTTCCAATTCGACGTTCTGGCCTCCTTCTCAACAGTTCAACAGCTTGTTACAAAGGGGGTTTTCAATGCAAACCTGGAATTCAGCGGCCTTTCACCAAGATTCGATTATTATACTTATGTGCTTCTCAAGAAAGAGGGTGATATTTCCGAATTCGAGGAACAGCTTCCCCGGATCACCGGGAGCATAATACCTGAATCCGACCGGGACAGGTACACATTCGGACTCCAGCATCTGCACGATATTAATCTCGGAATGATCCTGCATGACAGCATGCCGGGGACAAAACACTTCATGGATCTTGTATTTCTTCCTTTTATTGGAATAGTGCTGATCGCTTTGTCTTGTTCCAACTACATTATATTATCAATAGCACGCGCGCTGAAAAGAACGAAAGAGATCGGTTTGCGGAAAGTTATCGGCGCTAAACGCAGAGATATCATTTCACTCTTCCTGTGTGAATCATTTGCGATAATGCTGAGCGCACTCGGCGCTGCCTGCATTCTTATTAGCTGGATGATCCCGGCTGTGAATTCAATAGGAGAAGTACAGAGCAGCGGATTGACGATAAACATAGAAATGATGAAAGATCCTTCTCTATATGTATATTTCTTTCTGTTTGCCGCCGCTGTCAGCATCATGGCCGGAATATATCCCGCGGTGCATTTATCACTAATAAAGGCTATAAATGCGATGAAAGGGGGGACCGGAAAAACAGGCGTAAAAAGATTTCTGACACGAAAGATACTTATGGGAGTACAGTTCGCTATTTCTCTGATGTCGATCATATTCATAGTCTATTTTTACCAGGTTGTGGAATATTGGATGTCATTCGATACCGGGATAGATACTGAGAACATGGCCTGTCTGAGTATCCAGGATGTGAATCATGAAATAATACTAAATGAATTACTCGCGGACAGCAGAATCACCGGAGTATCATTTTCCCAGAATATCCCGATTTTCGGTGGGAGAAACCACATGGATATTTCGGGAGAGAGATCGGAAAATTCCGTCAGGGCATTCTGCACTTCGATAGATCCGGAATTTATAACTAATTTCGGACTGCAGATTATTGCAGGAAGGAATTTTTCTGGTGAGTTCTACACCGATATCGAAAGGGCAGTGATAGTAAATGAAAAGACGACAGGATTACTGAATCTCGGAAATGCTGGTGAGGCGATCGGTAAGAGGATTTTTCTGGATGGGGAGAACGAAAAAATCGTCATCGGAGTGGTGAAGGATTTCAATTTCAGAAGCCTCGAGAACAGCATCGGCCCTATGGTTTTTCTCAATGATCCCGTGAGGTACAGGTATGCAAATATCAGGTATGTCCAGGGGAGAAAAGAGGACCTGAAGTCTTCTCTTACAGAACTATGGAAGAAACTGGACGAGTATCATCCGGTCGATTACATGTTCTTCGAAGATATACAGGAAGATATCAGTAATGCTACCAGCGAGGCATTGAACCTGTCTGCCCTGGCATGCGGGTATATCATATTCGTTGCGCTTTGCGGCCTGCTGGGTATGTCGATGTATACTACAGAATTGCGCGTCAAGGAGATCAGCATACGAAAAGTATTCGGATCGAGTGTTTTCGGCGCTGTGTATATACTGTCCCGAGATTATATAAAACTAATACTGTATGCTTCGGCATTTGCAATCCCGGTTGCTGTAGGCTTGACAGCCATAGTGATGCAGTTCATCGCCCACAGGCCCGGACTGAGCCTGTGGGTACCCCCGGTAACTCTGGTTTTCGTCCTTTCGCTTGCGCTACTCACCATCAGCTCCCAGACCATCAAGACCGCCAACACGAATCCTGTCGAAATATTAAGGGAAGAGTAAATGAATTAGTGAGAATTACCCGGTAACCGCTGATACATACTTTTTCGTCTTATGTAAATTAATGCATGTAATTAATTATCTATTTCCGTAAACATTCGGGTATCTATTGTGCAATAAAATGAAATTCTGAATCAGGTCAGGAACGTGGGTCAACGGTCTAAACACCAACACTTGAATATCGGCACATTGGCTTCTTCAGGTAATTTAAATTTTACCATCATATTGTATCGAAGATCATTGATCTGAATGCAATAGGATATCATGAAAACTGTTATTTCAATGGATAGTTGAAGATAACCGGAAAACAAGGTCTAACGAATATAAATTCATGAAGCTGAGAACTATGATATTTAAATGACTTTGGAGAACAAAGGCAGAATACTCCTTTATCAATAATCTGAGAAGCGATTCCGTATACTCCTCATTAGGATCCGACATGACGCTTGTATACGAACCGAATTATTCTCACAAGTTCAGATTGAACCTGTACGGGGCGGTAAAATCAGGAACACTTTCTCCCCAGAGATGGTTGATTTCTGAGGTGAATCTTTTCTCGAAAACTATGGAAACCAGAGGGGGATTGGGATTCAGAGTCTTTGCCTGGGATAGAATGGGAGCCGGTACTCTGGAATAAACATTCAGTAACGGTGATATCTCAGTTACAATAACTGATCCACCGTTGTATGCTGTTTTTTAATGACATGGTTTACATTCTGGTCCTGCCCAGGTTGGAATGATCTATTTGAGCATAATCAGATACTTACAAAAGGAAAATATATTCAAATTTTGACCGTAGTTAATTAATATTAGGAGCTTCGACTTAGTAACGGTAACAGGTTTAATTTCCTCAAATCCGGTTATATCGCTAATAAGACTTCATTTAAAACATTCATTTTAGCCTCAAATTTCTGAAAAGAACTGAGCATCTCCGGATTTCTTTTACAGATCACATTTATCTTGATTTATGAAATTAAAGAGTTTTTAACTTGACATGTCCATTTATTTTGCTTATAGTAAACATAGTAAACATATTTAACATAGTCAACATAATACGGTGTATGAGTACTCTACCTGTTATAATTAGATAATAATGAGACAATGTAAATGAAATATCTTTTTACTCTTCCGCAAATAGCCAGGATATTAGGACTTTCGCGTCATGCAATATATAAATGGGTTAAAAACGGCAATCTTCAGGCATTTCAACCGTCCAAAAATGCAGCATGGAAGGTGACAAGGCAAGATCTAATAAAACATATGACTGAGTATAACATTCCACTGAGCCTGTTAGATGCGGGAAAAAAAAGGATCTTGATCGTAGATGATGATGAAAACTATGTCAAATCTATAGTTAGAGCTCTT
>JANQEH010000240.1 GCA_028278455.1 bacterium
CCCGAAGGTGCCTTCCCTCCTGCGTGTCGGTTCACCATATTTTACGTAAATATCTCCCCTTGCATCGCACCCGTAGACAGATGTAGTGTTTCTTGTGAAAGTATTCCGGACATGTCTTATTCTTTCAAAGTGCTCGATAAGCCTTTCATTCATCTCAGTTTCGGGCGTAGGATCGGCCTTGTACCAGAAACCGACAATCCTCTTAGATATAGACGTGTCTTTATCCTCGATGAGCTGTTTCCATCCTGCAGCTTCATCATCTTCCAGCAATGGGATTATTCTTGATGCTTCTTCAGAAACCGTTTCGAAATAATCTGCAAGATTTTCTCCGGAGAAACCCCACAAGTAGAAGTCAATTCCCTCTTCATAAAGCAGTTTCTTATTCTGAGCAATTAACGTCTCGAGATAAGCAATGCCGATCCGCGGATCGGATAACTTCTGCCGCCAGTATGCTGTTCTTCCCTCACCCCAGATCTCTAGAGCCCTGATCCAGAGCCCCTGCTCGAGGGCAGCCTTACCGCGTTCGTAATGGTCAGTCTGGGAAAATGTTATACCGGTCGGTGCGGATAGAACTAGTGACAAAATAAGAAATTGGGTAATACGCCGGGAAGTAATCATTGATGTGACTCCTGTTTGTCTGGCTTAATTAATAATACGTATTGAAATTAATAATCCCTAATTTTCGTATTAGTATAATGGATTTCCGCTTCCGCGAGAATGACAGGTCTTAGTTTAGCATATTGGTAATTATCCATTTTACAATGGTTTTTTGTATATAACCGTACGAACTTGATTTATCAAGTTCGTAAACCAGAGTTAAAATAATAGATTTTATAGATCAAATTCCTAATTAAACTTAAAACAGTTTATACAAAACTAGTTTTGCAGTTCGTTTCTTATAGCTCAATTGAAAGCTGGAAAAAAAGTATTGATTTTATAATGACACTGAATTCCCGCCTTCGCGGGAACGACGTGCTGCAATATAATCAGGTATACGAAATCCATCTATAATACGGGTAGTTATGGTCAATTTTAGATAAATACAATTTACATGAACAATTATTTAACAAAAAAACCCCGACGAGAGAATTGCCGGGGTTTTCGAATTTATCTGAAGCAGTCTGTTTTTAATACATACCGCCCATTCCGCCCATACCTCCGGGAGGCATCGGGGGAGCAGCTGCAGCGGCTGCTTCTTCTGGTTTGTCTGTAATAACAGCTTCTGTCGTCAGCATCAGTCCGGCAACGCTGGCTGCGTTCTGGATAGCGATCCTCGAGACCTTGGTGGGATCGATAACACCGGCCTTGACGAGATCTTCAGCTTTATCTGCATATGCATTGTAACCAAAGTTCTTATCCTTGGCAGATTTTACGTCATTAACTATAACAGAAGCCTCAAGGCCTGCGTTTTCAACAATCTGACGGATCGGGAACTCGAGAGATCTCTTGACGATCTCAAGGCCGATTTCCTGGTCGCCTTCTAATTTCAGCTTATCGAGAGCCTTGGAAGCACGCAGAAAGGCAACACCACCACCGGGTACAATACCTTCTTCTACCGCAGCGCGTGTAGCGTGAAGTGCGTCCTCGACTCTGGCTTTCTTGTCCTTCATCTCGACTTCTGTTGCAGCGCCGATATTGATAACTGCGACACCGCCGGACAGCTTGGCGAGACGTTCCTGGAGTTTTTCCCTGTCATAATCGGAAGATGAACCTTCGATCTGAGCCTTGATCTGTGAGATCCTGCCCTTGATGTCAGCTGTCTTTCCACCGCCTTCGATGATCGTAGTGTTATCTTTGTCAATCACGATTTTCTTTGCTGTACCGAGATCTGCTGTTGTTGCGTTTTCGAGTTTGAATCCCGCATCTTCCGACAGTACTCTTCCACCGGTCAGGATCGCGATGTCCTCGAGCATGGCTTTTCTTCTGTCGCCGAAACCCGGAGCCTTGACAGCACAAACTTTTAATGTACCGCGGAGTTTGTTCACTACGAGAGTTGCAAGAGCTTCACCTTCGATATCCTCGGCAATGATCATGAGACCTTTTCCCATCTGTGCTACCTTCTCGAGTACAGGAAGGAGGTCTTTCATTACACTGATCTTCTTATCATGGATAAGGATCAGTGGCTCTTCCATCTCTGTTTCCATCGTATCAGCATTCGTTACGAAATACGGGGAGAGATATCCACGGTCGAACTGCATACCTTCGACAACGTCGAGGCTTGTTGCTGTGGTCTTTGCTTCTTCAACAGTTATTACACCGTCTTTTCCGACTTTTTCCATAGCATCGGCGATCAGGTCTCCGATCTCTTTGTCGTTATTTGCAGAAATTGCACCAACCTGTGCGATCTCGGTTTTTCCCTTGACGGGTTTGCTTAACTTCTGAAGTTCGTCAATCAGTGCGTTAACGCTCTGGTCGATTCCGCGTTTCAGCTGCATGGGATCTGCTCCAGCAGTTACATTTTTCATACCTTCCGTAAAAATGGCATGTGCAAGGATGGTAGCTGTTGTAGTACCGTCACCTGCAACGTCACTGGTCTTGGAAGCGACTTCCTTGACCATCTGTGCTCCCATATTCTCAAAAGGATCTTCAAGTTCGATTTCCTTAGCTACTGTGACACCGTCTTTTGTAACTGTCGGTGCGCCGAACTTTTTGTCTATAGCTACATTGCGTCCCTTTGGACCCAGGGTAACTCTTACCGCGTCGGTAAGCAATGTGACACCCTTTTTAAGTTTATTTCGGGCGTCAGCTTCGAATTCAAGTATTTTTGGCATTTCTTTATCTCCTTAATAATATTTTTATTCTTATTTTCCAACGATCGCGTAAAGATCACTCTCACGCATGATCATATATTCCTCGCCTTCGACCGAAATTTCAGTACCTGAATACTTACCGTAAATAACACGGTCGCCTTTTTTAACTGCCGGCTTTATAATATCACCGGTGCTTGAATGTTTACCGGGTCCGACTGCGATGATCTCGCCTTCCTGCGGTTTTTCCTTGGCTGTATCTGGCAAATAGATGCCGCCTTTTGTTTTTTCCATCGGGGCAACAGCCTTAACCACAACGCGATCTTCCAATGGTTTGAGTTTCATAGAACTTCCTCCTGATTAATAATTACTGTTTATGTTTTTTCACTCATTTTTTAGACGAAGAAATTGTTAGCACTCAACAAAAACGAGTGCTAACAATCACGGCTATAAATATAATGATTTTGTATTAAAAGTCAAGTTAATTTTCAGTTAATTTTAGAGTTTTTCAAGCTATTTTAAAAACACAAAACATCGATGGAAAATAAAAACTCAGCATTATTGCCTCCCGATATGAGGGGGAGAATAAAAGAAAACCATGAAAACAAAAAACTGAAGGTTAATTCAAGATATTAGACACTGGATTACCGCGTGCGTGAGAACGATGTGAATAATAACTGCCGTTACTATGAATTGCCCATATTCCTATCCCACAACTATCCTGTAAAAAGAAAATCATTTCCAGTCTGTCCCTTTGTTCCAGGGCGAAAGCTGGAATCTATTTTCATGTTCAGATTTTAGAAATGTGTGATAATAACCCACCGCACCAAATGGATTTCGTCTCACTTTAGCAGGAAAGACAAGTAGATTTGTATTTTCTTGATACATTCACATGAATTCAATTTTCCGACAGCCGGATCGAAAAATGAACTCCCCTTCAAAGAGCCTGTCCCGCCACAGGCGGGAGGGATAAGGGGAGATGTTAAAAAGGGATTGGCTTAGAATGGATTCACTCATATAAAATCATCAAAGATCCTTTTACCCTGTGGACCTTCTATTCCAAGAACTTCTCTCACCTTCATCAGGAAATCAGCGCCTGAAACCGGAACATGCCTCGAGGATGTCATGTCGTACATGTTGATTATCGAAGGGAACCGCTCAAATACTTTGTCCATTATCAAAATCTGACTTTTTCCTGCAGATTTGCCTATCCCTTTTGCAATATCGCCGGCTTTGCCCTCTACAGGGGCCCTTTTTAAGCCGTCCTCGATAACTTCCTGGATAAATAAATTGTCATAAGCAAGGCCAATTCCTATCTGCCAAAAGTCACCTACTGAGAAATTCCATGCCCTGTTAAGCTTATTCAAGACGTAACGCATTTTCAGAGCTGCTATAATTGATTTACCAATGGATTCTTTGTGGTCCCGCTCATTCTTGAATGTAAAAAAAGCCCCGCTTGCCTTGAATCCATCTATGTCACCACCCAGGGCAGTGACAATATCTGAAAAGGTCATTATCATCTTATTGAGACATTTACCGAATTTTTCAGGCTCTGGTTTCATCTTGAACCTGATCAGTTTAAAATCACGTATGCAATAATATCCTACTGCAGCATCAGCATTATAGATCGCAGGAACTCGGTCAAGCTGGACTACCTGCTGCTCCTCTCCGTCGATTTTCTTTACTTCACTACGGGATATTCTGGGGAATGCCGCTTTGGAGAATATTTTCTTAGAGATTCGTGACTTGTGAACTCTTAGTTTTTTCATTAAAAGCCTTTACCGGTAAAGGTAGTGCTTTCCGGTAATTTTGAAAGTATAAGAATAGACATCTTCGGCTGGAATATCAATGATGATATTGAATGTCCCTGTCTTGCCTGCCGCGAGACTGCTTCTGCTTACCTCAAAATCGTAGAATTGATGGGTTTGACCTTTAATATATTCTGTTTTTTTGCCTATAATCTCACCGATACGGTTTCTCAGGATGAATTCGATCTTTATGAAATCTATTCTGACTTTTTCTCTGTTGATCACCTTTCCTATATACCTTGCCCTGCCGAAATAATCCGTAGTCTCCTCAATTTCTCCATTGATTTCGAGTTTAGGTTTCTCGATCTTTTTTTGCTGCGGTCTTTCCGCCCGGGCATTTGCCTGAGATGATAAGCAGATTAATCCTATAAACAAATAAAGAATTGGAATATATGTTCTTTTAAGTTTCATCATGCTGATTCGACTTCTCAATTAAGTCTACACATTTTTGTCATCCTGAACTTGTTTCAGGCTCTATCTGTTTCCGGTTTTCAAATATTGATACAAGTAAGAATGACAATAATTTTTTTGGTATATGAAATCCACACCGGATCACTACCTACTAATATTCTCTTAAAAATTGCATTAAGGCTTTAATATTTAGCGCCAAATCCTTCAAAATCAATATAATATAAATCGAAAGAGTATGTCAAGGGATAATTTTTATTAAGGAATGGTTATTTCCCCGGGAAGAAAAAAAATGATACCTATCTTTTCTTCACCATGATGACCTCTGTACCCGTTTTAGTGAACTTAAAATCCACTTTATCCATGATGGCTTTTAGTATGTAGATCCCCCTCCCGCTTTCCTTGAGGAGGTTTTCCGGATCGAGAGGATTATCCAGGTTCGTAGGATCAAATCCCCCTCCCTCATCGCAGATCCTGACGGTTATCTTTTTCGGATCCAGTAGAAAATCCACAGTGACTTTCTTCTTCGTGTCAAGATCATTACCATGCTTAATAGAATTATTGACCGCTTCCGTGACCGCGATGGCTAAGTTATCAGTATCTTCTTCCGAGAGCCCTGCTTTGCGGGACACTTTTTCGGATAATTTCTCAACATCAGTAAGTTTTGCAAGTATACTCGGTATCTCTATAGAAAACTTTTCAGTATCTTCTTTAGCCATCATCTATCTAATTCTGGTTCATTTCTGATTTTATGTATGCAGATTATACGTTAAATTCATTAAGAGTATTCTATTAATACAATATTAAAGAAATAATATTCCCGGAAATTGATCAGGATCACTTTTATCCTGAATAAAACACTATGGAGGGTAATTCGTTCACCGGTCCTTTCTGCTGTCCGGTGTCAGTTTATAGATCTTTTCACCTGGTTTAACCAGTCCGAACTTCTCTCTTGCTATCCTCTGAATATAATCCGGGTCTTCCTTCAGCAGCAGCTGTTTTATCTTCTTCAGCTCTTCAGCTTCGTTCTCCAGCCTTTTCACTTCGGCTCTCAGCCTGTTTCTTTCCTGAGATAATTTATAATATTGATATAAACCGTAATCACCAAAACCATAGACGTATACAATAAAAACAGCAATTCCGGTAATTACAAGGCGTTTTATTTTCGTCTTTTCAGTTTTAAAAACTTTTGAGATATCTTTAAATTTCTTGTTATTTATGAAGATCTTTTTCATAGAATTCATAATTGAACCTTTAAAAAAGACCTAAGAATTTCTTTTTCGGTTCGGGCGTGAGTTTAACAGCCATATTTTTATCGATACCCTTTTTTATTAGAATCTCTCTTATCTCGAGTGGTGGCCTCTCACCGAGTTTCTTGATGATCTTCATAGCCTTGGCTTTTTCCACTTTAGCCTTTTCAGATTTAATATCGCTTATCACATCACGGGCTTTACCCATCAGATCATCAATCTTTTTTGCCTGTATCTCAAGCCTTCTGATGTCGTCCGGCTGCATCGGCCGATCGCCCTTTTCAGCATCCTTGATCCGTGCTTCGAGTTTCTGCTTGGTTTTCTGTCCTCTTGTTAGAACATTATTCATGCCTTTTAGGCCTGCTTCAGTATCTTCCAGTTTAATCTGAATACCCGCAATCAATAAAAGCATATCTACTTCAGCTACAACGGTCTTTATTGAATTAGAAGTCCTGAAAGCCAGGTTCAGGTATTCGATAGCTTTTGTAAGCGCTGTCTTTTCATCCGGTGCCACTTCAGGCCAGCCTTTTGACAGGAAATCACATAGTTTCTTCAGTGTGATAATGACTTTCTGGTTTTCTTCCTTCTTGTCATTCATTTCACGGTAGAGCCATCCCAGTCTTAAATAATACCTTCCGATCCTGAATGCATCCTGTTCTTCTTTATCATCAACCAATTCCTGGATGAATATAGCCAGCAGGTGCAGCTTTATTGCCTGATAGTAATTTATCTTATCATAATCAATGTTTTCACCAAGTTTATCTATAACCTTTTCAATCCGGGGATCGTCTTGATATTTATCGATAAACACGTCTTTTAGAATGAGGAAATTGCTGTAAGGATCTTTTGTGGGATTCTCGAATTCTACGTATGAATCTGCATAATGGCAATTCGGGCAGTGCCAAATATAATAAAGTGGTGGATTGAAGGAATCACATCCTTTCTCAGCCCATGAATAACCGCGCGGGTGTTTATCAAGGTCTACATTGCGTTCAGAGAAAAGCTTTGCCTTGAACCATCTCTGTTCACTCTGAGTCCCACAAACGGGGCATTTTACTTTCTGTCTATAGAAAGGATCGCCGACCGGCACCTCCTCTTCCTCAGGTTCTGCGGCTGCCGCAGCTCCTTTTGCGCCTGCAGGTTTTGCTTTCTTCGCAGGTTTTGCACCCATTTTTTCAGCACATTCAGAGCAGACAAGGAAATCAAAATTGTAATGAGAACCGCAAAGATTTTCCCTGTTACAACTGGGGCATGAAAAATGATCTTTCTCGTCAAATTCCCCGCAAATTGCGCATTTTTCTTCGGCCAAAAGACACTCCTTCCGTATATTTTTCCTGGTTTTTCCCTCGGTAAATATAGATAATTATACAGGCAAATGCAAATTATTTCTACCTGCAAACTGCCGCTTCACGATCAATTTCCCCGAAGTTATAACTTGACAACTATTAAGGTGTTTCGTATATTTTTTTGCTGCCCGTTTTTAATGCTGTATTAATTTTTCATAAGCCAATATAACAATTGACCTAACCGGAAAAAAAATGAAAAAATACTCTCTGAAAAAATGTCCGTTAATACTGATAATATTGACATTCGGCATTTCTTCAGTACTTTTCTCCCAAACCTCTGAAGAATACAGAAAAGGAAGAAAAGATGTGCTGTCAAGAATGGAGCCCGGAAGCACTCTTATTCTTAAAAACTATGGTGTACCCCGATCGGCTTCAACAAGGACAGCAAATAATAATTTCTATTATCTGACCGGACTCTCTGAAGCGGAGAGTGCACTTGTACTGACTAAAGGACGCAGGAACAGAGAAATTC
>JANQEH010000262.1 GCA_028278455.1 bacterium
AAACTTTCGGGGATCATATACGTGTATTCCGGCGACATCAAATTTGGTTTACGATCAAGAGCCGCAGGATGTATTGGTCCATCCATTTCCAGCTCAGACTCTCCCTTGTCGTTAGATCCTCTGTTAAGGAACATTACCCTGTCATCTATTGTACCGGCGAATTCAAATCTCAATTCGAATTTCTCGTCTAATCCGATTTTTTCCTGAAAATCGACAAGAAGATCAATACCGCTATGCTCAAATTGGAGTTCGTTCCCTTCTCCATCCTTGATAGAAGAAACAATCAGATCCGGATTCAATACGAAAGGAATCCTGTCCACATAAGTGTTTTTCACCTTTGACAGTGTCACCACGGCATTTCCCTGAACCGGAGTATGATTCTCCCAGAAGGTATAATCAAGATCACAATTTGTTATCCTATAGGATCCGACAATCTCATCCGGCAATCCCTTTGCCTGCTTTGCGTTTCCTGCGATCTGCTGCCTGACAGCTTCAGTTTCAGAAAAACCGTACATAATATAAAACGCCCCAAAAAGGCAAATTATACTTGCTATCCCAACCGTCCATTCGAATAACCGCGACTGCATCAGCCGGGGGTAGAACAACGAAATGGTCATACCTATAAAGAAGAATCCAAGAAGTATGTAAAACAGCCTTTGCATAATTATATTGTCAAGACTGACTATCCCCACAAGATCAGACGGGTATAGCGGAAGAAACATCCCTATGTAATCTGTGAACAGCCATATATTGTTAATCTCATAGGCATGATCCATTGAGAGTTTCCACATAGCTGCCGTATATATCATAATCACAATGAAGACAACAGCAGTGTTTCTCAGCAATGAAGAAGTGAATATAACAAAAGCTGTAATGAAGATCAGGCCCGGCATGTTCATTACCAGAAAATATGTCAGGTAATATTCAAACGACCAGGTACCATTCATGATCCTGTTGAAGATTACAAGAAGAGCAAGCACCCCCAGTGTCAACATCATAAGGGGTATCATTATCCCGAAATATTTGCCGAATATATACTCAAAATTAGTCATGGATTTACTGCACATGACCATATCGACATGATGCTTCTTATCCTTCTCCCGGAAATCACTTGTAAGAAAAATCACTATAATGATCTGGATCGTATTGTAGAAATTGAAGAAAAAATACGGTCTGGAACCCTGGAGTACCAGCCAACCGGGCATAGACTCCCCAACTCTCTCAATAATAATGAATACAACGTTTATCAGAATCGGAAAAAACATACCCAATGCGGCAAGGATCCAGAACTTCCAGGTTCTTAGAAGCATTATTGATTCGTATTTTGCTACAGGGAAGAAATTCCTCATAATATCACTTTTTTAATTTTTACTTTGATATAACGCCTCATCTTCATGTAGTTTTACGCCAGTCTGGACTTCCATGAAATAGATATATGCATCTTCGAGGTTCGGATCAACCGGCTCGGCGTGAAGGCCATTTACATCATCCGCAACAACTCTTGCCTGAATATGGTCCGGCTGCATGATCATCGAAATAACACTCACGTTTTCTTTAAGTGTCGCCAGTTCTTTTTCATTTGTTCTAAGTAAAAATGTCTTTCCGACAGCATTCTTGATGATATCTGCCGGATGGCCATGGTATACGATCTTTCCAAGATTCAGGACTGCAAGGCTGTTACATGTGCTTGAAATATCATTTACAATATGAGTAGAAAGTATTATTGTGACGTCACTTGATATTTCGGCAAGCAGGTTCCTGAATCTTATCCTTTCTTCCGGATCGAGTCCTGTAGTCGGTTCATCTACAATTAGCAGTTTTGGTGAACCGAGCAGCGCCTGGGCTATTCCAAGCCTGCGTATCATTCCCCCTGAGAAAGTCTTTATCCTCCTGTCCCGCAGATGGGATAGATTTGTCAGTTCAAGTATATAATCTATCTCTTTCTTTCTATTCTTTCTTTCCTTTAGCCCCTTGAGCTGCCCGATATAATCAAGAAATTCCTCCGCATCCAGGTTCGGATAAACACCGAACTCCTGGGGTAAAAATCCCAGCAGCATCCTGATCTCCTTCCTGTTTTTCTGTAGATCATACCCGTAAATCTTAATATCTCCCGTTGTTGGTTTAGCAAGGGTGGCAAGGATCGACATCGCTGTTGATTTACCAGCACCGTTCGGCCCGAGAAGGCCGAACATACCCGTACCAATATCAAGATTCACATCGCTAAGAGCAGCAAATTTTGATTTTCCTCTTCTATAGATCTTAGAAAGGTTCTTGATCTCTATACAGTGTTCCATTATTACGAATACCGCTTTGAAAGGTTATGTTATTCTACGTTGTGTAGTAGTCTATAGTTTCCGGATCTGTAAAATTATAACGATCAATAATTATATGACGTTATAAATTATAAATTTATTGCATTGTCAAGTAATAAACAGCAATTAATTGAAATACCAAAATTAATCATTCCGGAAATATCTGGTATCAGGTAAATAGCTGAAAAAGGGAGCGTACTCCATTAATCAAATAGCAAATCTATTTCGCAGCAGGTTTACAGGGACTTATCCCTGCCCTCCTATTTATTAAAATCAACTTTTGGAGCTGTTTCAGCACCTTCAGCTGCCTCAAACCTGTTCTTAACTTCAAAATTAAACATGCTTGCGAACATCACCATTGGAAAACTTCTTAAAGTCCTGTTATATGTATCTACAGCCTCATTAAACCTTCTTCTTTCAACCGATATTCTGTTTTCCGTACCCGAAAGTTCATCCTGAAGCCTGATGAAATTCTGGTTGGATTTCAGGTCAGGATATCTTTCGACAACAACCATCAGTCTTCCAAGCGCTCCGGTAAGTCTGGACTGTGCCTGCATTGTTTCGGACTGATTCTGAGCACGGCCAACACTGGCTCTAGCTTCGGCTACCTGGGTTAATACATCCTTTTCCTGGTCTGCGAAGCCCTGTACAGTTGCAACAAGGTTAGGTATAAGGTCGAATCTTCTCTGAAGTACTGTTTCAACCTGAGCCCATGCTGTTTTGGTTGTTTCATCAAGACCTACAAGAGTATTATAGGCATTCTTTACAGAAACAATCCCCCATACTCCTGCGAGTATTACTACAGCGAGAATGATCAGTATTATTTTTTTTCCAGACAAAGCAATCTCCTTTTATTATTCCTGATCTTTTTATTCTATTTTATCGACATGCAAAGCAAGCGATCTAATTTGAGCTGTATAATCCTGAAGTGTGCTGGACAATTCATTCTTCTTGATCTTTTCATTCCCCAGCTTAACCTTATACAATTTAAGCAGGAGTTCAGCATCGAGTTTAAAGATAAGTGATATCCTGTTTATATTTTCAACATTGTCATCAGATATCTTTTCACCTTTCAAGTGAAGAATAGCGGGAAAAAATGATAGAAACGTTACCATAGAATCATGGATCATCTGCTCGGCAGACCGTGTATCTCCTGCAGCCTGGAAATATGCCTGTCTTAAATGCAGAAGTTTACCTTTCATTTCTCTTTCAAGCTGCAGGCGAAGGTCATCCCTGGATATCTCTATTCCTGAGAATACATCTTCACCATAAACTACTTTGTAATAGCTCTTCAGATTCAAAAACTCAATCGGGAAAGAATCTATGGATGTTTCAATATAGTTTTTTGTCATGAACAGGGGAATGGAGACCTTCCTCTTCAGCCAGTTTTTTACAGTGTCATATGCTGAATGAAATCTTTCAACACCTTCGTCAGACAGTACCACCAGAAAGTTTATATCCGATTTTTTCGGGATATAATATCCTCTTGCTCCCGAACCGTATAAAATTATCGATACCAGGGAATCTCCGAAGGTCCTCTTGTATTCTTCAGTGAATTCTTCGAATATTTCTTCCGGTTTTTGAGGTATTTTACTCATTATATTTTTCCTGTTATTGTATTCCTGATTAATATCCTCCGCCTGCGCCGCCACCACCACTCATTCCACCGCCAAAACCGCTGAATCCACCGCCGCCGAAACCACCGCCGAAACCGCCGCCACCCCAACTTCCCCTGGAATGACCTCCCATCATAGAGGATAGCAGCAGTAATGGAAGCAGTCCTCCTCTTCTTCTCCCGCCACCCAAAAGCATAAGGATTATAAAAACAATGATCATTACGATCCTGCCTGATCCTCTCGTACTGCTCCCTCGCCTCCTTCCAGAATCAACCTGGATAGCTCCTGTAATAGTGATCCCTGCGTCATTTGCAATTATCCCTGCAAGCGCAGCATGTCCGCGACCCAGTCCTCCGTCATAATCATCTTCTCTGAGGAATGGTACTATATATTGATCCCTTACCTCACCTGCAAGTCCGTCAGGTAGTATGCCTTCTAAACCGTATCCAACCTCTATCCGTATTTTTCTCTGGTCAATTACATTGAATAGAAGTATTCCGTTATCTTTCCCTCTCTGACCTATTCCCCAGTTCTCGTACAGCCTGTTAGCGTAATCCGTGTATTCATCTTCACCAATAGTCTGGATAGTAACCACTACAAGCTGGGCTCCGGTTTTTTGGTTCAACTCTCTTGATATTATTTCCATCTGTCTTTCAACTTCCGGGGAGATCACATCGGCAAAATCATTGATAAATCCCCGGGGATCCGGGAACTGCTGAGCCAGGACATTTGTAAATGAAAACACGAGGATAACAAACAGCAGCATTGAATTGATAGGATGACTCTTAATAAGATATTTCATATAATAGTTTTCCAGTTCTTATGACCGGGTAAATATACGAAACTAATTGAATAAGTTCCACGATAATTTATGGCATTTATTGTAAAATTATGTTGACATATATAGTGCTCATTTGTATATTATTAGAGAATGGTTTTATATGATAATCCTTTGATTGTTCTTGAGGCTGTTTGAGGTTAAAATTATAAGTAAAAAATGTAAAAAATTAATTGTAACCGTTATCAACATGATATCCACATGTTATCAACATGTAGTATAGATGCAAAAATGCAACAACAACATATTGTTGTTTTTTCAAATTTTTTCCTTGACAAACGGCCTTTCGTAACCTATATTTTAAAGCCGTCGGGGTTAATAATCTGTATTACATTTTTACTTATAATATTAACTGAAACCAGAGCACTCTATAGATGGAGAGAGATATGCCAGACCTCTTTAATTTTGAGATGGATAAACCTATGATAGAAACATCAGACAGAATCAAACCAGAGTACATCAAGAATATAGATGAATCTACACCCGGACCAGTCAGGGAGATCAAGGAACTTGACATCCGGGCTTCGATAGAATCAGAAGGATTCCCGGATGAGGCCCAGGACACCGGCCCTGTAAAGCTGGAGATCACTGAAAATGCAATCACAGTCCTTGAAAGACGGTACCTCTTGAGAGATGATGAAGGAAACGTTGTAGAAAATCCGGAAGAACTATTTCAAAGGGTAGCCAGGTGTATTGCAGCTCCCGAGAAAAAGTACAATCCGAAAGAGAATCTAAAAAAACTGGAGGATGAATTTTACGGATTAATGGCACGTGGAGAATTCATCCCGAACTCACCTACATTGATGAATGCCGGAAAAGAAAAAGGACAGCTCTCTGCCTGTTTTGTCATTCCAGTAGAGGACTCAATGGAAGGAATATTTGACTCGATCAAAAATGCCGCACTTATACATAAAACGGGTGGGGGAACAGGTTTTGCATTCTCGAGGCTGCGTCCTAAGAACGATGTTGTCCTCTCGACACATGGAGTTGCAAGTGGGCCGGTTTCCTTTATGACTGTTTTCGACTCTGCGACAGAAGCAGTAAAACAGGGGGGCACCCGTCGCGGCGCTAACATGGGCATTCTGAGAGTAGACCATCCGGATGTGATCCAGTTCATTACCTGTAAATATGATAACAGCAAAATCAATAATTTCAATATTTCTGTTGCGCTAACCGAAGATTTCATGACGAAGGTCAAAAACAATGAAGATTATAATCTGATCAATCCAAAGAGCAAACAGGTTGCAGGTCAACAGAATGCCCAGAAAGTTTTCAACCTGATCGTCAATATGGCTTGGAAGAACGGAGATCCGGGAATTATTTTCCTGGACAGGATCAACAAAGACAATCCCACTCCAAATATGGGAGATATGGAGAGTACAAATCCTTGCGGAGAACAGCCTCTGCTGCCTTATGAAGCATGCAATCTTGGATCATTGAACCTTGGAAAAATGATCAAGAAGGTAAATGACAATTGTATGGTTGATTATTCAAAACTAAGGAGAACCGTACATTCATGCATCCATTTTCTCGACAATGTTATCGATGCCAACTTTTACCCGCTCCCGGAGATCGATGCGATGGTCAAGACAAACCGGAAGATAGGCCTTGGTATTATGGGTTATGCAGACATGCTGATAGATATGGGTATTCCATATGATTCGGACGAAGCCCTCGAGCTTGGGGAAGAAATCATGAATTTTATCAATAAGGAATCCAAGATCAAATCAATGGAAATCGCCAAGAAAAAAGGTGCCTTTCCAAATTTCAAGGAATCTATCTATAATTTAGCAGGATTACCGGAAAACCGCAATTCGACCGTTACTACCATAGCTCCAACAGGTACGATCAGCATTATTGCAAACTGCTCAAGCGGCATTGAGCCTATCTTCGCAGTCTCCTACTTCAGAAATGTAATGGATAATGATATTCTTGTTGAGGTGAATCCGAAGTTTGAAGAGATCGCCAAAGAACGTGGATTCTACTCTGTAGAACTAATGGAAAAAATCGCAGAACATGGATCGATTCAGGACATAGACGAAATTCCGGATGACATCAAGAAAATATTCAGAACATCGCACGATATATCCCCTGAGTGGCATATCAGGACCCAGGCTGCATTTCAGAAACATACAGACAATGCTGTCTCCAAGACTGTCAATTTCTCGCACGACGCTACAGCTGAGGATATTGCAGAAGTCTATATGCTTGCTTATGAACTCGGCTGTAAAGGAGTAACAGTTTTCAGAGACGGATGCAGAGAAACCCAGGTTCTGAATATCGGCGGGAATAAGGGTGAGGGTGAGTCTCCGGACCTGGGTGTTGAAGGTGAGGAGATCATCCAGGGGGGCACAAGTAATGCTGTAATGCCCAGAAGCAGAGGTAAATTCACATTCGGGCGCACAGAAAAAATGGTTACCGCAGATGGAACATTGTATATAACCATAAACCAGGATGAATACGGATTGTGTGAAGTCTTTACGAATATAGGTAAACATGGTAGTGATGTTGCAGCATGGTCGGAAGCGGTTGGAAGGCTTATATCACTCTGTCTGCGATCAGGAATAGATCTTAAATCATTAATTCAACAGCTAAGAGGAATAACCAGCACCCCGATCTGGCAGGAAGGTGAACAGATATTGTCTGTACCTGATGCTATCGGAAAAGCATTATCAAGATATTTAGAGGAAAACGAAATGCCTACACCGAAATTAAGTTTTACTACACCTGATTTTAATCAGGAAGAAGGATCAACTGAAACCGCTTCAACAACATCGGACACAATAAGAGTAAAACACGCAACCTGCCCTGATTGCGGAACACGTGTTGAATTCGAAGGAGGATGTGTGGTCTGTAGAAGCTGTGGTTTCTCAAAATGCGGATAATCATCTATTTAAATAAATAGAGAAAAAAAGCCCTTCATCCGAAGGGCTTTTTTTTCGCTCATGTAAATTATCTCCTCATCTTTATTCATCTTTCTATTCCAGATTATTTTTTATTTATTACAAATCATTCCAGATCAGTTGGCATTAATTATAGTGCGGAATATTGAAATTCAAGATTTACTGCAGCTTGCCCGGAAAAAAGGTGCCACAGATATACACATAGTATCTGGAGTTCCCGCTTTTTTCCGAATTGACAGGAAACTAATTCCTGCATCCTCAAATGCACTTAGACCTGCAGCTGCGAAACATCTGTGTTACTCATTACTGAATGAAAATCAAATTATGGAGTTTGAGAAAACTCTCCATATTGATCTTATGCTGCCGGATGAGCAAGGAAATAGATATCGTATAAATTTATGCTACAACAACGGGGATATAGGCGCTGTAATCAGGTTATTACCAAAATCTCCGATCCCCCGCTCTGCAGTAATAATCTCCCCCCCACGTTGAAAAAATTATTGATGCCAGAAAAGGGCTTGTGCTGATAACCGGAAGTACAAGTCAGGGTAAAACTTCAACTATGGCAAGTATAGTCGAAGAGATCAACAAGAATCATTCTAAACATATTGTAACGATCGAATATCCGATAGAATACCTTCTCGAGAACAAGAAGTCTATTATACGACAAAGAGAAATAGGGAAAGACACGAAATCGTTCTTAACGGATTTGCGTGCTGCCTTAAGGTAGGATCCCGATATAATAGTCATCGGTGAAATGCGTGATTATAAAACTATAAAAATTGCTTTAACCGCTGCTGAAACAGGTATCCTGGTGCTCTCAACTCTGCATATCATATCGATTGATAAAAATATTGAACGGTTTCTCTCCTATGCCCCGGACGGCAATGACGGCCATATGCGGGCTTTGCTGGCTGAATCCGTATTAAGTATTATCCACCAGGAATTACTACCAACCGAAGGCAACGGAAAATGTGTCGCCTTTGAATTGCTTGTTGCTACCGGAGCTGTAAGGCATATCATAAAGAAGAGATCGAGTTTTCACCTGCGAAATATGATCCAGACCGGAAAAGGCCATAGAATGCCGACGATGAAAATGTCTCTTGATGATCTGCTGAAAAAGGGGATAATCTCAGGTACAACATATGAAAGGATTTTAGTAAATTACGAAATCCGGTGACAACAAGGTTTTTCTGTTTATTTATCAGTGTTTTCCCGGGATAGTGTCGGGTTTTACGCTGTTTGTATCGATAGTCAAAGTCGTATCAACCATAGTCGAGTCAATATAGAGAAGTGAATCGTCCAGCATAAGGCTCGGGGGGATGAGATATGGAAAAACTTCTGTTCTGACTATCCATGAATCCGGGTAATTCCTTCTTAATTCCAGCCTGAAATCTTCAGCATCATCCCGGTCAAGATAATTACCTACTCTTATCTTGTAAAAAGGTGCATCATACACAAGATATACATGTTCTTCCAGTATCTCCATCCTGACAGTCTGGTAAAGTTCATTTGAACGTGTGAAACTTGATGATGAAAAGATCTGGATGCGGTATCCCGGGACAGATACAGAGCTGTCTTCTACTGCCAGGGACTTATTCGAGTAATCGAGATCATTCACATCTGCAGCCTGAATCGTATCATAGGCCCTCAGATCCGGCTGTTCTATAATGAACCTGTCAGAAAGTATAGATGGATCGAATTCTTCCCGGGAAGCCAACTCCTCCTCTGATACTGTATTATCCTGCGATTCTGAAGCCATTTTTGTTGCGCTAACGCATGAGATCAGCAACAAACTCAATATATAAATAACTAATCTTTTCATTATTTTAAATTAACAATAATTTACGATAACTGCAAATGTAATTTATTTCGGGTGATCAATATTAAACGGTTAGTGAACTATCAATATATAAAAGTTTCTATTATAAATAAGTATCATATCTGTAATTTCACGGCTTTGCTCGAAATGCTTTACCGCAATCTGAAGTTGTATTTCGCCAACAAATTATCAATAGATTGTCCAAGTTATCGTATAACTGCTACTTTTGTCTGCAGCACAAAGGTAGAGTCACCGACTCTTCCTAAGATCCTGCAGATATAGACACCATTCGCCACTCTATCGCCGTCCTGATCTTTCCCATCCCATTCTATCCTGTTGAATCCTGCTCTTGTAGGAGCATGGTCTAATATTCTAATCAGTCTGCCGCGCACTGTATATATTTTTATTGAAGCATCTTCAAAATCGCCCGAAAGCTTGTAGGTAAAATAAGTTTTATCCGAAAAGGGATTCGGGATCGGGTAAAATTCTTCTATTCTCGTCTCTGAGGCGACAATGAATTCTATCTCTTTTTGAGCCTGGTTGCTGTTTCTGTCACTGGCTTTAACAAATAGATTGTGCCCGCCATGATCCAGCTGTGGGTAATAGAGGATCTCTGTCTGTGAAGCCCCGGCGTCATAATTGATATTTACCCTGCTGTTATTTAGTAAGCTTACCGGTACATCATCCAGCATTAAACTGATGAGTGCTGTATCATTGATCGTATGTCCTGAATTTTCAGTGATGGTGATTCTGACCTCAGGATCCTCGGAAACATAATCACCCTCCTGTACATCCTTATCGTCCATTGTGATCTCGATCACCGGGGAAATCGGATCATCTTCAAAATAAACTGGAACAATGCCCAGGTTATTCGATTCGGATAATTCATATTCATCATTTTCCGGATCGATCTCCACATATATTTCCTGACTTCCGGATAAGCCGTAAGTTGGTATTGAATAAGTGAATAGCTTTAAAGTATCCGTTATCTGAAATACAATTTCGTGTTCCAATGATAAATTATATTCTTTATCTCCTGTTTTTCTTGCGGTTATACCTAAGGCCAGGGTATCGACCTTCCCGCTTACAGACCTGAAAATACTCCCAGATAATTCAAGGTTCCCGCCCTGTACAATTGTATCGGAAGAAAGCGATATCCGGGCAGCGTTTGTATAATAATCATTACCTGATTTGTAATCAACCACCCAGCCCAGTA
>JANQEH010000286.1 GCA_028278455.1 bacterium
GCCTGTTTTCCGAACATGTGTTCTCCGAAAGCGGTAATGATCATCAGTACCATTAGCGTAAAACTCACACCAAAGAGACTTATTGAGGTGAAGAACTTCCTCCTTAACAGGACTTTAGCCGCGATCTTTACATAATTTTTCAGCACGATCCACCTCCTTAATTTACCTGTCTGCCGTCAAACAGACGGATAATTCTTTCTGTTTTTTCAGCGAATCTCTGATCATGAGTTACCATCACAATGGTGGTCTTGTCTTCTTTATTAAATTTCATTAGAATCTCAAGGATCTCATCTCCCATCTGGCTGTCGAGATTTCCTGTAGGCTCATCAGCAAGCAGTATTTTCGGTTTCCCCGCAATTGCCCTTGCTATAGCAACCCTTTGCTGCTGGCCGCCGGAAAGCTGTGAAGGGTAGTGGTTAACTCTTGAAGAAAGACCTACCATCTCAAGCGCTTCCAGTGCAGCTTTTCTTCTTTCCGAGCTGGAAATCTTTCTGTATAGGAGAGGGATCTCGACATTGTCTGCAACAGTCAGGTCGTTTATTAGATGAAAAGACTGAAAAATGAATCCGAGCTGTTTATTCCTCATTCTCGCCAGCTTCTTATCATTCTTATACGCAGAGATTTTATTTTCTGCAATTGAGATAGATCCTTTTGTTGGTTCGTCAAGAAGCCCCATCAGGTTCAGGAGAGTACTTTTTCCACAACCTGATGGTCCCATGATTGAAATGAATTCACCTTCACGGATTTCAATGTTGATGTTTGACAAAGCCTGAGTTTCAACCATATTCGTACGGTATACTTTATCTACACTTTCAAGTTTTATCATGTTTTCTCCTGTATGTTTTTTTTTGTTTTTATCTGAATATATTTATACTGAATAGTATCCTGTTTTCAGAGATTGAATTCCTTATTAAGTCGATCCTGAAGGCATTCAGACGATCGGAAAATCCGATACCGATCTCGCTGTAAAAATCATCTGTTGTCCTTATAGGGGTTGATATACCGGCTGTATAATCGAGGTTCTCGTCTGACAGGTCGCTCCATCCGAATCCTGTCCAGAGTGTTACCTTGAACAGTTTCTTCAATGTGTCGATTATTGTTTTATTTCTCGTGAACTGGTATATATCTCCGATAGACCAGACGTATTCAGCAGTTCCATAGAATACCCTGTCACCTGTAAAATCCTTATACCCTACACCCCGAAGAATTCCCCTGTAATTGAAAAGAGATCTGCCTCCAAAATCGAACCATTCCTGGGGGGGAATTTTTCCATTTGATATCCCTCCGGAAAGGAATAAATGCAAATCGTTACAGCTGTTGATTTTATTCTCATATAAGATTGAAGCTTTGTATAAAGAGTACCTGAAATCACTTGCCAGCAGATCTTGATCAGTGTATTCAGCAGAAAAATCTGCTGCTATGTCGGCATACCTCAACATCATTACTGCGCGTATTCCTCTGAAAGTACCTTCCATTATCTCGGGATTCAATCTGAAATCTTTGCTGTTCCTGAAAATATTGAAATTCGTGTTAACTCGAGCATTATCTTCATCTTGAGATATGTAGGATACTTTTATTCCGATATTTGACGCTGGACGGATTCCCAGGGCCGCGCTGCCTCCTTTCTTGTAATAATAATCGCGGTAATCAGAACCGTACATGACACTTGAGAACGTGTTTTTAGCATTTGAAAATTTTCGCTTATCCTCTGTAGAGGTAATAGTATCGTAAATATTACCTTCGAAGAAAACTGTCTTTGCTGAATTCAGGAAAACCAGCCCTGATATTTCTCCCTTGAACCTGTCATCTTTGAATCCGTATCCGCCTTTTAATACAAATGAAGACCTTCCAGAGACATTGGGGAAGTTTAATGGAATGTCTGCTCTAAGACCTTCAACCCGGTTATAATCTATATTATCACTCCACTTTCTCGCGTACTCCATGAAATTACCGGTTTTCCGGTCAAGGTTTAGCTTGAGTGCGTTTGCTCCAAGGATGTCTGTATCAATAATTTCGGAGGCAACATCTTTTTGGGCATAATCTATATCGAGGATGTTCAGCATGCTGTCTATCTCTGCACGGGACAACTCAAACGGTCTTTCGAGGCCTTTATTCAGAAGGTTCTGCTGCTCCGGTTTTTCTTCGTAGACCAATTTCTCATTCCTGTCGAATTTCGCAACGGATGTCTCAGGATTTATTTCATAATCAGTGAATTCAACATTCCTGTTAAACTTTATCAGGCCGCCCGATATCCTAATAGTAAAATCTTCTTCGATTACACCTGGAAGCCAGTAAACCGAGTAGAACAGCATTTTCACCGTCCTGATCATATGCTCTTCCTCGATAGACATGGGAAAAAGGGGATGGGTAGCCGGGCTGTGCATATTGTTTTCATTTCCCTGCTGCATCAATTTCGCAGCTTTATTAAAAACCACATCTGAAGAAACTATTTCTTTTAGAACCGGATCAATCTGGAACGTTCCGGCAACTCCAGGGATCTCTTCATACTTCGGAGTTACAGATACTCTGATCAATTCTCTACCATTAACCGAAACTGTATTGATGTGATTATAATTATACAATGAATCGGCTCCAGCCGCAAATGGGAAAACCGGCCAGATCGGGATCTTCTTTCCATGTTTATCTTTCCTGGTCCCGACATCGAGGCCGATTGCAGATACATCATAATTGAATCGAAATGGATTTGGAAGCGGGAAACTACGTTGTATGGTGGTCAGGTAATCTGGTTTGCTGAATTCGGAATTATGGTATGCAGGGTGATCTGCCATAGTCTTCCTGATAGCTGTTACAATAATCCTGAGAGAATCAGGCCTTATCCAGTATCCTTCGAACAAGTAATCTTCAGTCTCAGGGAAAAAATCCATATCCATTGCAGCCCATTTTCCGTAGAAATAGGATCTGGAGCGTCCTTTGAAATAGACAGAATTTATCCCTCTGTGCATTTCCTTTGTGTTTTCCTGAACTTTTTTTATAAAATCCTGCAGACCGCTTTGTCCTTTAGAATCTACCGGAGAAAAGACCGTTATACTAACTGCAATTATTAACAATAAGAGTTTTGATCCTGGTTTGCTCATTTACTAATACTCCATATTCTTATACTTGATTTTAATAGTATAATTAAATTTATCTCTTAATATTGACTTCATTCACATTGCTGTAATCTGACATATCCGTAATAATAATTTCCTCACCCTCTGACAATCCCTCTACTACCTCGAACCAGTCGAAATTTGAAAGGCCAAGGCGTACTTTTCTTTTATATGCTTTATCGCCCTGGATGATAAATACGTCTCGAATTCCTTCACCTGATGCAAATGGCCCGTTTTTTACTCTCAATACGTTGCTCTTTCGTTCAGTAACAAGATAGACATCAACCCTGAGATTGGATTTCAGCTCTGAATGCGACTTGTTGTTGAGTCCGACATAGAACTTTACCTGGCCGTTTGTTATCGTTGGCATGATACCGGTAACAGAGCCGTCCAGCATGATGTCTCCAATCTCAATAATTACCGGCTGTCCAAGCCGGATTTTTGAAGCATGGATATCAGAGATCATACCCTCAATCTTAAAGGAAGTGAAATCTGCGATTTTTGCTACCACCTCTCCTTTGGATATAGTAGCTCCCTGGTCAGTTTTTGTCCAGGTAAGTATCCCGTTCCTATCACTTCTGACCTCAGCGAACTTTAGCTGTCTTTCAAGCTCTGACCTGTCCTGCTGCTGAAGCTTAATTTCTGTATCGAATGTACTCAGCTGATTTTTATGTGTCTCTT
>JANQEH010000140.1 GCA_028278455.1 bacterium
GAGAACCCGCTGGATTCCAGCGCTGTCCATCCAGAAAGCTATTTTGTGGTTGATAAAATGGCCCGGGACCTGAATTGTTCTGTTGAAGATCTGATAAAGAATGATACACTTCGTAAAAAAATCAAGTTAAAAGATTATGTTACCGGGAATGTTGGATTGCCGACTCTGCAGGATATTATTGATGAGCTTGCAAAACCGGGACGCGATCCGAGAAAGAAATTTGAATTATTCAGATTCTCTGAAGATGTTAATAAGCCTGAAGATCTGAAGATCGGAATGAAACTGCCGGGTATAGTAACCAATATCACGAATTTCGGAATATTTGTCGACATTGGTGTTCACCAGGATGGTCTCGTTCATATCAGCCAGATGTCAGATAAATTCGTAAAGAATCCGGCGGATATCGTCAAGCTCCAGCAAAAGGTCATGGTTACTGTTATCGGGCTTGACCTGCCACGGAAACGCATTAACCTGTCGATGAAAAGACGGCCTCCCCTGCCAGAGGGATAATTTTATTTACCGGTATTTTCACGCTGCATAGTTACTTCGAAAGCACAAATTGACGATCTGACATGGGAGCTGAAATTTCTCGGCTTACCCTGATCTGCCCTGCAGAATCAGGATTTCGCTCGAAATGACATCCATCTTTTGTCATTTCGACTGAAGTCCCGTAGTCTCGGGACGGAATGGAAAAATCTCAGACTTGAAAGTGTTTACTTAGATAATTGTATTAAAATTTGAATTTATCCGTTTCTTCAGAGTATTTACCCCTGATAGGATTATTGTCATTGGCAGGCTATGTTAAAATATCTAATTAAAATCTTTATAATACTTATTTTTTTCAATTCATTGACTTTTGCGCAGGGTATCCAGCCAGTGCTTCTCAATGATACCACGACCGTCCCAAGAATAATAGACCAGTCTCAGCTTGCCGATTCGATTGTTGCTGATCTATTCCAATCCCCCGATTCAGTAATTGTGCATGTACCTGAGCCGTCAGAAAAAGCAATGAGTTTCTACCGGTCGGGGAATTATCTTTATATATTGAATCTCCTTCTCAGTTTCCTGATCCCCGTAGTTATTCTCTTCACCGGCTTTTCAGCAAAGATAAGAGACTGGGCTGCGAAGCTGGGAAGACAATGGTTCTTTGTAATCGGGATATACTTTGCTATTTATACAATCATTCTTTTTATCATTTACTTACCGTTATCTTATTACATTGGATTTATCAGACTCCACGATTACGGCCTTTCTAACCAGACTCTCTGGAAATGGTTTCTTAACTCGATAAAATCTCTTGGAGTAACCCTGGCTGCCGGTTCATTATTTATCTGGATACCCTACCTCCTTCTGAAAAAAAGCCCAAAAAACTGGTGGTTATATTTAAGTATATGTTCTGTACCTTTCATTATTTTGATTATACTGATCGTTCCGGTATGGATCGATCCTCTTTTCAATGAATTCGGGCCGATGAAAGATAAAATACTGGAGCAGAAAATACTCGATTTAGCATCACGGTCGGGAATAGAGGAAAGCAGGGTATTCGAAGTCAATAAGAGTGTGGATACCGAAGCTGTAAATGCATATGTAACCGGAATAGGACAAACAAAAAGGATAGTCCTGTGGGATACAATCATCGACAAACTTGACGAAGATGAGTTACTAATTGTCATGGGGCACGAAATGGGGCACTATGTTCTCAATCATATAACCTGGGGTATATTGATCGGCAGCATCGGAACATTTATTATGTTCTATCTTGTATACAGGTCGTCAGGATATATTTTAAGAAGATTCAAAAACCGTTTCGGATTTGAAAAGCTCGAAGATATAGCTTCCCTTCCGTTATTCATAATATTGATAGGATTTTACTCATTTGTCGGTCAGCCATTCGCCAACGGGATTTCGAGATATTTTGAACGTGAATGTGATAAATTCACTCTTGAGCTTACGCGTGATAACCGTGCCGGGGCTGAGGCTTTTGTGAAACTTCAGCATGAGAATCTTTCGAATCCACGTCCGGGTCCTATCTATAGATTTTTCCGTGCCACCCACCCACCAATAGGAGAGAGGATCGATTTCTTTAATAGGTACCGCCCCTGGGAGACAGGTGAGCCGCTAAAATTTGACCATCTGTTCAGATAAGTAAAAGAAATCTTTCATATTTTATAGTATTTTGTTACTTTAAAAGGATATGTCCTATATTCTGGGCGTTACAAGTAACGCCCCTACGAAAAAAATATCAAGAATAATTATTTAACTATTAATTATAAAGATACCTTAAAATGAAAATACGCAAACAAGGAGTTGTAATGAAAAAGAGCACTTTTAAACTGACGGTTTTTGTTTTACTGGCGGCAATTTCGGTATTTCCTGCCTGTCAGCAGGGAGGCAGTGAGGTAACAATCGACAAGAATTCTGATGTAGATAAAGAAAGCTTTGCCCTCGGTTATAACCAGGGAGCCCAGTTCAAGGCTAACGGAGTTACCGAGCACATTGGCGAGGTAAATTACGATGCTCTTGCTAAAGGGTATAAAGAAGGTATGGAAGGAAATCTTCA
The DNA here is from genome assembly GCA_028278455.1 of bacterium. GTDB lineage: Bacteria > SM23-31 > SM23-31 > SM23-31 > SM23-31 > JANQEH01. The sequence goes on from JANQEH010000140.1 coordinate 2,561, forward strand.
GTCATTGACAGAAGAAGAAGTCAATCAGGCTGTTGCTAATCTAAATGCGAGAATCAACGCAGGGATGATGGCAAAGCAGGAAACGGATGCTCTCGGTGATGACGAAAATATCAAAAGAAAAGAAGCAGGTGAAGCTTTTCTTGCAGAAAATGCAAAGAGAGACGGTGTTGTTGTTCTCGAGAGCGGTGTCCAATACGAAGTAGTAAAAGCAGGAACTGGCGAAGTCATAGGTAAAAACGCCGAAGTACAGGCGCACTACAAACTCTCATTCCCCGGTGGAGAGGTTTGGCAAGATTCTCATGATACAGGCAGACCTTTTACTCTCGATTTGACACAGGGAGGAGCTATCCCTGGCTGGCTCGAAGCTATTCCTCTAATGAAAAAAGGAGCTGTATGGAACCTGTATCTCCCATATAATATGGCATACGGATCACAGGACCGCGGCCAGATCAAACCTTTCCAGGCTCTGGTCTTCGAAGTCGAGATCGTAGAAGTTACCAGAAAATAATTTAGAATTTCCAATGAGATCACAGAGGACACAGTAATAATCAATGTGGCCTCTGTGGTTTTATATCTTAAATAATATGTCCGTCTCATGTCCCCTTTGCAGTAATATACAAACCGGCCTCTTTTATTCATTAACCGGAAAACTCGGTAAAAAGGAATTCTATCTTTGTAGAACATGTAATCTTATATTCGTTCCAGCAGAATTTCATCCAAATCCTAAAGAAGAAAAAAGCAGGTATGATCTTCACCGGAACGATCCATCTGAAGCCGATTATGTCAATCATCTTCAAAGATATGTGAATATTATTAAACCGTTTTTGGAAGCGGGTATGAAAGTCCTCGATTTTGGGTGCGGCCCGTACCCTGTACTGGCGGAGATATTGAAAAAAAATGGATTGGAAATAGAGGTATTCGATCCATTTTATTTTAACAATTCCGGTGTTCTCGAAATGGACTTTGATTTAATCACGTGCACCGAGACTGTTGAGCATTTCCGGGAACCGGGAACAGAGTTCAGGAATCTGGACCGGGTGCTGAAGAAAGACGGACTGCTTTGCATAATGACAGGGATTGTAACCGACCGGGAAAACTTTCCGAATTGGCATTACATCCATGATATAACCCATATTGCGTTCTATAGCAGGATCACATTTGAATGGCTCGCGGAGTTTTTCAAATGGTGGATTCTTTATATGGAGAATGATGTTATAATCTTCAGTAAAAATTGAGTTTGATTTTTGGATATTTCTTCTTAGCATATTATAGTAGATCCTGAAACAAGTTCAGGATGACAGGTTATCTATCTTTTATTGACGGCAGTTTTACCAGAAAATTACTTTCAAAATTATTAGCGTTATTGTTAAAGGAGAAAAAGATGAAAGAGCGTTGCGGCTGGCCGGGAAACGATCCGATGTATATCGAATACCACGATAAAGAGTGGGGTGTCCCCCTACATGATGACAGGAAGATTTTCGAATTCCTTATCCTCGAGGGATTCCAGGCTGGACTCAGCTGGTCGACTATTCTGAAGAAGCGGGATAATTTTCGCAAGGCGTTCGATGATTTTGACTATAATAAAATTGCTGAATATAATGAAAAGAAAATAGAAGAACTGATGAATAATGCCGGTATAATCAGAAACCGGCTCAAGATCAACGCTGCAGTCAGTAATGCAAAAGTGTTTATAGCAATACAAAAGGAGTTCGGAACATTTGATAAATACATCTGGGGATTGATCGGCGGAAAACAGATAGTAAATGAGTGGAAGAGCTTAAAGGAGATTCCGCCAATGACTGCAGAATCAGACTTTGTAAGCGCTGACCTCAAGAAGAGAGGATTCAAGTTCGTGGGTTCGACTGTCGTTTATGCCCACATGCAGGCTGCCGGGATGGTGAATGACCATATCGTGACCTGCTTCAGGTATCAAGAAGTTATGGACAGATAGCTTGAATCTGAATATTCTATTTCAGCTCTTTGTTAAAAATGTATAATGTTCAATGTCATTCTCCGCCTGCCCCTTGCTTTATAGACAGAAGCGGGAATCCGGTGTCTTCATTAGATTATTGTTAAAACAGGATAGAAATATACTGTATATGTTGAGATTTCTCCGCTGCGCACAGATGATAATTCTATCTGTGCTCCAGTCGAAATGACAGTTTGAGTTACTACATTGTCATTTCGACCGAAGTCTCCGGTTTTTCTGGAGACGCAGCGGAGAAATCTCAGAAATATTCTCTGCAATATTAGCTTTGTTATAATTCATATCAGAAACTAATTTCATCTTCCAGAGTTCTGACTAGAAAATCCACATCCTTTTTTTCTGTTTTAAAGCTTGTAACACATGCTCTCAGTACCGGATTTCCCTTTATCTGAAGATCTGATATCCACGTCTCACCTTTTTTATAAATATTATTCAGGATATATTTTGTAGTAATTTTTCCCGATTCGATAACAGGATGGGTAAAACAAACAACCGGTAGATCAGTTGAATTAACGATCTCCCATCCCCTCACTGTTAACTCGTTCCTCAGATGATTTGCATGTTCGACATTTTTTTCAAGTATGTCAGCATACCCTTCTCTGCCTATTTCCGCCATAGCCATGAAAAGCTTCAGGCCTGCGAACTTTCTGGTCCATTGCATCGAAGTGCTGTAAAAATCTCTCGTACCTTCAACAGAAGGAGGCATATAATTAGTACCGCCAATTCTGAATGTATCCTCTACAACTGTATTATCAGAACAAAAGAACATCCCTGCACCAAATGGTACTGCGAACCATTTATGAGCATCACAGGTGATCGAATCGGCAAGCTCAATTCCTTTAAGGAGCGACCTGAGTTTCTCAGAAAGAACAGCAGCTCCTCCATATGCTGCATCGACATGAAACCAGAGATCCTCCTCCCGGCATAAATCCGCCAGTTCTGTCAGCGGATCGATTACTCCTGTTCCTGTAGTCCCTGCTGTCCCCGTAACCATGAAAGGGTGGAATCCGAATTCCCGGTCGTTTCTTATTTTAGTTCTAAGTGAATCTATATTTATCCTAAGGTCGTCATCAATATCAACAATACGTAAAGCATTTCTTCCCAGCCCCGTGAAATGTGCGACTTTATTGAATGAATGATGGCTTCCGTCTGACATATAGAATACAGGCTTCAATCCCAGCTCTGTGAGTCCTTTGTCTCCATATCCGGGAAATGCCCGGGTTAATGCGGTTAATACTGCCGAATGATTCGCTTCCTGCCCGCCCGATGTAAAATTCGCCATACCTTTTTCAGGATCGAATCCGAACTGACGGAGAAGAAATTTCGAAATATGCTCTTCAATTTCACATGCTGCAGGTGAATGCCCCCAAACAGCACAGTTTGGATTATACAGAGAAGCAAGTGTATCTCCCATTATTGCCGAGACATGGACAGTAGGATTGAAAAGTCCGAAATATCGCGGGTGAGTTATCTGGATGGTCCATTTTCTCATCATATCTGTGACATTGCTAAAAACATCTTCTATTGGAACGGGTGTTTCAAAATCGAATTTACTGAGCTGTGATCTGATTGCCTCCGGATCATAATCAGGTACAATACCAATATCACGTATATTTGTATAGAAATCCTCTATCTCATTGACCAGCAAATTCAATCTGTGTTTCATTCTTCTACTCCTGATAAATTTGAAACCAGTGCGTTCTCCCAGGCGATGATAGCTTTTTTTCTTACAGGGCTCCATCTGTACCCGCCTATCACTCCTGAACTCCTGATCACCCGGTGACAGGGGATCAAAATTCCAATCGGATTATTAGCGTTCGCACTCCCAACTGCTCTTACGGCTTTTGGGGAGCCGACCAGCTTAGCAACCGTGCTGTATGTTACAAGTGAGCCTACAGGGATCTTAATTAGCGCTTCCCAGACCTTCAGCTGGAACTTTGTGCCTTTCAGGATCAGCCTGATTTCGTTCTTCTCTTTTTTCAAAAGACCGTTAAATATCTTGTCGATCAGCGCTGCGGTTCTTGCCGGATTGTTTATAAATTCAGCATTTACCCATGTTTTTCTTAACCTGTTCATCTCATAATCAAGGTTATCTCCCTCGATAAAGAACAGCCCGCATACACCAAGATCAGTCGCCGCGATAAAGCAGTCACCAAAAAAAGTCGGGTGGATTCCGTAATGGATATTGAGACCTTCCCCTTTCGCTTTATATGTTCCCGGCGTCACTCCTTCAAATGTTATAAACAGATCATGAAGTCTTGCGGAACTGGATAAACCCGTCTCGAAGGACACATCAAGCAGGCTTCTGGAATCTTCCAGCAATTTCTTGGAATATTCAATGGTAAGATACTGCAGGAATTTCTTGGGACTAATCCCGGCCCACCTCTTGAACAACCTCTGGAAATGGTATTCACTCAGGTGAACATGATCGGCAATTTCATTTAGAGACGGCTGATTGCGAAAATTTTCTTCAAGGAATCTGATTGCTTTGCCAATCCGGTTATAATCCTCTACTGCGCTACCGTAATTCTCAATGCTCATGCATTCTCCGTTTTTGGCTGTAATTTACCTTTATAAATTCCCGCGTTCAAACCGATTCTTGCTGAATTAAAAGTTATGAAATTCTTTTCATTTTATCCAATCATTTTGAAATAATATATATACAGTGAACAGTGTTCGCTCCTACTGGATAGGTCTGTTTTGTTATGTAATTATGATTTAATTAAGCAACTATGCTCTATATTCACCCTAAATAAAGAACCTTCTCGCCAACGGCAGTAGATAATGGGAATTGTCTGGAAATGTAAACTATTGTATCTGTATCATTATTTTCATATATTTTCTTTATTCTCCTGTAACCTACTGACAAGGAATACTATCCGTGAAAAAGATCATTATTCTACTTACCGGAATTCTCATATTTTCAGTGATTCTTTTTTATAACCTCTCAGATCCGGAAGTCCTCGAGCTCACCGATGAGGCACGTCGAGAAGCTCCCGGGAGCTTTGTCCGGCTATCTGACGGGATCGTCCACTATGAAATGGCCGGCCCTGAAGATGGACAGCCTGTTATCCTCGTTCATGGATTCTCTGTACCCTATTATATCTGGGATCCGACTTTCAGCAGACTAGTAAATGGAGGCTATAGAACAATAAGGTATGACCTTTACGGCAGGGGATATTCAGACAGACCGGAAGAAGCATACAACGCAGTATTTTTTGACAGGCAGGTACTGGATCTTATAGATGCGCTTAAAATTGAAAGGCCGGTCGATATATTCGGTCTCTCAATGGGAGGTGCAATTGCAGCTTATTTCGCGGCTAATCACCCGGAGAAGGTCAGGAAAATAGTCCTGATAGATCCCTCATTCCCGACAGAATCCGGAGGATCTATCGAAACCCTGCCGGCCCTTGGTGAATTCCTGACAAGGACAATGTATTTCCCCGATATGGCGGAAAACCAGCTCGATGATTTCTACCGTCCTGAGCTGTTTCCGGACTGGCCTGAAAAATTCAGGGTACAGATGAAATACAGGGGATTCCAGATGGCGATCCTGTCAACGATCAGAAATTTCGTTACACGGGATTTCACTCCCGATTATGAGAAAATCGGTGAACTGGGGATCGAAACTCTCCTTTTATACGGGATCGAAGACAAGACTATCTCGTCATCAACTATAGATAAGATCAGGGAGAAGATCCCCCAGACTGAATTTTTTACAATACCCGAGGCAGGACATATACCCCACTACGAAAGGCCGGATCTCGTAGATCCGATAATACTGAATTTTTTGAAAGATAAATGAAAAACACCAAATTAGTTTACTCAACCGATCCTGAGAAAAACAGGACCTGCCCCGGATGCGGCAATGTAATTAACGAATGCTCATGCGTGGCTGAAGCAAAAGTGAATATACCGGATATAACGGCTGTATTGAGAATAGAGAAATCCGGCAGAAAAGGTAAGACGGTTACAGTTGTTGACAGGCTGCCGAAGAATGAAAAGTTCCTGAAGGATATGACAAAGAAACTTAAGACACAGTGCGGATCGGGTGGTACATATAAAAAAGACGGCAAGGACGGTGTTATTGAGATACAGGGTGATAAGAGGACCAACATCAGGAAAATACTCGAGAAAGAAGGGATAAAGTGCAAGGGGTAGAGGATAGAAATATTTATCATTCCCAGTCTGCCCCTTGTTTTTGGGGCGCAATAGGGAATCCAGTATTAATATGCTCTAACTTTTACAATACCATTTTAGAATCAATATGGAGTTGTATGTTGAGATGTTTCGACTTGCTCAATTTTAGGTTGCAAAATGGAGTCTTCGCTCGAAATGACAGATTCAAAAAATGATTTGTCTTAATTTTGATTAATTTTAAATTGAGAAGAATCTTCGCTGGCTGAAGCCTGCAGCTACCGGGAAATTGATTCTTTAATAACAATACTTTCAATCAGGAGGTTTAAATGAAACTCAGATCATGTCTGTTATTTTTGTTGATTATTCTTGCAGGTACAACACTTTTAGCGCAGGATCACGGAGTTCCTGCAGTGAACGATATCAAAAAGATACTTCCGGAAAAGGAACGTGCAAGAGTGGTCAATGAATGGCTCGAATGGCGCCTCGAGAACATCCTGCCGGAGCTCATGGAAAGGGAAGGTATCGAGATGTGGATAGTGATCAACCGCGAATATAATGAAGATCCGGTTTATCTGACACTCGTACCGGAACCAAACATGGCGGCAAGAAGAACATCGATACTGATATTTCATCATAACGGTGGAACTGTAGACAGGTATTCAGGCAGTTTCTATGGTATGGGTAAGTGGTATCAATCGCTTTATTCAGACAGGAATGCAAACCAGTTCAAGGTTGTTGCAGAGTTTATCAAAGAAAAGAATCCGAAGAACATCGGCCTAGATTTTTCCGACCATTGGGGATTCGGTGACGGGCTTTCAGCAGCCCATAAAGCGATGCTGGAAAAACACCTCGGTAATGAATACTCAAAAAAGATCGTCTCTGCCGAGAACCTGGCTGTCAGCTGGCTGGAAACCCGAAGCCCCCAGGAATTGAGCGTATACAGGCATATATGCGGAATCGCACACGATATTATCGCTGAGTTTTTCTCGAACCAGGTGATCATACCCGATATAACCACTACTCAGGATGTAGTCTGGTGGATCCGCCAAAGGATCACGGATCTTGGTCTCGAGGCCTGGTTCCAACCTTCAATTGATATCCAACGATCACCGGAAGAAGCAGAAAAATATCCCGACAGAAATACGATAATAAGGCGTGGAGATCTTCTCCATTGCGATATAGGGATAGTCTATTTGAGGCTATGTACCGATACCCAGCAGCT
>JANQEH010000062.1 GCA_028278455.1 bacterium
AAAACCGTTTGACCTGGATTATTTGCTTAACAAGATCAATTCAATTCTGAATTGATTTAGTGCGGTCACGGAATATTAAAAGCAGGACATATTACGTAAAGCATTAATATATTTTTGGATCATTTTCGGATTAAAACAAGACTTCATAGATATCCTCCCGGATAGTAATTATGATCCCATTGAATCTTTAGGTTTTATCCGATAAACTATCTTAATTAAAATGGAAATCTAACAATGAAAAAGCCAGAGAGGATATTAAATCATTATGGCAGAAGAATCTATTACTAATAACGAAACTCCGGCACCTGCTAAGAGTGAGGTAGCACCACAGATATCAGGCTCGAATATCGAACAGGCAAGAGCACTTATAAGTTCCGGAGATAAAGCAAAAGCCAAAGAACTGGCCGGAACTGAATTTCAGGAAATATTGAAACTGGGTAACACCAACAAAGCCCTTGAAATAATGCGTGAATTCGATCTACCGAAGGAAAATGCCGAGAAGATCTATAAAAAGATGATGGGGGAAGGAGCTTATCTTGAAGCAGCCGAACTGGCCATAGAGTTTAAAATGAATAACAACATGGTTTCTGATGCCGGATCGCAGGCATTTAATCAGAAGCTGATACAGAGAAACTATGAGCCTCTGCCAAAGATTATGAAGAAATACAACATCCTGGCTGATACAGTCCAGAGTAAGATTACTAATGCATTTATAGACGACGTAAATAATGGAAGGTTTGAAGGCGCTTTACAGCTGAAAGATATCTTCAAATTAAGTAAGGATGCAATAAATAAAGCAGTAACCCCGCTAGTCAGGATAAAGATCCAGGCAAAGAACTTTGACATTGCTAAATCTTTATATGACCGGTTCAAAGTTCCACTGGAAGATGTCCTACAGGATGTCCTTTCAGAATTCAGGACAGCTATTGAACGGTCTGCATTCAAATCTGCAAAAAACATCAGAGATGATTTCAAGCTTACCCAGGAGCATTATCTGCCAATAGTAAAAAAAGCATTTGAAGACCAGTTAAGGGATGATAACGTTGAGATAGCTAAAAGTATAATGAAAGTATATAAACTCGAACCAGGTTATGCTGCTCCGATAGCAAAGAACAAATATGATGAGTATATCAGGAACAAAATGCTTGCCCGTGCCCTTATGTTTGGAAAGGACTTTAAAATAAATCCCAGCATTCTTGCTGATGATGCCTGGGATCTCTTTAAAGCTAAACTAAAAGCCCGTGATTTTGCGAATGCTTCTTCTATAGCCAAGACCTTCAATATACCTAATAAGAAAGTTGACCAGACTGTTAAGGCTTTGATGAAAGAATTTAAAGATAAAGGTGAAAAAGAACTCGCGAATGAGATAAAAAGAGAGTTCATATACAGCAAAGAGGGATTCTTTTCCAAGCTGCTTAAATAAAATTGTCTTATCTATGTATCTTTAAGTATTTAATCTGAACAATTGATTATTTAGGATGGAAGAACAGAAAAAAAAAATCACGAAGGATGATATAATCAATTTATTATCATCCGGTGATATTCAGGCGGCTAAAGAGCAAATGGAGGCCGCGAATTTTGTCGAGGCTGAAAACCAGAAAATAGCTGAAAACACATTCAGGCAGCTAGTTAATGAAAAAAATATCCCGCGTGCTGTTGAGATATATAATGAATTCCAATTCTCTAAAGAGCTCATCCAAGAGTTTGTAAGAGATAAATTCAACCTGTTCAACGAAGATAAATTTTATTATGAAGCTTTTCTTTTGGGTAGAGACTTCGAGATATCTACTAAGCGCATATTAACTTCTGCCGTAAGGGCATATAACAAGTTTCTGATCGAAGACAAGCTGAATGACCTGCTGAATAATGAACGCCAGTTCCATATTCTGCATTCGGAAGACCTTGTTGACGTAAACGATGAAGATATTAAGGATTTTATAAGGAGTTTTGAAGGATATGTGATCAGAAAACTCATTGATCAGGGTAAGATCAAGATCCTTGCCGGCATTTCAGAGACTCTCGGTTTATTTGATAAATATGAACATAATCCTATCCTTTCGGGGATAATTCCTATCCTTCTTGATTATGTTATAAAAGTTCATAATAAATATTTAGATGAAAATAAGATTGCAGAAGCGTATGAACTTACGGGCAGCTTTTATCTGCTGGATGACAAATCACCACTCGATACAACCGCACAGATCACAGTATCAGCCGAGAATGCCCATAATAGAAAACTGGAAGAATTCGATATAAAGAATGCAGTATTTCTGAAGCAGAGATATGTTCTTTTTGCCCAGAGTGACAGCGTAGATACAAACCAAAAACTGGATGAGGCGTTGCAGCAGTACCTTGTAGAAGCGCTGATTAAGGAAGAATTTGAAAATGCAAAAACCGTGATCAATGAGTATGAATTGAAAGAGCCTCTGATAGTTAAGGCTGCATCTATAGCTTTACTCAAACTCATTGATGAGGAAAAATACCAGGCAGTCTGTGATACAATACTATACCTGAAGATCAAAGAATTTGAACCTAAGGCTATCTCAGAGATTACGATAAAGTTCCATAACGTCTATGAAAAGAAAAATATGGAGACGGCATCGAACCTTGCGTTCTATTTCAACCTGAAGGAAGCAAGAGCCAGAAAGGCACATTTTGCATACTGGGTCAGTCTGATCAAAAACGGGGACTACGATAAGGCGATGTCGATTAAGAAAGAGAGAAAAATCCCAAAGGAATTGCTGGAACCTAAGCTCAAAGAGATATGTAAAAAGCTAAGGGAGAACTCTCAGGATGAAGCAGCCCGTAAACTCCAGGAAGATTACAATATCAAGTCCTCCGTATTCGACTGGATCATCGACAGCATCAAAAAAATGTTCTCAGGAAAATAAATTTCCCCGGCTTACATTTTTCAAAATGTATGAATTGATTTAGGAAATCTTTTGATTTCACTTCTCTATTGAGGGTAAAATACTACAAAAATATTATCAAATACTTCAAAATATGATTTTTCGGAGTTTAGTTTTCCTGTATTGATTTGAATATGTTAAATGAGGAAATTATGAGAAGAATTACTTTATTGAAATTGTTAATTCTTATTCTGATAATTACAAATTTAAATGCACGGGAAAATGACCATGCAGGCGAGAAAACTTTATTTGTTATAAGGGAGAACGGGAAATTCGGATTCATAAACCGAACGGGTAAAATCCAAATAAAACCTGAGTTCGATATAGCTGATCATTTTTCGGAGGGATTGGCGCTAATCGGTATTGGCGGAAAATCCGGATATATTGACTCATCAGGCGATATAGTGATCGATCCTGTATTCTCGGGCGGGAAGAAATTCTCCTGTGGTTTAGCACCAGTGATAAAGAACGGGAAATTCGGTTATATTGATAAAAAAGGAAAAATCATCATCAAGGAAAAATTTGATGATGCTGAGCCTTTTTCCGAAAATATGGCCGCAGTTAATATCCAGGGCAAATACGGATTCATTGACAGAGATGGAAAGATAATCGCAGAACCCCAGTATGAAAGAGTTGGATCATTCTCAGAGGGACTTGCCGTGGTACAGGTTGACGGTAAAATAGGGTATATTGACAAGACTGGGAATCTGGTTATTCAGCCGAAATATGAAATTCCCTTATCGAATATAGATGTACTCCCCTATTTCTCCGAAGGATCGCTTGTTATCAACCTGGAAGGCCGCTGCGCATATATTGACAAAAATGAAAATGTAGTTCTGAAAACGGATTTTTTCGGAGGAGGACCATTTACAGAGGGACTGGCGGTTTGTTTCTTCAATGAGAATGATAATATCAGTGTTATCGACCAGGCAGGCAAACAACGGTTTGAGCTGCCTTTTGAAGCTGCCGGTAACTATTCGGAAGGTATGGTGTTTGTCAGAAAAGAAGGATTAATTGGGTATGCTGATGACGATGGCAAAACAGTTATAGAACCGGAATATTCCTGGGCTGATAATTTTACCGGAGGTCTGGCTCTGGTTGCGAAAACAGACGGAAAATTCGCCTATATAGATAAGACCGGAAAATTCATCTGGCAGGAAAAATAAATCCACAAGGGATATAATCTTAAGAGGATAACTATGAAAGCCGGGATGTATCTTTTAATATTCCTTATTACCTCCACCCTTTTCACCAACGCCACCGCTCAGTCAGCAGATGAACTGTATAAAAAAGGAAGTGCTTATTATTACGGCGAAGGAGTTGAGCAGAATTATAAGGAAGCCTTTCAATTCCTTGAAAAGGCAGCCGTACTTGGCATGGCCGAAGCACAATACATGTGCAGTCTCATGTATTATGAAGGCCAGGGCGTCGAGAAAGACATGAAAATGGTATTTTACTGGGCAGAGAAAGCTGCCCTGCAGGGAATTGAA
>JANQEH010000108.1 GCA_028278455.1 bacterium
TCCGAAAGTCTTTCCCAAATCGTACCTCCATCTTCGGATCTGTAGATTCCCGAATGGGGAGTCCCAACATTACCGCAGCCTGCAAATATCCTTTCCGGATCTGACGGATCGAAATCTATATCCATTACCATCAAAACATCCAGTACCAGTTCCCATGATTCACCTGCATCTAATGTCCTGTATAAACCTTCAGTTGTACCTGCAAAAACCACATGAGGCTCGTCAGGTTTTATTTTCATAGCAGATACACCGCGTCTCTGATCGTAAGTCCAGTCAAGTGATTTATTCCAAGTCATACCGCCGTCAGTAGATTTCAGTATACCTATTCCATACGTATACATATACCTGCCTAAAGCAATTGTATAATCCCTATGCATGTGTGCTTCACCGGTACCTATATAAATAACATCAGAGTTTCCCGGCTCTACAGCTATCGATCCTACCCCAAGTACCGGAAATCCTGTTTCAATCCGTTCCCAGAAATAGTCATATCTACCGGTGCCTATGCTTGACATTTTCCAAAGACCTCCTGATGCTGCACCGGCATATACGGTGTTTGGATTGTTAGGATCAACTTCAAGAGCAATTGTCCTTCCCCCTTGATTAACCGGTCCTATACCCTCCCAAATATCGGGCGCATTTAAATCTGTCCGGCTTGCTCCGATTTCCTTCGATAATTTAAATGCACGATAATATGCAGATTCAGCAGTTTTACCTGCTTTATAAAACCTCTGGGATTGGAACTCTTCTGACGAATCATTGATAAGCGGGGTGTTACTATCGCCCGGATTATTAGATTTTTTGGAATTAAAAACGAAAATTAATACAGTAGCCAACATCAGAAATGCTGCCGCAGAAGCAAGCCTCTCCATTTCACCCCCTGATAATCGAATTGCGCCTTAATATATCTTATACTGGATATTATGGAATTTATTCCAAAATATCCTATAAAAATCTGACAAATTCTATTTAGGATTTCATGAAAAGGAAATAGGCGAATTATTTATTTGGGGGAAAATAAAGAAAAAGTACTATCGTTTTATGTTACCCCAGTCAGGTACACCTTCGAAGGTATCTGTTATAGTCAGCTGTTTAATCTTTCCGCCATTTACTTCTAACTGATACAGATCGAAATTACCATCTTTGTAAGACTGAAAAATAATTGATTTTCCGTCGGGAGACCAACCAGGATACTCTGATACGGTATTCTTATCAGTTAGCTTTATATCGTTGCTTCCATCAGACATCATAATATATATTTCTGAAGTTCCTCCCCTCCATGGAGGTTTATTCGAGAATGAATATGCAATCTTCTTACCGTCAGGTGACCAGCTTGGTTTCATAGGATAACCCTTTTTGCTGCAAATCCTGTGATCATCAGTACCGTCAAAATTCATCATCCGGATCTCGTAGAATCCATCCTTAGTGATAGTATATAATATCTTATTATCATTAGGAGAGATCACAAAAGATCTGCTTTTTTCCGGTAAGTCAATGATCTTATCTATAGTTGCATTGTTTAATTCCGATTTAAAATAGCTCATCCCGTTTGAACCTTCTTTTCGAAAATACACAAATGATCCGTCAGAAGACCAGGATGGATCAGCTTCTTCTCCGATACTGTTCGTCAATCTTTTCCGGTCGCTGCCGTCAGAATTCATTATATAAAGATAATAATCTCCGTTGACTTCAGATGTATAAATGATTCTGGATCCGTCAGGTGAGATCTTTGGACCTGTACAGGAAAACTCACCGGAAGTCAATTGTCTAGTTTCGCTGCCATCAACGTTCATTATATAAATCTGAGTATTCCCATTCCGGTTCGAGTGAAAAGCAATTTTTTCCATGATTTGAACTTCCAGATCGGATTTCATACAAATTGCGGCTGATCGCTCAAACTCGGTGATATTAGCCAGTGATGATGCAAGATTTGTATAGACAATTATTATGGTGAATATAAACAGAGTAAATACAGTCTTTTTTAGTTCCATGATCTATAAAGTCTTCTCAGTTGAGTTATCATTCATACTGCAGAGAATCTGTTGGATTTGATGAGGCAACTTTCATTGTCTGGTATAAAATTGTTGATAATGCGATAAGCACTGCGCCTCCGCCTGCAATTAATGAAGGAATTGGTGAAAAAGACATCTTATATGCAAAATCGTCCAGCCAGACCTGAACTGCAAAATAGGCTGCAGGCCATGCTAACAGGTTCGCGATAACGACATATTTGAGGAATTCAGAACTTAGATGATAAACTATGCTGTTTCTATTGCTTCCCAGTACCTTTCGGATAACTATTTCTTTGCGGCGCTGTTCGATAGTATATGAGGCAAGTCCGATCAACCCAAGACAGGCAATAAAAATTGCTATTCCGCTGAATATTCCAACGATCTCCCCGAAGTACCTGTCACTGTCAAAATACCCGTCAAAGATTTCATCAAGGAAATAATACCTGAATTCTCTATCCGGTGATACTTCTTTAAAAATATTCTCGATTTTTTTAATTGTCTCGTTGACCGGACTCTGATCGAGTCTGGCAGTCAGGTAAATGGCTCTTCTCCAGTTACACAAAAACAGCATAGGTTCAATTGCTTGTCTTGGTGTCAGGTAGTGGAAGTCATCAATTACTCCTATAACGTTATGAGGAATTGCTCTGCCTTCACCATCGACAACATCAAGATTTTTGCCAATAGGTTCACTCCAACCTGCTTTTTCCGCAAGAGTTCTGTTCACGATTACGCTGTTTACTGTGTCAAGGGCAAAATCCCTGGAAAAATTCCTCCCTTCTGATATAGAGATCGAAAACGTATTAAAAAGTGTTTCATTTATTTCCATCTGTGATGCAGTATAACTGTCCTTCCTGTCAGTACCCTCTGGTATGATCTGCACTCTGTAAAAATTTGGCGCCGGGAGAGCGTTTATCCTTCCGGTAGAGACAACTTCAGGCATATTTGAGATCCTTTCCGAAAGCAGATCATCTCCTGACCTTATTAAGCTGCGGACGGCTACAAGTCTGTTTCTGTCGTAACCAAGATTCAGAGATTTTAAATACTCGATCTGAGCATATACTGAAATAGCTGCAATAACCAGTGTAATTGTGATAGAGAATTGCATTATTATTAACAGACGGCGCATAAATATCCCTGAATTTCCAGTTCTCAATTCTCCTTTTAAGACTTTCACCGGTTGGAATGATGAGATCACGAAAGCAGGATAAATGCCTGATATGATTCCTATCAGGATTGATACTCCAAACAGCAAAGAGAATTCAGATATCCTGCTTAAAAATCCGAAATCCAGATATTTCCCAAGAATATTAGCATGAAAAGGTACGGAGATTTTTATAAAAAACAATGCTATAAGAAAAGCAGCGACAGTGACAATAACAGACTCTCCTAAGAATTGCGCTGCTATCTGCTTTTTATCAGCACCGGATATTTTCCTCATCCCAACTTCTCTGGCCCGTTTTGAAGCTCGCGCAGTTGAGAGGTTTATAAAATTGAAACAGGCAATTAGCAGAACTACAATTCCAACTATCGCCAATGCCGTAACAACTTTCCTGTCATTCTTTCCATCGTTAATAAAATCGTAGTAATAATCCGATGAACCCAAATGGACATCCAGGAGTGGCTGCAGTCTCGGTTCGAACAACTCATAAAAATTGTTTTCCTTTGCAACTGTTGTCATTTTTTGCTCAACTTCAGAAACACTTGCCCCTTCTGAAACCAGAACATATCCTATCAATGTCAGGTTTTCCCATGAATTCCATCCATCAGGATACCAGTTTACATTCAGCGGAATAATAAAATCGAAATTTATGTGAGACTCGGCAGGCGGATCGGCAACAATCCCGGCAATATATGCATCAGGTAACTGTTCTAGTTCAATTCTCTTACCAAGAGGATCATCTTCACCGAACAAGGTCTGGGCGAATCTTTCGAATAGATATATACCATTAGGATCTGTTAAAGGCTTACCTGCCGTTCCTGAAATCAGTGGAAAACTGAAAACTTCAAAAAATCCCGGATCAGTGATTAGAGAATTTCCGGAAATAGAATTTCGCTCTTCCATATCTGACTCGATGTCACTACGAGAAATATCAACGCGGCCGAGACTTGTTAATCTTGTCGAAGCAATGATCTCCGGTACATCGTCTTTGACCTTCTGAACCAGAGGACCTGCCGTTATAGCATTCCTTGTACCTTTTTCACTAACTGATAAAATCCTGTATATACTGTCTGCTTTTTCGTGAAAACGGTCATATAAAAGATCATCCAAAACATAAAAAAACAGTATAAATGATATCGCTAGGCCTAAGGCAAGGCCGGTAATATTTATAACTGAAAATCCCGTATTCTTTTTTAGATTTCTCAGTGTTACCTTCAAATAATTATTGAACATTATCCTGCTCCAATAAATATAATATTTGATAAATGAAAATATCGACCTCAGCACCTGGAACCAGCATTTGATATATGCATAATAAATCCCGCTTCTACGGATATTCTGGAGAAAATCTTCTTCCATATCTCCAAGAATAGCATTCCTGTCTCTTGACAAACCGATCCGCCATATAATCCATGCAGCTGCCGGCGGTATTTTTTTCTTATGTGAATTCATCTTGTCATTCTGCTACCGGGATCATATCCCTTATACTCTCCCATAATTTATAATTCAGCTGCATCGATTCTTTCAGCACCCTTAATCCGTAATCCGTTAAGCTATAATAATTCTTGCTTCTTCCTCCTCTCTCCGGAGTAGGATCTCCTGTGGACTTCGTAATGTATTTCTTCTTGACCAATTGATCGAGAGTGCAATACAAGTTGCCATAATTCCAGTCTTTTCCGGTTTTGTCCAGGATGTATTGTTTCAGTCCTGCACCGTATGCCTCATCTTTCAGTTTAAAAATGGATACCAGGAGGATCTCCTCATATTTTGTAAGAATATTCATCACAATTCACCAAAATGTTTGTATTGATTTTCAATAGTAATTGATACGATTTAAAATATTAATGGTTCCAATATTTATTGAAAATCAATATTTATAATATAGATCCAGAATTTGAGTTATTCAAAATCTCAGATCAACCTTTAATCGCTTTATTAACAGCTTGTGACAGTTGTTCCGATGAGAATGGTTTCTGAATGAAATCTCTTACACCGTTCTCCATTATCTCAGCAGCAATTCCTTCCTGGCTGTATCCACTGAATAAAATGACCTTAATATCAGGATCGATTTCTTGTAGTTCTGCTAAAGTCTGTTTTCCGGATTTTTCAGGCATAATCAGATCCAGCAGTATTAGATCTATCTCTTTCCTTCGTTCATTAAATATTTCAACTGCTTCTATTCCATCTGATGCGTAAATCACATCATAACCCATTTTTGTTAGCATTGCTCCTGTATATTGTCTAACATTTTTTTCATCATCGATGATCAATATTTTACCGCTTCCTTTTATCAGGTGTGTTTTCTTTTTACCTGCTTTTACTTTTTTTGCTGAAACAGGTAAAAATATTATTATCGTTGTGCCCTTACCGGGATAGCTCTCAACATCCAGGTGTCCATCATGATTAGTGATAATTCCATATACGGTGGCAAGACCCAATCCTGTACCTTTTCCCTCTCCCTTTGTTGTAAAGAAGGGTTCAAAAATATTGTTTATAATCTCTTCCGGTATACCTATTCCGGTATCAGTGACTTCTATTTTGACATATTTACCGGGCTTTGCTTTCCCACACAAGCATTTTAAAGAACCTTTCACAATGATATTCCTGGTTTTCAGTTTAAGTGTTCCACCATTCGGCATTGCATCTTTTGCATTAATCAATAGATTTGTCAATACCTGTTCGATCTGATGAAGATCCGCCTCAACTGATTTGATATCTACTTCAAGATCGTATATCGTCTTGATATTCTTTTCAAATATTTTCTCTGAGACTTTTAAAGTGTTTCTGATTATTGCGTTTATATTCAATGGCTCCGGATTAAATTTGCCTTTGCGGGCAAAACCGAGAAGCTGCTTTGTTAGTGAAGATGCTCTTATGGCACTGTTAAGTATAACATTTGCTGCTTCACCTTCAATAGAAGTACTGTCAGTATGCTTCATATTGAGTAATTCTGCATATCCCATAATCCCGACAAGAAGGTTATTGAAATCATGCGCTATTCCTCCTGCAAGCCTGCCAATAGATTCCATTTTTTGCGCATGATAAAGCTGATCAAGAATTCTCTTTTTTTCTTCTTCGGCATTCTTCTGGTCTGTCAGGTCATTATATACAGCAACTATGTCACCGGATGGAAGTTTAAAGACGTAATTATCAACCCAGAGATTAAGCCTGTTATCCTCATATAATTCCAGAGGATAATGTTCCGGCTTTCCTGTTTTATGTACCCTGATCAACACATCGAACAGCCCCATTTCCTTTACTCCCGGAAACAGAGTAAGCAGCCCTTTACCAATCGTATCGTTTCGGGATAACCGGTTTATGTTTTCGCCTGTTTCGTTAATTTCTTTAAATACGAAATCCTCTCCATTACCAACAGCCTCGTACACTGCCACTCCCATTCCAAGATTATGAAAGATTTCTTTAAATCTCTCCTCATTCTCCCTTAATGCCTCTTCTGCTTTCTTTTTTTCCGTCACATCTATTGCCATTGTGAACAAGAGCTCCTCATCCTTCAGCCTGATCATTTTCGAGGAGATAATTGAGTTTCTCAGAGTTCCGTCTTTAATTCTATATGTTGATTCTCTGTTTGACACATATTTTTTTATTTTTATTTCACTAATGAATTCCTCCCTATGATCAGCATTCTCCCATAATCCTATTTCCACAGCGCTTTTACCTATAATCTCATCCCTTTTGTATTTAGTCTGCCTCAAGAATGACTGGTTGACGTCAACTATGATACCTTGATTATTAGAGATAACTATTGTATAGGGACTTGTCTCGAAAATCAACCTGAACTTCTCTTCGCTTTCTCTTATGGCCTCTTCCGCAGCTCTTCTTTCTGTAACATCTATCGCACTTGCAAGTAAAGCATAAGGTTTTCCATCTGGATCCATCAGAGCTATGCATGTCGTCGAGCCATTAAATCGTGAACCATCTTCCCTGAGCATAATACAATCACCCGGACCAGAAAACTCTCCGGTAGTTATTGTTTCGTCGATTGTCTTTTTCAGAGTAGAAAATTCCTCTTTCGGAAAAAACTCTGAAATATGTCTTCCGGTTTGCTTTTCAGGCCCTTCTTTTGTCTTATGAAGACTGCAAAATGCATTATTACATTGAATAATATTCCCTTTAAGATCACTATATACGGTAGATATCGGAGAAACATAAAACAGATTTCTGAATTCGAATTCTTTTTCTTTTAAGGCAACCTCGGTTTTGACTCTTTCAGTAATATCATATGCTACACCAAGAATAACAGGCTCACCATCGATTTCAATAGAATTCAGGTGGATCTCTGCAGGATATTCAGACCCATCCTTTCTTTTATGCATTGATTGAATGGTCCTGGTTTCACCTTTTTTCAGTTGATTCCAGATCCCATTCTTATCCTCCCGGCCTACACTTAACGGATCCAGATCCGAGACTGACAGTTGGAGAAGTTCCGACCTCGAGTAGCCTGTGTTTCTGCATGCTGCTTCATTAACAAGAATCATCTTTCCGTCTAAAGAATGCGCGAACACACCTCCATTTAGATTCTCTAATATAGTCCTGAATCTTTCCTCACTTAGCCTGAGTGATTCCAGTACTGATTTGCGCTCAGTAATATCTCTGTCAATCCCCCTATAGCCTAATAATTCACCACTTTCTCCTATAATGGGTATGCCGCTTGTCTCGAGGATGAGTTCGCGTCCATCTTTATGCAAAACACGGTTTTCCAGCCTGTCGAATGGTCTATGCTGGTCGGCAAATCTCTGAAAAACACTCTTGATCCTTTCCGCTTCATCCAAGGGCATGAAATCGAAAGGAGTCTTATTCAGCACCTCATCCGGCATATAACCTGTAAGCTCTGTTACTTTCGGACTGGCAAATGTGTATTTACCTTTTTCATCAATCTCCCAGATCCAGTCTACAGATGTGTGTACTATATCTCGATACTTCTCTTCGCTCCTTGTCAGCTCATTTTCGATCCTTTTTTGTTCAGTTATATCAGTACATACTCCGATAACTCTTTTAAAGGTCCCATTTTTAAAAAGCGCTTTACCCCGGTCTTTCCATATCAGCAGATCTCCATCCTTTCTTCTTATCCTGTATTCAATGTCAATTGGTTTTTCGCTATTACGATGGAACTCAACTGCCGCTTCAAGTTTAGGATGGTCATCAGGATAAATATGCTCCAGCCATGCATTTATTGTCTGTGGGAATTCACCTTTTTTATAACCGAGAGCAGAATCAATATCCCCATACCAGTATAGCTCATCTGTTTCTACATCCCACTCATAGATCAGGTCTGATGCTATTTCGGCAGCAGTTCTGAACCTGTCTTTCTCCTGATAGAGCTCATCAACTGCTAATTTTATCTCCGTTATTTCCCGGGCAATTCCCTCTATTCGTGTTTTCTTGCCTTTGCCTTCCAGATAGATGCTTTTATCATTGAACCATAACCATTTACCGTTTTTATCTTTAATCCGGTATTCAATGTCGAAATGGTTACCTTTCTCTGCTCCCTTGACGGCGTTCATTGCAGCATTCCGGTCATCAGGGTGGATTGATTCAATCCAAAGAAAAGGTTTCCTGTTTAATTCTTCAGAGTCGAAACCCAAAATATCTTTTACACTCTTTGACCAGTAAATGGCTCCCTCTTCACTATTAAACATATAAGCAATGTCAGGCGAATTCTCCACAAGTCTCTCATAACGCCTCTCACTCTCTTCAAGACGTTTCTCTGCCTCTTTCCTTTTTGTGATATCCGTCAGATAGAGCAACAGCCCGGTTGTCTTCCTGTTCTTATTTTTAAGTTGGTTTACAAAAGCCTCACCGGAACGTTTGGATCCATTTTTATGAATCCAGGAAAACTCAATAGGTTTTTTTGCTCTTCTTTTTATAAGTTTATCAAAAATTTCTTCAAAGAATTTAATATCCTGTTTTCTCAGGGTAGGCATTTTTGTGAAATGCTTCCCTACTATATCATCTTTCGTGAAACCGGTTATTTTCAGGAAGTGCTCATTGCAGAAATTAATGGTGCCTTTCAAATCCAATGCGATTATCCCCTGGGGAAAAGATTTTATTATTTGCTCAAAGTAAGCTGCCGAATTGTTCAAGGATTCGATATCAAAATCGTTTTTCTTCAATTCCATCTCAAGGCCTGTGTTTTTTTCTTTCGATTCTGAATCACTCGTTCCCATAATAATCTCCATTTAATGCTGAAAAACAATCAGAATGATCATTTTTAAGCATATTCGATGTTCAGATATTTTCAACAGACGTATAACTTAGGTGGAGCAGCAAACAACAAGGATTTTGTTGCAAAATGTGTGCGATAGTGAGTAAAATAAATCAAATTAGCTGATAATTTACAATTCCACCCGGAAATTGCTTTATTGACAGCAAAGTAGTTCGATTTATCACATACTTTGTAAGAGATATTATAATAGTTAAACTATATCTCTATTTCCCGGACTCAATAATCTTATCCAGGATATTTAAGAACTGTGTTCTGGACACAGCTTTGTTCTGTGTTTTGCGTAGATTCACTTTGTGGGCAACTACCATATCAAGTTTAGGGATGACAGTTATATACTGCCCTCCATAACCAATTCCTGTATAGGCATTTTTGAAGTGTGAAGGAGTATCAGGTCCATCAAACACCCACCATAGATATCCATATCCGAACATTCCGCCCTTAATTCTATCAGGATTCATTTCCTCAGAGGGAGTTATTACACCTGATATTTTCTTCACCCAGTCACCAGGGACAACCTGAGTATTATTCCATTTTCCCTTTCGAAGCATTAAATAGCCTATACGGGCCATATCCCTTGTTGAGAACCACATATGGTAGGCAGGATATTTTGAGACCTTAAGATTTCCGGATTTTCTCTGGCTTTCCCTGTCAAAATCCTGCATTTTTATCGGTACGGCAATATCGGATTCAACTGCATCATAGATATTTCTTCCTGTTTCCTGCTCAAAGACAAAACCGAGTGCATTGAAATCCCAGTTGCTGTATAGAAAATACTCACCATGTTTTTTTGACCCTCTAGCCGGGGCATCAGCAAGATTATCTCCCGCATTTGAAGCAGCGTGATATACTCCCGACCTTGCACTGATAAGGTCCTCGATGGTGGCTTCCCGTTCCCGTTCTGATAATCCTCCGATATCGTCCATATTTAAGTCTATAAGATCCTTTTTCAGGTCGACAGTTCCGTCTTTTACATAATTGCCGAATAGCATAGCAAGAACACTTTTCCTGACAGAAGCTATATAACTCAATTCCTCAATATCTCCATATTCAAACAGGATCCTGCCGCCAACAGTGACAACCAGACCTGTTGTGTTAAGGTCTTTGACATAATCTCCTACTGCTTTCAGACCATCATCTGAGTAACCTGCAGATCCGGGATCAGATATTCTCTCCCACTGGTTTCCGGGGTATACTATTTCTCGATTTGAAGCGCATCCGGTCAAAATAAAAGCTGATATAATGAAAACGGCAACCATAACGGAATACAGTCTGGAATTGTGTCTTGAAAGTTTCATGTTCACCTCATAAATGATAGGTTTTATGCCTGGAGATTAGTATATAAAGAAATATCTTACCGGATAAAATAATAAAATCATATTGCAGAGTAAAGCCAAATTTAAATTACACGCTAAATGATGTTCTACAAAATAAAACGGGGATTATTTTCGGTTTTAAGTAATATACCAGAGCGCCAGATTTTCAAGTACCAGCGCACTGGAAACGGGCTGCAGGTACAGCGCATCCTCTTCAGCAAGCGTGAAATAATATTCAACATTCTCAAGAGCTTCCTTAAAGATCGTTGCATAGATCACACAGGCCATCAAGTATGATCCTCTTGCTGAAGGATGATTAAGACCGGTATCGAATAATTTTATCTCCGGATGATCTTCCATAACTTTGTTCCAAGCCCAACCTACAGGTGAGACGGTGAGTTCGAGCCGGCCGGAAAATCAAGAGTATTGTCGTATATTTTTTTCTGCATAGCAAAATAATCATCTGACTGATTCTCTATCCAGAGGATTCCGTCCTCGAACGCCCATGGCATGCAGTAGACCGTTTTTGTAGAACTGTAATTCTCTTTGGCTTTAAGAGAGATAGTCGCCACAGGCTCATAGACCGGAAAGTATCCATATGGATAAAACGTATGATGGGTATCCGGATAGCCCATATTAATTCCTACACCCTGAAGAATAATGTAATTCCAGTTTCTATAATTGATTGTGTTATCAATTTGAGGATGATCTGCAAAATATTTGAGAAACCGGACGTACTCGATCCATTCATAGCTGAACATTTCCTTTTCGGTAAACTGCGCGAAATATTTTACCATAGTCGGCATAGAGTGCCATCCAAAATAACTGCTTCCTATAAAAAGAACTTTTGTCCGGGAATCCACTTCATCAATTTCATTTACCTGCTTACTGCAATTGAAAGTTAATCCAATGATCAATGCGAATACTATCAACAATGCGATTTTTCTATGCATTTCAAACTCAATTCATAAGTTAATCTGTTAAGTTATTTTACAGCCATAAACCTCATTTATTCCCATATTTAATTTCTGATAAATTGAAACCAAGAGTCCTGATCTATTAGAAATTCCCATTTTGTACAGTTGATATATTTTTCAGGAACTGGCGAAGTACAAAATTTGTATTTATCTTCATGAATACATACTTAAGATACATAATCACCTGTTTATTTCTGACAACTATATTATTGGCGGCCTCACCTATGAGATCACAGGATACACAGAAAAAATACAATAAATTGACAGCCGAGGAAGAGCGTGTGATCATTAACAAAGGAACCGAACGCGCTTTCACAGGAAAATATTACAATTTCTACGAAAAGGGGACATACACGTGTAAAAGATGTGATGCTCCGCTTTACAGGTCGGAAGACAAATTTGATTCCCGCTGCGGATGGCCCAGCTTCGATGATGAAATAGAAGGCGCTGTAAAGAGGATACCCGATGCCGACGGAATGAGGACAGAGATACTCTGCGCAAACTGCGGAGGACACTTAGGTCACGTATTTCTTGGCGAAGGATTTACTGAAAAGAATATAAGGCACTGTGTCAATTCGATTTCAATGAATTTCATTCCAGCTGGCGCTCAAGTTGAACTCCAGAAAGCATATTTTGCCGGCGGTTGTTTCTGGGGAATTGAGTATTTCTTCCAGAAAACAGATGGTGTGATTTCAACCTCTGTTGGTTACATGGGAGGAAGAACTGAAAATCCAACATACCAGGAAGTCTGCACGGGAAATACAGGTCATGCTGAAACAATGGAAGTAGTATTCGATCCCTCCATAACTACTTATGAAATCCTCGCTAAACTGTTCTTCGAGATCCATGATCCAACCCAGGTTGACAGGCAGGGTCCGGATATAGGCGATCAATACAGATCAGCGGTTTTTTTTGTTGATGCAAAACAAAAGGAAATCACCGAAAGACTGATCGGGATACTGCAGGATAAAGGTTTTAAGGTAGCCACTGAACTGGTAAAAGCGGGAAAATACTGGGAAGCTGAAGAATATCACCAGGACTACTACAAGAATAACGGAAAACTGCCCTACTGTCATGGATATACTAAAAGATTTGATAAATAGTCTTCGTATGTAAATTAAGCAGATTTATTGCATATTTTTATTTTTTTGTTGAGTTTCTATTGTAATGAACGATATAAATGTTTATTATCCAAGTAATTCTCAACTAAAAACAGGAGTACCCATGAAAAAACTATCCTCAGTTTTAGCCGCTGTATTATTATTGGCAGTATTCATCCCGGCCGGTAATCAAACAGCGTTTGCACAACAGATAACAAAAGAACAGTTGGAAGACTCTTTTGACAGAATGAGCGCTTTTATAGTATCGGTTGCCGAGGCTATGCCTGCTGAGCATTATGGTTTTAAACCAACAGAAGAAATGATGTCTTTTGGTGAACAGATGAGTCACCTTGCGGGATCATTTTACTGGATCGGCGGCACTATGTTGAAGAAAGAGGGCGGTAAACGACCTGAAGGTACAACTAAAACGCAGATCATTAAAGATATGAAAGACGGTATAGAATTTGCAAAAAGCGCGTTGAAGGATTTTAATATGGATGATTTTTCAGAGGAGATTGATTGGTTTCAAGGACCGAAACGGACAAGATTCCTGGGTTATCTTTTTGCCATCGACCATATGACTCATCACAAGGGATACCTACTGGTATACCTCAGATTAAAAAATGTAACTCCACCAGGTTACGTTGGCTGGTAAAAACCAAAATTATAAAAAGGGCATCGATTGATGCCCTTTTTTTTTGAGGATTAGCCTAGTCTGAACTAAGCAGCTTATTCACCAGGTTAGAAAGGCTATTGAAATCGAACGGTTTCTGAAGAAATCCCGAAGCATGGTTTTGTATTAAGTCCTTTGCTTCAGAACCTTCACTATAACCGCTGCATATTATTACCTTTATATCAGGATTTAACTCTTTGAGACGCACAAAAACTTCTTCACCAGGAAGGCCCGGCATGATCATATCCAGAATTACAATATCTATCTCATCTTTCTTCTCCTTAAAAATTTCCAGGGCCTTGCTGCCGGTTTCTGCTGTTATGATTTCATGGCCATTCGATTTTAATATATTCTCAGCTATATCTCTTATGAACTCTTCATCATCTACAAAAAGCAGCCTGCCATATTCAGAGTATTCATTCAGGTTCTCAACTGTTTCCGGTTCTATCTCTTTATTTGTTACGGGAAATAATAGTGTAAATATTGTACCTCTCCCGGTTTTACTTTCAACAAGTATCCTGCCTTTATGATTTTTTACAATACCGTAAACCGTGCTTAATCCAAGTCCTGTTCCTTTTCCTACCTTTTTTGTAGTAAAAAATGGCTCAAATATTTTTTCCTCTATATCCTTGGACATTCCAATACCCGTATCTTTAATAGACAATTGCACATAATCACCTTCATCAAATTCAGGTATTGTCTCTGCTGCCTCTCTATCAAGATATATATTCCGGGATTTAATTGAAATCGTTCCACCTTTCGGCATAGCGTCTTTAGCGTTGATTATCAGGTTGGTAAGAACCTGATCCATTTGATTTTTATCAGCCTCAATATTTTGAATTTCTTCTTCAAGATCATAAAGAACTTTTATCTTTTTTTCAAAGATCTTTTCTGAAACAGCTATCACGTCTTTTATTACATCATTGATATTTAACGGGATGGGATTAAAGGTTCCTTTTCTCGAAAAACCTAAAAGTTGCTTTGTTAGATTTGCAGCCCTGTTGACACCCTGTATTATAGCGTTGATGGATTTTCTCTCCCGGGTTTTCGGTTCAGATAATGTTACATTGAGGATTTCTGCATATCCCTGAATACCTGTAAGAATATTATTAAAATCGTGGGCCACTCCTCCTGCCATTTGTCCTATCGATTCCATTTTCTGAGATTGAAGAAGCTGTTCCTCAAGTTCTCTACGAATTTCCCTTTCTTTTACCTGCTCGGAAATATCCAGAATTATACCATCAAGGAAACCGTAATTCTTATTCTCAGACCTTACCAGGATTGCTGTTAGTGATCCTGTAAATACTGAACCATCTTTCTTTCTGAATAATATCTCTTCATTATTCAATGAACCTTTACTCTCAATCAGTTCAGATACTTTTACTTTTTCTTCCTTGTTCGGATATATATCATCCTCCCCTATCCGCAGCATCTCTTTAACACTTGCATAACCGAACATTTTCGCGCATTCTTCATTGACACGGACTATTTCCGTTTTCTCCCGAAATCCGATCCTGAAGATGCCGATCTTCAGATTTTCAGTAAGTTTTTCAATTTCTTCTTCTCGGGATCTGAGTATACTTTCAACTCTAATTCTTTCATTGATCTGATCTTCAAGCTTTGTATTTCTTTTCTTTATGTCGGCCATTCTCCATTTATAGGTAGTGATAGCAATCGCAACTAAAGAGAATAATACAATCAATTTAAAAAAAAGAGTATTCCAATATGCCGGTTTGACCATCAACCTGACAGTTCGTCCTTCGTAGTTCCAAACACCATCGCTGTTTGAACCAATAATGTCCAGAGTATATGTACCGGGTTTTAATTTCGAAAAATGAATACTGTGATCTCTTCCAAGCTGGTTCCAGTTGTCATCAATTTCTCTTATCCTGTACGAATAGTAGTTGTTTCCCGGATTCACAAAGCCAAGAGCTGAAAATTTTATTGTAAAATTTGTCACTTCATGACCTATTGTTATCTCCTCAGAAGCCAGGATCGACTTCTCAAGCTGGATTCCATACCTCATATCATCATTCACCTCAATCGGATCGTTAGATACAAGAAGCCCTGTTAGGGCAATATCGGGAGGATTACGATTTATAGTAATGCTATCGGGGCAGAAATAACTAACCCCCTGCATTCCTCCAAATACTATCACACCATCTTCAGTAATGCAAGATGATCCAAGATCAAATTCGGAGCCCTGCAAACCATACCTGACATCATAATTTCTAAAAAACTCAGATTCCGGTTCAAAGCTTGAAATACCCTCATTTGTACTGAGCCATAAAGTTCCGTCTGCGTCCTCAATTATGCTGTATATTATATCATTTGAAAGCCCGGATTCACCGGAATAATGCAGAAATGAGTTAGTCTCACTATCATACTTATTCAATCCACCACCATAGGTTCCAATCCAGATTGTTCCCTTCTTGTCAACATGAATTGAAGATATAAAATTATAACTGATGCTATTATCATCATGATTGTCATAATGATACGTAGAGAAATCATTCGAATCCCTGTTGTATTTATTTAGTCCGTTTACCGTACCTACCCAGATATTACCGGAACTATCTTGTGCAATAGAATAAACATCATTATTACTTAAATTAGATACTTCATCATTTTGGTTAAAATGGATTATATCACCTGAATCTCTGTCAATATAGACCAAACCATAGCCAGTACCAATCCATGCTCCTCCTTCTTTGTCGAAAAATACCGATCTTATAAAATTGAAATAGGAAAATCTCGGTACATCAATTCCAAGATCGAAACGTGTTATATTACTATTAGTAATATCATATATAAACAATCCCTGACCTGATGTTCCAAACCAGTAATTACCGTCAACATCTCTTGTAATTGTAAAAACACCAACAAAATTCTCAGGACTGTTCACGCCCAAATAGCGATCAAAATCTACCAGCTTATCTTCCAGTCGATTAAATACTTTTAACCTGTGATTATCTGTCCCTATCCAGATATTATTTCGATCATCCCCATACAATCCCCTTACTGCACTAACGGGGAATTCCGGATGCGAGACAGGGCCTACATAAGAGAACAATTGGTTGTTTAGTTCCAGCTTATTTACACCGCTGCCCAGTGTACCTATCCAGAATAGTCCATCCCTGTCAATATATAACGACTGTATCCTGTTATCGCTGATACTCAGTAGATTATCTCTCTTATTGCTTAACCTGATGAACCTGTTTGTTTTTGCTTCCTTCTTTACAATACCGAATCCGGTCCCGAACCAAATATCGCCATTGGCAGTCTCAATTATCCTGTTGATTCGATTCTGCTGAGCCATTGTGAAAACAATATTCTCAATCATTGAAAAAGACTGATTATCAATACAGGTGATTCCGTTGTTTGTCCCAATCCAGATTCTGTCTTTGCTGTCTCTATACAGGCTATTTATCTCATTGTTTTCAATTCTTATTGATGATCTCTGTTCATTGTCCTGATAATGATGATCGATCTCTTTATTTTCCGGATCATATACAATAATCCCCTTATCGACTGTGCCGGCAATTATTTTACCGTCCGAATTTTGCATGAGGCAGGTAATATTATTTGTCCCATCAATTCCTAGATCTTTAACGAAGTCAATATGTTGTGCTTTGCCAGAATCAGTTTCATAATTATATAATCCATTTTCTGTACCGATCCATAAACAAGAACTATCGGAATCATTAATAACTACTTTTACAGGACCTTTATAACCGGTTTCATTCATTGAAGATCCCAGATATATATTCTCGAATGACTCCTGCAACGGATCAAAAATATTCAATCCGTGATCTGTCCCTATGTAAATTCTGTTTTTTATCCCATGCAGCATTGTGAAAATGC
>JANQEH010000121.1 GCA_028278455.1 bacterium
CAACAAAAATTGTCCTGGTCGAGCCCGTGGAAACATCACACATCATTACGCGGTTAGTGTTCTGAAGCCTGTTTAGCTGCTGAATCAGTATCTCATCACTGTTTGCCGCCCAGTCCATCCTCGCAATATAATTATTCCTGGGATCACCCGGAACATTCATCCATGTAATATCTCCATCTTCAATACCGACAACACCCACCTTTCCGGCAGAATTTGTAGTGCCGACCTTAGGGTACTGGACCGGTATTATTTTTGAATATATCGAATCGGTATTGTTTATCATGTAGAATTCACCAACATCCTCGACATCAAGCTGCCAGAAAGCTATTTTCCTGCTATCCGGGCTCCAACGGATACCATTCCGCAAACCAAGTTCTTCCTCATAAACCCAGTCAAATGTCCCGTTAATGGTCGTATCCGAACCATCATCAGTCAAAGCCTTTATCCTGTTACTATTTATATCCTCGACATAAATAATGTTCAGACTGACATATCCTATTCTTTTACTATCCGGAGAAAAGGTTGCGAACATAAGTGTTGAAGGTTCGGCTTTGCCACCTAATTGTGTGAGTTTCTTTGTTTCCAGGTCCAATGTCCAGTAATCACCCCTAGTATTTCTCCTCCATACTCTTTTCGTATTCGTAAAAATCAGGAGAATGTTCCCATCCGGTGACCATGAATAACCGGCTATCTCTATTGGTTCTTTATTCCCGTCCGGAACAAGGTATTGTGCCGATACAAGTACCTCTCTACTACCCGCACGGGGATTATACCTGATTATGTCATATCCCCCTGCAGCTTGTTCTGAGGGTTCGAGGGTTGCATAGCCCGAACCATCCTCAAGCCATCTCGCCGGACCAAATCTCTCCTGAGAAAACTCATCAGAACTGAAGATTCTATTTAAATTAAGGAATGTTGGATCATCAGTCTGGGAATACAGAGGGGATAGATTTAATACTGAAAACACAGTCATTAAGAATATCATTTTTTTCATCATATGATTTCCCTATCTTAATATAAAACCATTCTTTAGAGGATCTTCGGGATCAATATAAAACTCATTTTGCCCTGTTATGTATGCGGCTCCATCTACTTCCGGGACCACGGCATCATATCCGCCGAAGCTGGTCTTCTCAATCACCTTTCCTGTGAATCTGCTGTTTATTATGCTTTCGATCTTTACGGTCTGCCCGATTTCTATTTCGTTTTTCGCATAGTGTAGTGCCATTCGTGCACTTACTCCGGTGCCTGTTGGTGATCTGTCTACTTCACCATCGGCAAAGATGCATACGTTCCGGCTGTCAGAATCTTCCTGGACAGGATCACCAGTAAAGATAGTACCATACAGAAAATTAAGGTCTTCTTCATAGGGGTGCTTTATCTCTAACGAATCCATAACGGTATGTTTTATCTTCATACCTTTATCGATCAGTTCCCGAAAATCTCCGGTGGTCAGCCCTACATCTGCATCAAGCGCCTTAACAATGGCATAAAAAGCCCCCCCGAACGCGACATCATACCTAATACTGCCCATACCCGGAATTTCAACATCTTGTTCTAACACAAGTACAAATGAAGGTACATTATGGAAATAAACACTATTTACAGTTCCGTTCACAATCCTGGCAAAAGAGGTAACCAGCCCTGCCGGGGTATCGATCCGGACTGTGGTTACAGGTTCTGATATTGGAAGCATTCCTGTCTCAAGTACTACTTTAGTTATTCCTATTATCCCATGACCACACATAGTACTATATCCTTCATTATGGAGGAAAAGAATCCCGAGATCGGCTTCTTGAGATACCGGCGGTATAACAAGGCAGCCATACATATCTGCATGGCCTCTTGGTTCCCACATCAGCGCTGTCCTGAGGTGATCGAAATTCTTTTGAACGTATTTTCTTTTCTCAAGAATAGTATCACCCCGGATTTCCGGGAATCCTCCGGTAATCACTCTGAAAGGCTCACCTTCCGTATGCGCATCTATTGCCGTTATCTTTTGCCACCCTGCCGGCGGCTCCCACTTCATTCTTTTGTCTATATTATCAGATGAATATTTCATCCTGAACTCCGTTATACCTGTAAAATTCTATACCTATTTTCTGCGGTATTCTGCTGCTAATTAGTCCGAATCTCCGTATTTCTCTCTTAATTCCAGCAGTTCCTTCTTTAGATCGATTACTATACTTTCGTAATTTTCATTATCATACAGGTTGTTCAGCTCATTCGGATCATCCCGGAGATCGTAAAGCTCCCATACATCAATGTCATAGTAAAAATGGATCAACTTATACCTGTTGGTACGGATCCCATAATGCCTTTTAACCTGGTGAACAGCGGGAAATTCATAATAATGATAATACATGGAGCTTTGCCAATCTCTTGGCATATTCCCTTGCAAACCGGCTTTAAATGCCTCACCCTGCATTTCATCCGGGGGACTTACACCTGCGAGGGATAGAAGAGTCGGTGCAAAATCAATATTTAACACTATATCAGTATTGACTTTGCCTTCAGATATAAAATCCGGATACCTGACGACAAGGGGCATTCTGAGCGATTCCTCGTACATAAACCTTTTATCATACCAGCCGTGTTCTCCGAGGTAAAATCCCTGGTCGGAAGTATAAGTGACAACCGTATTATCGGACCGTCCTGATTCATCAAGATAATCCAGAACACGCCCGATATTCTCATCGACCGATTTTACGCATCTCAGGTAGTCTTTAATATATTTCTGATATATAAAGTTACTTACCTCATCTCCTTCTAAATCAGCTTCCTTGAATTCTCTGTTTCCCGGACTATAAGCGTCATTCCAAGTCTTCAATTGTTCCTGATCCATTCTTTCGAACTGTTTTTTCA
The DNA here is from genome assembly GCA_028278455.1 of bacterium. Taxonomy (GTDB): domain Bacteria; phylum SM23-31; class SM23-31; order SM23-31; family SM23-31; genus JANQEH01. The sequence continues at coordinate 2,866 of JANQEH010000121.1, forward strand.
TCAGACTCTCACCCCAGTCAGGCTCTTCAGTTTCATTCATTCCGGTGTACTTCAGGTCATAAGCAAAATTCATATGGCCTGTTATACTCATCTCTTGTCGCTTCGCAGCATCACTCCTTGTACTGTAATCATCTTGAAAAGTCTCTGGCATATGCAGGTCGATATCCTCAAATAACTTTAAATGTTTTCCATCCGGCATCCAGTTCCTGTGGGGTGCTTTGTGATGCATCATGAGGCAGTATGGTCTGGATTTATTTCTATTATTCAGCCATTCGATTCCGAAGTTTGTTATCAGGTCTGTAACATACCTTTCATGTTTCTTCTTTTCTCCCATTTCTATGAAGTCAGGATTATAATACTCTCCCTGCCCGGGAAGCCTTATCCAGTAATCGAATCCTGTGGGATCACTCTTTAAATGCCACTTACCGACGAAGGCTGTTTCATATCCGGATATTTGTAGGAGTTTTGGAAAAGTCGCTTGTGAACCGTCAAACCTGAAGCTGTTATCATAAACACCGTTCAAGTGGCTGTATTTCCCTGTCAGAATGGTTGCCCTGCTCGGTGCGCAGATTGAATTTGTACAAAAGCAGTTGCTGAACCTTATCCCTTCATCAGCGATCCTGTCAAAATTCGGTGTCTTAAAATGTGAGGAAAGTAATCCTCCATAGCTGCTGATCGCCTGTGATGCGTGATCATTGGCCATTATGAAGAGGATATTTGGTTTTTCCCGTTCAGACTCATTCTTGTTATCCATACACCCAGGTACAGATAAAGCTGCGGCTCCTGCACCGAGTGCTTTCAGGAAATCCCTTCTATTCTGTTTTTTCATTCTTTATCTCGACAATGAATAAAACGGAAGGAAATTTTTATTACAAGGTTCTAATAAATGACAAATCCGGTTTGCACTGATAAAACCAGGGCAAACCGGAGATTGTATATTATTTTCTGCATTGCTTTTCTAACGTCTTCTCAGTCTCTGGTAAAGCGGATTAGCATCCATTACCCAAACACCTCTTCCGTGTGTCGAAGCGATAATAACATTTTCTCGTGGATGGATTCGCATATCGCTAACGAATGTGGAAGGCAGGTTGCCGCCGAGTACTTCCCAACCGGCGCCGCCGTCTATGGAAACATATACTCCAAGGTCGGTTCCAACATATAGAACGTTGCTGAATTGCGGATCTTCCCTGATAACGTTTACAGGACCACAGGGTATATTGCCTTTAATGCTCTCCCAATTCTTGCCGTAGTCTGTTGATCTCCAAATATAAGCCTCAAAGTCATCATCACGTTTGCCATTTTGTGTCATATATACTGTAGCCGGATCATATTTCGAGGCGACGATCCTCGATACATGCTTCCGGTACGGCAATCCCTTCATTATCTCTTCCCATGTCTCGCCTCCGTTCTTCGTTATATGAACTTTACCGTCATCCGTGCCAACATATATCAGGCCGAATTTAAACGGGGATTCTGAGATATCCATGATAGTCTGGAAGGGAATATCACCAATATATCTCGGATCGTTATATGTAAGGTCGGGGCTTATTCGTTCGAAGTTATCGCCTTTGTGCATTGAGCGGTATAGATACTGCATACCATGATAGATTACATCCGGATCATGAGGTGAAATTATAAAAGGCGCCACCCACTGACCTCTCAAAGGCGGTTCTCCAGGTGGTACTGTCGGGAGGATGTTTTCAGTTTGGGTTCTTGTGTATGTTCTGTTGCCCCTGCGTATTGTCATTGTCTTTGACATATCCGATCGCTGAATTGATCCATAGAATCCTGCCGAATAAACAATATTCGGATCCCTTGGATCTATTGCATGGCTGCAGCCTTCACCGCCGGGGGCCCTTTCGAATTCAACCGGTTGTATAGTTCTGCTTCCTCCTGTGCCTTCCGTGATATTGACTACACCCCTGTAGCTGCCGTGATCCTGCACAGAACCGTATACACGGAAGGGGGTATCCATATCATAATTTATGTTGAAGAACTGAACTGCAGGCAGGTTATGTGTGAATTGTCTCCAGTTCCCGCCTTTATCGTATGAAATTACAACACCACCATCATTACCGTTCACGAGATAATTCGAGTTATCCGGATCGATCCATAGCGCATGGTGATCACCGTGCATTCCCGGCAGACGCTTGAATGATCTGCCGCCGTCGTACGATACATTAAGAGCGAGGCCCATGACATAGATAGTATTTTCATCGTTCGGATCAACCCTGATCTGGCCGAATACCCAGCCATAGGTAGCCGAAAGGTATCCCATATAATTATCTTCCGGACTGGTCTGCGTCCATGTCCTGCCGCTGTTATCAGATCTGAATACAGTTGCACCTTTTATTCTGCCCTGTGTTTCTCGACCGTAAGAATCTGTTCTTCCTTCGGAAGAAGCCGCTATATCATAATTATCAACGAAGGCATAAATGACATTTGGTTTTGTCAGGCAGAGGTCTAGACCAATCCTGCCTCTGTATTGAGCATCAGGGAGTCCCTCATTTATTGGAGTCCAGCTCTCTCCGCCATCTGTTGTCTTGAAAATACCACTGCCGGAATATCCCGGTTCATTTCTTGGATCATTCCAGCGCTCTCTAACTCTCTGCCAGAAAGATGCATAGAGGATATTCGGATCGTTTGGGTCCATTATAAGATCGTTTGCAGCTGTTTTTTTATCAACATAGAGGATCTTTTCCCATGATCTGCCGCCGTTTGTAGTCTTATAGATACCTCTTGCTTCATTATTGGTCCATTCGTGTCCCGCAGCAGCAACATATACTATATCGGGATTTGTCGGATGGATCACTATTCTTGGAATAGTATTGGTATCCGTAAGGCCCATATTCCGCCAGGTTTCACCACCGTCAACAGACTTAAATACACCCGCTCCTGCCATAGAGCTGCGGAAAATATTAGCCTCACCTGTTCCGATCCAGACGATATCAGGATTCGACGGAGCTACTGTTACATCACCAATTGATGTAGTGATATCCTGATCAAAAACAGTCTCCCATGTCGTTCCTTCATTAACCGTTTTCCAGACGCCTCCGGAGGCTGTAGCAACGTAGATAGTATAGTTCTTGTTTACAGGTGAAACAACGGCTACATCCGTTACCCTGCCGCTTACATTCGTAGGACCGAGAAACTGCCAGTCCATTTCTTTGAAAGATGAGCTTTCCTTCATCCCGGCATGCTGACTGTACCAGTCAAGTCTTTTCTGCGGATCTGTGTTCTGAACGATCTTTTGTGCTTGCACTGATGAGAAGAGGGAAAATAACATCACCAGAACAAGCAATGTTACCGGATATTTTTTTCGCATAGATATCATTACGCCTCCTTATTGAATAATATATCAATAAATTAAGTTATTTCGCGCATTCCGCCTCTACATCGGCTACTGTCTTCGGAACTGGCATACCCAGAACCTTCTTTCCATTATCGGTAACAAGTACATCATCTTCGATCCTGCAGCCCCCATGGTCCCTGCATTGCTCTACTTTATCATAATCTATGAAATCGGCCAGCTTGTTTTCCGACTTCCACATGTCTATTAATTCAGGTATGAAATAGATCCCCGGTTCGACTGTCAACACGTTACCCGGCTCGAGCTTCCTGGCAAGCCTCAGATAAGCCAGTCCGAACTGATCGCTTCTCCTGACTGTGTCATCATACCCGACGTAGTCTTCACCGAGTCCTTCCATGTCATGAACATCCAGCCCGATCATATGCCCCAATCCATGCGGAAAAAACAGAGCATGTGCTCCCTGGTTAACAGCATCTTCCAAATTCCCTTTCATGAAACCTGCCTCTTTCAGGCCTTCCGCTATGACTTTTGCTGTGTGCAGATGTACTTCTTTATACATTTTCCCGGGCTCGATCGCCTCGATCGCTTCGAGCTGTGACCGCAGAACGATTTCGTAGATTTCCTTCTGTTCCGGTGTGAATTTCCCGTTTACAGGATATGTTCTGGTTAGATCACTGGCATAATGGAGGGGAGATTCAGCTCCTGAATCATTTATAATCTTGTCACCGTCCTTCATAATATTGCCGTGGTAATGGTTGTGAAGTGTTTGGCCGTTAATTGTAAAAATCACCGGGAATGAAACACCGGGGCCCTTTGACAACGCAATACCTTCAACCTTTCCGGATATCTCGCTTTCCACCATTCCAGGTTTTGTAGCTCTCATAGCATAAGTATGCATCTCGTAAGCTATGTCAGCTGCCAGTTCCATTTCCCTGACCTCTTCTTCGGATTTAATGTTCCTTTGCTCTACAACTGCCTTTATAAGTTCCACAGATGCATTTTCGTTCAACTTATTAGGATGAATTCCGAGCAGGCTTTCCATCTTGATCATTAATGCATGAAAATACTGGGGAAGATAATGAACATTTCCAGCGCTTTTTACTTTCTCTTCAAGATCGCTGAAAGGTTGAGTTTCCGAGACTCCAACCTCAGCGCTTCTTTCGGCAATTGTAGGCTGGGGTCCGGTCCATACTATATCGTCTATAGTCAGGTCGTCTCCGAAAATGATATCCCTGTCATTATCTATATCGATAATACCCGCGAGATTGGGAAAATCGAGCCCGAAAAAATACAGGAAAGAGCTATCCTGCCGAAAATGGAATGGATTCGCCGGATAATTCATTGGGCTTTCTTCATTTCCCATAAAAAGAACCAGCCCCGAACCGAGTTTTTCTTTGAGTTTTTTTCTTCTTTGTACGTATACGCTTGCATCAAACATAATACTTTACCTCTTTTATCTATTGTTAATTAAGATTGAATTACAGGGGAATTGTAAATTACAACCTATTTTATATAAAAGTCAAACACTATTTTCTCAGGCAATCCCACCTCCATCAACAACGAGAACAGCGCCTGTAACGAATGATGAGTTATCACCTGCCAGGAACAATACGGCCTTTGCAATTTCCTCAGGAGTACCAATTCTTCCAAGCGGGCGGTCTGCAGCATCTTTATAAAACACCGCAACATCTTCATTCAGCTGAACGGCCTCTTTCTTAAGCATAGAAGTATCCGTATCACCTGGGCAGACACAATTCACACGAATATTGCTGTTTCCATGATCAATTGCCATTGCCCTGGTCATCTGAACTACAGCACCTTTTGAAGCGCAATATGAGACAGCTTTTGGCCCTCCTACAAGCCCCCAGCCTGAAGATGTGTTAATTATAGCTCCTCCACCCTTCCTTTTCATTTCCGGAATTGCAAATTTTGAAAGCAGGAATATAGATCTGACATTTACGGCCATAACAAGGTCCCAGTCTTCCTCAGAATGATCCAGGACATCGGCTCTTCTTATAATTCCGGCGTTGTTAAAAAGAATATCAACTCCACCGAATACTGAAACCGTACTGGAGATCACGGCTTTGCAGTCCTCTGAGTTCCCGATATCCGCACGGATAAAAATGGCCTTTCCACCCTTAGTATGGATCATCTCAGCGGTTTTTTCTCCGTTTTCTGAATCTATATCGACTACAGCTACTTCAGCACCCTCATCAGCAAAGAGTATTGCGGATGCCCTCCCTATCCCCGAAGCGCCTCCAGTTATTATCACAGTTTTGCCATTTAATGAACCATTTCTCTCTGACATCCATTTACCTCTTATTTTGTTTTCAACATTCAACTTTATATACTATCCTCTGACGGAAACCGGTTATAACCGGAATGAATCCTTTTAATTGATTATCAAGTTTCCTGTCGCCTGTATCAACGTAAAACGGTTTGCCTTTCAAAGAAGTTATTTTATCAGATGTTGCCGCAATTATTATGTTATCGTCTCCGGCGATTTTAATAACTCGGCTGCTTATTTGCTGATTACCTCTCCCAAAAAGATACGCCTGACCTCCTATCGGTGTAATAATAATCATAGCTTTTTCACCATTGATCAGGCCGAGTATCTGCTCTTCATTGAGATCATTACCCGCTGTCTTTTTGTTGAATACTGCGTCGATCCCGAGTAGAGTATTATGCAATCCCAGCTTATCCATTATAGCCTTTGTAGTCGTCCCGGGCCCGATCAAATAACAGCAATTTTCGACCATATTCTCTATAATATCCGAGGCTATAGCCTCCTGGGCATACTTTTCTGAGACCGGGCTTCCGCTTTTAAGTCCCTGAAGATAATTCTTCTCAAAAGGGATCTTCATATAACCGAAAAGCTTTGCCATAATTCTTCCGCTTCGATAAAGATCCTCGTCGATATCCATGACCTCGGCATCCCGGTATTCCTTTATACTGCCCTTTATGCAGGAGAGGATCAGGTCACCTGCCCTAATAGGATTAACAGCGAACACCGCAGAATGAATCTTAACACCGGCAGGTATACCTACTACGGGAACACTATCGGAGGTTTCACGGAATACATCCCTCGCAGTACCGTCACCTCCGGCAAACACGATGAGTTCGACCTTCTCCTTTAAAAATTCTCTGCAAGCATGTATTGTATCTTCAAAGGTTGTCTCCCTCACTGCATTGCCCTTGATCAGTCTGAAATTCAATCCGGTATTACAGACTGCCATTTCACCCATGATACCTGGACAAGTAATTACCTCGAGATCATCCCTGACACTCGTTAGCCTGCTCAAAGATACTTCAGCTTTAATTGATGCTCCGGGTTCAGCTCCCCGCTTTTTTGCTTCGGCAAGAACTTCAGGGCCGTCAGTTCCCTTCAGGCCTACTCTGCCACCCATACCGGCAATCGGATTTATTATGAGTCCAAGCTTAAACACCGCCGGACCTCATTTCTTACCATGTTTTTTTAAATAGGCTCTCCATGTCACTGCCCATTTCTCAGGATCGTCCAGCCACTCATGATTGATCTTTGAAACGACGCTGTTGTACGGGGCACCTTTTACTAATTCCGGATCATTGTAAGCTTCTTCAGAAACTCTCTCAAGCCCGGCAATGTATTCATCTATCTCCTCTTTAGAGTAGGATTCGGTTGGTTCAAGCGTAAACGGCTGCGGCACGATAAACGGATGGTGACTCTGCCACATGTGGAAACCGAAATCGATCATTCTGTTTGTAACATCTTCCGAAGTTACACCTGTATCATCGGTCAGCTGCTCCCAGCTGTATCTCACCTGTTCAATTCTATGCCTTCCCTCAGCATATGGAGCACTCGCCCCCCTGATCTTCAAAACTTTGTGTAACAGGTAATTATTATTAAGTACAGCAATTCTTGCTACCTCCTTCAATCCTTCTTCACCGAGGCTTAATATCCATGAATATGCTTTAAGAACTGCAGGCATTACTCCATAAAAGCCTCTGATCTTCCCGAATGAATCCGGCATTTCATAATTCAGAGAATACCTTTCTCCGTCATATTCTACAAGTGGAACCGGTAGGTATTTTTCAAGTTCTTTTACTACACCAAGAGCTCCCGATCCAGGGCCTCCACATCCATGAGGAGAAGAAAATGTCTTATGTAAGTTAAAAAAGCATATATCAAAACCGGCTTCCTTTGATCTAGTAATTCCGAGTATGCCGTTAGCATTTGCCTGGTCATATCCGCATAAGCCGCCTGCTTCATGAACCAGTTCAGTAAATTCCCTTATCTTTGGATTAAATATCCCTGTATCCTCCGGATTGGTAATAAATAATCCTGCCGTTCTTTCGGAAAGAACCTTTTTCAGAGCTTCAATATCGGGAAGTCCGTCTTCATTGGGATAGATATTGAAAATCTTATATCCCTTTGCTGCCGGTGCCGCTGCATCCGAGGGATGCGAGAACATAGTAGTGATAAGTTCATCCCTTTTTACGCCATCACCACGCGATTCATGATACGCCTTCATAATTGAAGCCATAGTCAGTATTGCATGGCTCCCGGCGCCAGGCTGAAAAGTGAATTTATCAAGTCCGGATATCTCTCTCAGAAACAGATCCAGACTAAATATGACTTCGAGCATGCCCTGTACAGTACTTTCATCCTGAAGCGGATGTAACTCTGTAAATTTCGGTAATGCGGCTAGTTTTTCGTTAACCTTTGGGCTGTATTTCATTGTACATGTACCCTGACCGATATCAACGTTCTCATCCGCCCCCATATTTTCCTGAGACATATGCATATAATGTTTCAATACACGCATCTGAGATACCTCCGGAAGCGCCGGCGGCTCTTTTCTCAGCATTTTTTCAGGTACAGGTGAGTAACCATCACCAACCTCATCCACAATACCCTTTTCAGCTTCCGGCATGATAATGCCTTTTTCGCCTTTAACTGACATTTCAAAGATTACAGGCTCATCCCATTTTGCCTGGTGAAAATTTCTTAATTTTGCCATGATATATTTCCTGTTTATTTTTTTTGTGTCTCTGATCTATAAAATCTCAGCCAAAGCATCAGTAAGTGTGTCGATTTCGGATTTTGATGTTATTTCAGTTATGCAATACAGCGCAATATTACCGGTGACAGGTATTTTACCGGTTATGTCATGTCCTCCGAATATGTTTCTCTTCAAAAGTTCATTATTAACCTCTTTAACGGTTTTTCCCGATTTACTGAAATCTACAAGGAATTCTCTGAAATTAACCGAATCAGGCATTGCTAATTTAACTCCTTCTACCTCAGACAGTTTTTTCATTGCATATTGTGTTTTCTGCAGGATAGTCTGTCCTGTTTTCCTGATCCCGTCCGGTCCTGAAAGAGCAAGATAAACGCCAGCCGTTATTCCGTATAGCGCAGTTGCTGTGCCGATAAATTCCTTACCCTGTTCTCTTACAGCAAAAGAGGTCCTTTCGTATGTAACATCACCAAAGCCCCATTCACCATCAACCGCAGTATCCGTTATCCCGAAAAGCCGTGATGGGTACTCCATTACGAATTTTTCTTCATCATGAGTTGCAATGTATCCTGCAAGACTTCCGCCATACTGCATATGTATTCCTAGAGACTGGATATCTCCGCACACTATATCTGCACCATATCTTGAGGGTGGAACGAGAACACCAAGTGAAATCGGATCTACTCCGAATATGCTCAGAGCGCCGTTTGAATGGGCAATTTCCGATATTTCTTCTCCCTGATCGTCTATGGTGCCGCAATATGAGGGATTTTCAACATAAACCGCGGCGATATTATTATTCATTTTCGAACTCAGCTCTGCTAATTCAATTTTACCTGAGCTAATATTTATATCGATCATTTCAATATCCAATAAACTTCGGCAGTAGTTTCGGATTATTATTTGCCTGTCGGGATTTATACTGTTTGAAATTAATACCTTCGGCCTTCCTGTGATTCTTCCGGCCATTCTGATCGATGTACTTGCTGCCTGTCCCCAGTCATACGTCGGTACATTCACCACGTCCATTTCAAGAAGTTCTCCCATCATGCTGGCATATTCAAATAGCGACTGAAACCTGCCGTGATCCTCATATGGTTCACCTGCATAAGCAGTCAAGAATTCTGACCGCTGATTTATCTCATCACAGATCGCTGGAACATAATGCCTGTAGCAGCCTCCGCCGAGAAAACTTGCAAATTCATCGCAGGATATATTCTTTGAAAGGATTCCACTGACGTATTTTCTCAGATCATACTCGGAAACCAGAGGATCGGGCAGGTTCATCTTCCCCTTGTACCTGAGATTTTCAGGAATATCCTCATATAATTCTTCAACTTCGCTTATCCCTATTTCCTTCAGCATCTCGGCTTTTACTTCAGGCACAGAGTTTGGTATATATGGATGAACGAATCCTACATTTCCAGCCATTTACTGCCTCCTTATATATTTACATCTTTGTCGTTTTAAAATTCTTCTTATTTATCTGTGAAAGAAAAACACCTTTCGCCTTGTATCACTTCTTAATACTGTCTTCAGTCGGAGCCATAAATCCATTCTCGATAAATGCCATGAATCCGAAAAGGGCTCCCCAGGAATGAAACCTGTCACTTGACAGACGGGGATCATCTCCCCTGCCTGTTATTGCTGAATAATTTTCACTCACAAATCCTTTTCGCTCCCATTCATCTATAAACATATCCAGAGATTTTTCCGCAAGAATCCTGTGCGCCTCTCTGTTACCGGACTTCCGCAGACTAAGGTAAGTCAGGAAATTTGTTGGAGGCCAGATCGCTCCCTTCCAGTATCTCTGCCTCTCGAATAGAGGATCGTTCCTCGCAATTGTCGGGATTATATATTCTCCCCAGAATTCATTGGGATTGTAAAAGTGTTCTTTCACAATTCTTTCGGCTCTCCCGCTATCTGTAACCTCAGCAAGCATTGGGTAAAACAATGTAGGTGACAGTCTATTGGAAAGTTCTCCGGTATCAGTCCGCTTATTCAGATAAAAGCCTGTTTTTTCATCCCAGACATTTTCCAGCTCATCAGACAGCAATGAGGCACGATCCAGCAGTTCATTTTTTTCATCATTTCTTCCAAGTATATCTGCCATTTCTGCAAGAGCCTTACAATCGGCAATTACAAGACTTGTCAAACCGACATCCTGAAGTTCCAGCGTATTCTTTTCTTTGTTAAATGGAACATCCACATACATAGGTGAATCATCCATCCCTGATTCATACCCGGCAGTTCTTTTTGTCCTGACAGCCGGTTCGTTGAAAGGATTTTCAGCCTCATGAGAGCCGAAACTCAAAAGCCCTGCATTCAGTCTTTTCTTCATCCACCACCTGTTCCAACCAAGAAGATCGTCGAATACAGTTTCAAGAAACCATTTTTCAGGGTAGCGTTTGTATATTTCCTTTACCATGATACCTCCGACCGGAGGTTGGGACCTGTCAAAAGATTTACTGCCGTTGCCCCTGTTATCGTTGGGAATGAAACCTTCGCTGGTCTTTCCCCTTAAATGCTCTATTACGTTCGCAAAAGCAAGGTCTCTGCTCGTTAGAGATGTCATATAAGCCAGGAAAAAATTATCCCAGCCGAACAGGCAGTAACCTCCGTAGCTTTCATTCCATAACCTTCCGACAGTAGAAACCACTCTTTTGTGCTTCGGCTCATAAATATGATTCCATGCTATACCAGCCTGAACGGCAAGATACGCATCGTAAAGACCCTCATACTTCTCAGCCTCGATCTTCAGATCGAGTTTCCTACCCTGTATTATCCTGTCAATTTCCTCTACATTTCTTGGTTTGCCTGTTGATATCCCTACCCGCCCATTAATAAATGTTGAAAGGTATGGAGTGGAAGTATTTACATAGGGATCTTCAATTAGCTCTCCTGTTGTATAAATTTCTATTGTTTTACCTCCCGTCTTTGCTACCATATGGTTATTCTTTTTTTCTATAGTACCCGGTCTGTTCCATAGCATCATAGACTCGATGACCAGTTTCACAGGAGATGCGAAATCCTCAAATGGAGTAATAAGAATAACGAGATCATCGAGGGCATGTGCTGTTTCTACCCTCGCATTAAGCTGTTCCCATTTTATATCGAGCATTGTATAACTTCCGGTATAAGTATGTGGCCCGGGTATAATCCTTTCGACTTTGTCTCCCGATCTTCCAATAAGGGCTCTTCCAAGATATTCTTCATCAAGCCAGTACTGCTGTTTAAAAGCAAGGTTTATGGCAAAACACTCCGGCAGTAACACCTGCCGTAATACGCTTCTGCTATCCCATGTATTCCAACCCTGAGTTATCCTTTCTTTGATCTCCTTGTATTCCGTAATCTCATCTGTAATTTCTGTGGTTTTTGAACCGGAACATGCAAAAAACAATAGCAAAAGTAAAATAATTCTTCTGTACATATTTCGTTCCCGCATTATTATTATTTGTCACAGCAATTCTTATATTTTTTCCCGCTGCCGCAATAACAGAGATCATTTCTACCAGCTTTTATCTGAGTTCTTTCAACTTCAAATGATCTCTGACCTGTACCGTAACCCCGATTAACGTAATTCTTCATCTTCCAGTCTTCCGCAAGCTTTTTGAATACCGGATCAGAATGTTCAAAAAACATTCTGAAAGCAGTACAGAAGTAATTCAGACCGTTAATATCCGGGTGATACTGCCTGTCTTTAGGGCATCCTCCCCAGCAGTATTTTAACCAGTCACAACTCCTGCATTCATCCGGGAGGAAAGATTTTGCACCGCCGAAGTCAGACTGTTTTTCAGAATTGAGCATCGCAACGACATCACAGTTCATAATATTTCCTAATTTCCAGTCGGGTTCAACAAAAAAATCACATGAATAAACATCGCCATTATGTTCAATCACAGTATACGTACCGCATTCGTGCAATAGTGTGCATTCTGGAGGGATCATATATGCATAATTATAAAATACTGAATCAAAATACCTGACAGAAGTCATCGGTTCACCGTTTCTAAAATCATTAACCCAGAGGTCGAATGTCCTGCATAGAAATTCCCCGTATTTGCCGGGATTTACCGAAAACTTCGAGGTTATTGCAGGATTTCCCGAATGAGCTTCAACGCAGGGTATAAACTGCATGAATCTCAGACCTGAATCCCTGAAAAATGAGTATATCTCTTCCGGGAAATTAACCGAATAGTCGTTTATAACTGAGAGAGCATTGACTTCAACTCCTGCATCAATCAACAATCCGGATTTTGGATAGACTTTTTTGAATGAAGGTTCTCCGCTAGACATAGACCTGTAGTGGTCATGGATATGTTCAGGCCCGTCAAGAGAGAGACCTATCAGGAACTTATATTTGGCAAATAATTCAGCCCAGCTTTCGTCAAGCAAGATACCGTTTGTCTGTAGTCCGTTCCCAACGGTTTTACCGGCACCGTATCTTATTTGCAGATCGACCGCTTTCCGATAGAATTCAAGCCCCATTAAAGTCGGTTCCCCTCCCTGCCAGGTAAAGGATATTTCCTGTGTATTTTGGTCAAGTACCTGTTTTGTCATCTCCTCAAGTACTTCCACACGCATCCTGCGGGCCTTTATCCCGGGATAAAGTTCCTCTTTTTCCAAATAGAAACAATAGCTGCAT
>JANQEH010000159.1 GCA_028278455.1 bacterium
TGATATTCTGAAATTCTTTCGAGAGAATAAAATCGACTATTTAATAAAACCTGCCTCCGTTACAGAGATCAGAGCCATGGTGGATAAAATACTCTATCAGGAAGAATCAGTTTCTTAAATCTTTAATGAAATCGGATTTTATCCACATTACATTGGCGCTGCCGTTATATACAGAATTTGCATAACTCTGAATGTCATAGAGAAATAACTTTCCCTCGCCGAAACCATCAGGTATCTTAAATTCACTTGAGACAAAAAACAGATATTTCCCATCGGGAGATAGTGAAGCAGAGACCGCATTTGCAGCGCTGTTTATACGTGGACCGGCATTTACCGGATCTGACCAGTTATCATTTTCATCCCTGAAAGATATATAGTAATCTGCCATGCCATAACCGCCGGGATTACCGTATATACAGTATAATAGACAGCTTTCGTCAGGGAAGATATATGCGTTATAAACTCCTCGAGGTATGTTTATATTATCCGGGAGTCTTTCAGGTTCGGAATATTTCCCATCCACTAATTTTGATCTGCAGATATAGGAAATATTGTCAGCTCCTGCTCTCGTGAAATACAGTGTTCCATTTTCGGTTACAGAAGGGAAGTATTCCTTTACACCAGTGTTCAACGGTTCGCCTGGATTGTACGGTTTGCCCCATCCAGTATCTGTACGGTCTGCGATCCAGATATCGGAATCTATCGAATTTGGATCCCCGGTATGTTTATTCGATACAAAGAAGAATTTATTACCGCTTGCAGATAAATGGGGTTCAATGTACATATATTCAGGTTCAGTAATAAAAGATACAGCCTGAGGTTCGGTCCATTTGCCATTTATGAGTTTTGTTCCCAGAATGGAAGTGTAGTTATAATTACCAAGAACGATACAAAAATAGAGTTCATCTCCGTCAGGTGTCATCGTTATATCCCTGGTATACACCCCTGTGCTGATAATCCCGGGAGCAAAAATTTCTGCACTTTCAACGGGTGGTGGGATCTGTCCAAGATACGAGCCCGAAAGATCAGGAAAATCGTTATCTGTACTGCAATTGAACAGTATTAAAATAGCCGTTTGAAGTATAAAAAGTAAAGCGATTCTAATTCCGGATGTTTTTCTCATTGGATAGCCCTCGAATTGTATGAATCTATAGTACAGATCAGTAGGGAATTTTATTCAAAAATTCCTGTTTCATTGTGATCATTTATATGTTATATGGTTACTATTAATAACAGGCTGCGGTTCTTAAACAAGTAATAACTCTCCAGTACCGAAAATGTTCTAATAGTGAGGAGAATGATTGTTAAGCCGGTAGTGTTATAATAGTCATCAACCATGCCCCCGGGAATCGGCATCTCTCTGCCTCTCAGAGCATTATTTGCCATAATCTGAATTGATGAAATATAGACCTGACAGCGCGAAAAGTGTATAAAGCACCGTTGTAGCCGAAATTATTGATCCTGCCGTTATCTTCCCGGTATTTCCTATATTTTAATGCTCAAACTCCAGTTCCACACCGTTAAACCTTTTTGCGAAAAAATTATAAAGGATCGCTTCTAAATAACCAATGACAAAACCGGCAGCTCCAAATATCACGGGCATTCCGAGGAGGGACAGGAATGCCAGCACCGTTCCCAGGTTCATAGAACCTGTTGTTATTACATCATAGGCTGCGCCTCCAAATGAATATGCAATACCGGCAATTAAGCCTACAAGTGTCATTAATACTGCCTGGAATTTTGCCAGTGAAAACAGGTTGATCTTCTTTATTTTTGCCATTTTTCTGCTTTCTGCTTTTTTCGAATTCACTTTAAAAATAAACAATGATTTGATTAGAAGATAAGAATTAGTATTATTTATACAAGAAATTTTTCTGAGAGGTTCAAGTAATCAGGATAATAAACTCCATTTTCATTCATGACCGGGACTATATTATTGTTTCGCTGCTTCAACAATTTTTTTGGTGATACAGGAGGAAATAAATTGTGTTTTTGATCTAAGTGTTAATATAGCTTACTTAATGAAATATTGTATTTACCTTCTTAAATAAACAAAACAGAAATACGTTCTTTTTGTTATTGAAAGAAATATTTAATAAATTCAGGTATAAATCAACTTTATAATAATCAAGCTCTATTAGAAAACTGATATGAAAATATTGTTAGAATTGCTGACAAGTCCCAATATAAATATTAAATAACCTTGAGAAAGAAATGACAATTGACAATCAGATCAAAAACCTGAACAATGCTGTTGATGAAATGTCAAATGCGGCATTATCATTGAGTAAAGAAATATTTCTTGAAAAGATCGATGACAGTTGGTCCCCAAGAGATATTATCGCCCATCTGGCAGGTTGGAACAGGTATATTATTAAAGGTAGCAGGCAGTTAATAAATGGTGAACTTCCGTTTTATGATATCGATCCCGGTGAGAATTACAGTAATATTAATAAAGCCCTTATAAGGGAATATTCTACAGTGGATAAAGATGAAATTGTAAAAACTCTAAATGAATCGGCAAAAGAGTTAGCGCAGTTTCTTAAATCCATCGAACCTGACTCGTGGGATAAGGATTACGGTGTCAGGCATGCGGGAGAGATAATCACAATTAGAAATACAATTGATGAATTGATCGAGGATTACACCCATCACACAAGGCAACTTGGGGAATTGTTTTAAAGCCATTCTGCTAAATAAATAGCTGTAGCACTCAACAAAAAAGCTGATAAACAGAAATTCTATTATTCATACCCTGGTTTCCGTATATAAAATGGGAATAATCAGGATTAAAATTATATTCCGGTCTTACTTTTCGGGAATTTTTATTTACAGGATCGCGCCGGAAACGAGTCCGCAGGCAGCAATAGTGCCTTAGTCCGTGTAAAAATCCACCTGTTTAGATTATTTACATTGCTGAATCTGGATGCAAGACTTACTATTCACTTCATAAAACAGGTCTACTTAAAAAAGCTCTTTCTTTTTAAGGTGGTTTATAAAGAGTTTTCAGTTTTTACATTATTACTTTTTAGGAATCCGCCTAACTTTAGATCAGTATCTAAAATATGGTTCTTGAACCACCACCATAGTTCCCTGGTAAGTTTTATTTTCAATTCTTTTGAAGCTCCAAAATTTTCGTATTCTTTTGACAGGGCGTTCAGTTTTTTTATAAATATTTCATGTTGTTTTTTGTGTGAATTCAGGCCGGCATATTTATTCCGCTGCATAAGTCTTTCTTCTGTCCCAAAGTGTACTATCACAAACTGCTGCAGATACTTAATGCTTATTCCTACATCTTTTGGAGTACCTTGTTCCTGGATTGTATTTAATAATTTATTAATCAGCTTTAGGAGATTCTTATGTTGATTATCTATAAGCGGGACTCCAATATTATATTTATTACCCCAGGCGAGATAACCCTCTTGAGTCATGTTTCACCCAATTTTAGTGTTTAAAGATGAGTTTGATTTGTCGTAATTAAAGGTTGAAATTGACAATATATTTTAAAATTAATTGAATGTAATGAATTTATCAAGCGTTTTTTCATCAGGTTTTTTGATTCTATTTATCAATCTTGAATAATAAAACGACAATTTAACCAGGATATATTTCAATCCATAATTTTCGTATAATAATCATTTAGAAAAGGGAAAATATCACCGTAGATTACCCGGGTACCGAATATAGTTTTATAGAAATATGTTTGGTATGATAAATATTAAGCATGATATAACTGCTTTAAACAAATGAATACCTGATCAAATGGTCTTGCCTGTTCAGGCATTGCCCTGATAAATAAAGAAGATGATTTTGGACTTATGAAGTATTGTATTGAATCATAATTTTGCTCACAAAACAGTGATTAATTATCCTTAAATCTCATAATAAACTATATTTGCGGGAGTGTGTGGGAATCGAACCCACCTTCCACGTCTAACGCGGAACAGCGGTTTTGAAGACCGAGGCGGACACCAGCCACGCATGCACTCCCATGAGATACTAATCGATTTTAAGAATTATGTTTGTCAATTTCAAGTACTATTCAGGACACGCCTCAGTTTGGATGATTATTTTAAAACTCTTTCATCACCCTGACGAACCGTCAATCCCGTATGATCGAAATGGTTCAGCAGAGGCAGTGAATACTTTCTCGATGTACCGAGGACTTCCCGCAGGCCGGCAACAGTTATCGATCCGTTGTTTTTAATATGCTCCGTAACGGTATTTCCAATATTACCGATCTCTTCTTTCGTGTAATATAACGTGCTGTCTACTTTCACGATGATGCCGCTGTCTATCATATTCCCCAGATACCGGACAAGGTCTTTCTCGGGTATACCTGTTTCCTCAATCAGCTCCTTCAGGTTCGGTCCGTTGATACCCCTGCTTATGATAAACTTCTTGATATTTGAATAGACTTTCTGTGTTTCTCCGGATAATTCCGGTTTAAAATCCATGTGCCTCAAACGGTCTTTTTCGGTAATTATCCTGTCCCGGAGTTTTTCAAATGCGAGTTTCCAGATATTTTCGCTGATTCTATTGCCGACATCATTTATTATCTCGAGTCTCTTAATATTCGGTTTTTCAGGATTTTTTCTGTGATGATCAATAATTGTCTTCTCGGTTTTTTTCAGCAGGTGATCAAATGCCTCAGCAGAGAACCAGAAGTTCTCACCTTCGGATTGAAACGAAAGAACCTTTTTTGGTTCAGATTCAAATACACTCTTGATGAAATCTACGTACAGACCGAATTCAGCAGAATATTCTTTCGTTGACAGGGCTTTTAACCTGTCACGGAGAAGGAATTCCAACAGCCTGGTTTCCATTGGTCTGCCGTTGATCTTTTTCAGAAAAGCGGCTATTTCTCTGCGGTTCCTCCTCGGACGAGGAACATCTATCTCGAGTATCTCACCACCGCCTATAGTGAAAGGGGGAGAGTACTGCCTGATTATGAACCTTTCTCCGGCTGACACTGCCACTGGTTTTTCAAGCTGAATCTGGGCGAAACATTCTTCCCCTGGTTCACATGTGTCTTTCTCGAGCAAAATCACTCTGCCGATCGCTTCGACAGTCCCTGAGTGAAACCTGATCCTGTCTCTGAACTTCAGCGGTTTCGATGCTGAAGGAAGGTATTGGAGAGAACAGTTTACGTTCAGCGAGGATTTATAAAAACCTTTTTCGGAAATAACATCACCCCGGATTACCTCTTTCTTCTGTATACCTGCAAGATTGACCGCGGTCCTTGTTCCTGTCACGGCTTTATCGACATTCTCTCCCTGTGTCTGGATCCCCCTCACCCGGGGATTTTTTCCGGACGGGAGAAGATCGACAATTGAGTCATCGCTAATTTCTCCGGAGATCACTGTTCCCGTTACAACTGTTCCGAATCCTGTCATACTGAAAGATCTGTCGACAGGCATTCTGAAAGGCCTTTCATAGGATGATCCTGTTATCATATCCAGCCTGGCAGCAAGAACACTCCTCAGCTCTTCAATCCCCTCGCGCGTTTCAGAAGACACCGGAACAATGGGACTATCATCGTAACCGGTTGCATTGAGGAGATCGCGTATCTCCTCCTCGACAAGTTCGATCCAGTCAGGTTCTGCCAGGTCGATCTTTGATAGTGCTATCACTATGTTTTCTATTTTCAATAGTCTGATAATATCGAGATGCTCGAGGGTCTGCGGCATTATGCCGTCATCGGCCGCTATTACCAGCAGCGCAAGGTCGATACCTGTAACTCCGGCGACCATATTCCTGACAAATTTCTCATGTCCCGGAACATCAATAAACGCCGTGCTGCCGTCAAGAAATGCAAAGCCGAGGTCGATAGTTATCTCGCGCTCCTGCTCCTCCTTCAGCCTGTCGGTATCCACTCCTGTGAGAGCATGGACTATCGAGGTTTTTCCGTGGTCTATATGTCCGGCTGTGCCTATTATTCTCTTTGCCATTATTCTATTGTAATTATGATCCCGAAACAGACTTGACTGCATCTATAATTAAATCAACCTGGCCGGGAAAAACTGTTCTCATGTCAAGATATACCTTTTCATCTCTTATATATCCGAATATGGGAGGATCGAATTCCCTCAACTTTTTGGTTATAATCCCGGCTGAAATCTTTGAAGATCTGAGCACTATGGCAAAACTGTCAAGGTTCTCGAGAGGCAGAGAACCGCTGCCGATCTGGTTTTTTGATTCTTCAATGGATATTCTTATACCTTTTCTGTTTTTACCGGTATTCCTGATCACTTTATCGGCTCTTGCACGGACTTTTACTGGTGATTCAAGCAGCATTTTTATTGCCGGTAGTTTCTTGAATTCCCTGATGCCTTTCTGGTATGATTTAAGGGTGCCTTCCAATCCTGCAAGAACAAGTTTATCGCATCTCACAGCTCTTGCAATGGGATTCTTTTTAATCTCATCCAAATATTTTTTCCTGCCAACGATAATTCCCGACTGGGGGCCTCCGAGAACTTTATCGCCGCTGAAAGTCACAATATCAGCTCCCTTGATTAGTGATTCAGACACTACCGGCTCATAAGGTAATCCAAAATCCCTGAAATCGAACAATACTCCTGCCCCAAGATCATAGATTACCGGAAGATTTTTGCTTTTTGCCAGGTTGTAGATATCCTTAAGTTCGACCGATTGTGAAAAGCCCATCACCCTGTAATTGCTTGTATGAACGGAGAGAATGGCTCCGGTTTTTCTGCCGATCATCTTTTGGTAATCAGATAGTTTTGTCTTGTTGGTTGTCCCGGTCTCGACCATTTTTGCGCCGCTGGCTTCCATTATATCCGGCATCCGGAATGAGCCGCCTATCTCAACTAACTCACCCCTGGATACTATAACTTCTTTATCTTTTGCCACAGTGTTCAGACTTATAAGAACTGCTGCAGCATTGTTGTTTACGACTGTAGCTGCTTCTGCTCCTGTCAGGAAACATAGAACTTCCTCCAGGTATGATTCCCTTTTTCCCCTGTTTCCGGAATCCCGTTCGATCTCGAGGGTAGAGTAGCCGTTCATCACATTTCTTATATGCCTGACGGCCTCTTTTGAAAGGGGGGCTCTCCCAAGCCCCGTGTGAAGAATAACGCCGGTGGCATTTACTGCAGGGATCACTGAGCCGCTTTCTGTTCTATAAATATCAGCTTGTACTCTTATCAGGAGATCTTTTATTAGTGTATCTCTGTCTTTTTCTTTTTTTAATTCCGATGATAATAACTGTTTACGCAAAGTGTCGAGCTGTTTTCTGCAGATATATGCAAGAAATTCATGAGAATAGGTATTCAGATCTGTTTCAAGCTCAGGCAGATTAAGTATGTATTCTACTGAAGGTAATTGCGCCAGCGCTTTTTGCAGGGCTGGATTTTTACCTTTGATCTTTGTTTTTCCAGGCATAAGTTTATTTTCAGTTTATTATGTATTCCAGGTCACCGGCATAGATATTATGGATTCTGCCGCTCTCTTCTTCAAGCAGGAGAGAACCATCTTTGTTAACATGTTTTGCGGTGCCGGAAATATACAGTTTTTCAGTTTTAATTTCCACTTCTTTTCCTATAGTCGAGCATCGGTTTAACCATTGAAAATATATCGGCTCGATACCTTTTTCAATCCATACATCATAATAATCGTTCAAATCCAGTATGATCTTAAGAAGCAGCTTATGCCGGTCAATTGATCTGCCGGTTTCTATCAGCAGGGAAGTGGCTGTTTTTTTTATCTTTTCGGGAAAATCACCCGCCTCAATATTTACATTCAAACCCATTCCGGTAATCACAATAAATCTCCCGTTAATATCAGGTACACTCTCAGACAGAATGCCGCAGACTTTCTTTCCTTTTATCAGGATATCATTCGGCCACTTCAGCTCAGGTTCGATACCTGTAATCTCCTCGACAGCTGAAGAAATTACCAGAGAGCATAGGAAATTGTAATGACCAAGTTTACTTACATCAGCAGTGGAAGGAAATGCAGCGCTTATCCAGATACCTTTTTTTGAAGGGGAGTACCAGATTCTTTGCATTCTGCCTTTTCCACCGGTTTGTTCTTCCGCGGTAAGTATCGCAGGGGGATCAATCCCCTTTTTAATATGTTCTTTGAGACCGGTATTAGTGGATATTATGGATTGTTCAGTTAGAAATATCTTTCCAAATCTGAGTCCCGAGATCGAGTGGCGGATTGAATTGTAGTCAATATTAATCATGAAATATTCAGGTTCCGAGATAAATATAGATATACATCCAATATAATAACTATCACGGATAACTACAAAAATAAAAACGCCGATATCCAGATCGGATACCGGCGCAATTTATTTATATTGAGGCGCTAATTTTAATTATTGCCTGAAGATGTTGCAGTACCTCCGAGAATTTTCTCGAGAATGTCTGCCTGACGCATAATTCCTTCACCCTGTGAAGCGAAACCATATTTACTGTATTCGGCAGCGAGTGATTTGAAGACATCGACCTTTAACATCGAGTTTTCCATGTGATAGGCTTCCTTTAATGACTGTGAAAGCAGATTTGTGCCGATATCCTTCTGGCCGTTAACAGCATAATGACGCGCGATCCATAACAGAGCATTCACTTTATTAGCGCTGTTGTCGATACCGTTAGCAATGCTTAATGCCTGATCAAAATCCTTGAGTTGAGCATAAGCAACTGCCAGATTCTCGAGTGTTTGATACTTATTATTACCGTCGCTCATGTGCATTGCAATGTTACGTGCCTGATTAAGCACCTTCAGACTGCTAAGCTTGAAATGTGTCTGCTCGGTTTTAACCGGTTCTGCTGCAAATGCAGAAACTGCAGATAGTGCGAAGATGATTGTGAATAAAAGGATTGTTCTTTTTGGGGTTCTCATGACGATACCTCCTGACGTTTTGGGATATTTAGTGTGTTTTGATTGCTAACTGTGTCACTTAATTCAAACTGTGTAATACTGATCTAATACTTTGATACTTCAAACTGTGTATGTGTAATTTTCAAACTGTGTCTTATTCTTACGCTGTGAATTTATAATAGTTACAATAAAACAGTTTAATTTATTCCCACTTTTTTTTAATCATAAATATTTTGAGTGTATAATTTGTTAAAAAATTGTTAAAAAATGCTTGACACAAGAATAAAATTAATGTATTTTAACATTGATACCGACGTGCTTGTTGGGATACAAGTGTGTTTTGATTGCAAACTGTGTAGAGGTGTTAAGGTTCAACCTTAACACCTTTTTTTTATACCCCAGCCGGTTTACAACTATTAACGAATAACAATTAAATTGGTTCCTGCTTTTATTGAGCAGCATATTGGATCAGGGGTAATCTGAAAGTCAAATTGAGGCTTATAAGGATTAAATATTCTTTCAGGATCGGCAGTAAGTATTATAGTTATTTTTGTCTCGTATCCTGAAAGTCTTTTTTAAATCTCTTACAAGTATCGCTGAGAATTATGTTTCTTTTATCAAGCTTGCATTGATATGAAAACATATTCGATGTTTCCGGTACCAGGAATGTCTGCCGAAATGAGCAGTTTGCACATACCGGTTTTGATTTGGTCGAAAAGTCAGCAGTTGCTGATTTATTCTTTACAAAAGACAATATATTTTCAACATTCCTGTTGATCTTCTGCAGCTCAATGAGAAAATTCTTCAGCAGGTATCTAATCTTCCAAATCCTTCTTATTTGAAAAAATAGTAAGAGCGTCAGCGCCGCAAAAACTGCTGCACCTGTAATATATATAATATTAACTGTCTCCATCATTTCCTTTCTTTCTTGCTAATAGACGGTGCAATCTTTCAAAATACTGCATTTTTTCTTTATCTTTCTGCAGGTTCTCAAACGCTTGAGTCATTCTTGTCTTTTTGTCCGATTTACCCTGCAAAAACAGAAGAAAACTCTTTAGCTTGTCTTCATCCGGTATTGATATTTCATTTGTTGACTCAGAGAATTTGATCAGCTGGATAAATGAAAAATCCTTCAGCTTTTCCATGGCTTCCTTATGAGACACAGACAATATGTTTTCCACTTCTCTGCATACAGGCCCTAATTCAGCTTTATAGCCTTTTTTATCCATGTCGCCTCTTTCTTTTGTAACCATCAAAAATAATTTCATCAGGCTGTATTCCAGATTAATAGGATAGCGGGATCTGAGCCGTTTGTTAGTATCCTTGAGGCGGAGAACAAGAGTTTTCAGTATTGCAACAAACCAGTCCGGGACTTTTCTTAGCTGCAGATCGAGGATCCCCTTGGTTATAGGAACGATCTCAGTATCTCTTACAGCCCTGACACTTGCACTTCTTCTTTTATCGCCAAAGAGTGCCATCTCACCAAAGAACGAAGGCGGATCGAGCACCGCAAGCACGACCTCTTCATCTTTTATTTTCTTCACTATCTCAACGGATCCGGATTTTATTATATACATTTCATCTCCGGCATCGCCGTCATTAAAAAGAGTCTCTCCTTTTTTAATGAAGTTTTTTCCGTGGCCTTCTACCATAGAGTATTAATTTAGTTCCACAATTTGCGGTCCAGGCTTCGGTACTGGATCGCTTCACTTATATATTCAGGATTTATACTTTCATTATTCTCCAGGTCCGCGATCGTTCTCGCAACCTTTAATATTCTATCATATGCCCGGGCTGACAGCCCAAGACGAGTAATTGCCATTTTAAGAAGTTCCTGCCCATGATCATCTATATTACAGTGTAACCTGATATCTCTGGAGCCCATTCCGGCATTAGTGAAATTTGCTGCGCTGTCTCCAAACCGTCGCAACTGAATCTTCCGTGCCTTAATGATCCTCTGTCTTATCGCGGCTGATTTCTCACCGTTAGGAGCTGAAGAAAGCTCTTTATATTTCACTCCGGGTACCTCAATATGAATATCGATCCTGTCAAGAAGAGGTCCGGATATCTTGGACATATACTTCTGGATAAGTGCCGGGGAACACGAGCAGGTCCTTCCCGGATCAGTTGCATACCCGCATGGGCATGGATTTGAAGCAGCAGCGAGCATCATCTGAGCTGGAAAATCCAGTGACATTGCTGCACGGGCGATTGTAACACTGCCATCTTCAAGAGGCTGTCTCAATAATTCAAGAACATTTTTCTTGAATTCCGTCAGTTCGTCCAGGAAAAGCACACCGTTATGAGCAAGGCTGATCTCGCCGGGTTTCGGTATATGCCCGCCTCCGATAAGACCTGCATCAGAAATAGAGTGATGCGGCGATCTGAAAGGCCTTTCCGTAATCAGGGCCTGATTGTGCTTCAGCAGTCCGGCGACTGAATGAACCTTTGTGGTAACAAGAGCTTCTTCAAGGGTGAGGTCGGGTAAGATTGTTGGTATCCTTTTTGCAAGCATTGTCTTACCTGATCCCGGCGGTCCGATCATAATTATATTGTGTCCTCCGGCTGCCGCTACTTCAAGCGCTCTTTTTGCGTTCTCCTGTCCCTTAACATCAGAGTAGTCAATCGCATACTCTGTCGTGTTATGGAATACTTCATCCAGATTTGTAAAGAACGGTTCCCGCAGATTATCGCCATTTAGGAAATCTACGGTTTGCCTTAGATCCTTCATTGGGTAAACTTCGAGATTTTTTGCCATCGAAGCTTCCCGTGCATTCTCAAAAGGTAGGATAATACCTTTCATTTTCTTATCCCTTCCGGTCATCGAGATCGGAAGAGATCCTTTCACAGGCCTAAGCCTGCCGTCAAGCGCCAATTCGCCAAGGATTAGATAGTCATCAAGATCGTCGGGTTTTAATAATCCTGTTGCTGCAAGGATTCCAATTGCAATCGGCAGATCAAAGGCAGATCCTTCCTTCCGTATATCTGCTGGAGCAAGGTTGATCGTTATCCTCTTCTGAGGAAAAACATAACCGGAGTTCTTTATCGCTGCTCCGACTCTCTCTTTACTTTCTTTAACTGCTCCCTCAGGAAGACCAACCATCACAACTGCAGGTAAACCGCTTTCGAGATGGCATTCAACCTTAACTATATAGGCATCGATCCCCTGGACAGCAGCGCTTTTAACGAGTGATAGCACTGCCCAACAATCTCCATGTTAGATTTTTGGTTCTGATGACTAAATCCTTAATCTAAAATACATCTTAAACTACATATAATCAATAAATATTTTCCTTGAGACTATAAAATCTCAGGCGGTATTTCGATAGAAGTTCTGGATAGCATTGTCTTTTTCAATAAATAAGATTCATATAAATATCAAGTTCAATTTGGCAGTTATATTCATTCATTTATTCCTGATAGGTAATGTTTAAATAAAAGCCGCTAAAAAGAACATTATATTGTGAATTTTTTCGTGATTATTTGCGTATAAGTAATTTAGTTTATAGATAAATTTAACTGTCACAAAATTATCTTTGAGCTGTCTTATTTATCAGAATCCCGGCTGGCCATAAATGGAATCGGAAAAACTGTATAATAAATACTACACGAGTATCTATCGGTTTAGTTACCGTATGCTCGGAGATCCTGAGAATGCAGGTGACATTACTCAAGAAACCTTCTTGCGGCTGCATAAGTTCCTATCCGATGGGACTATACTGGATAATCCAGCATCATGGTTGTATAAAGTAACAGTAAACCTGTGCAGAAATCATATAAAACGTGCAGCAATGCTCCGGACAAGGGTGTGTTATGGAATTGATGCAGAAAAATTTGGTAAAGATCCTGACTACAGCAGGATTGAAAAAATTGAGCTCGTAAGATCAGTTCTATCTGAGATGAAGGATAGAGACCAGGTTATTCTTCAGTTGTACATGGATGGATTATCTTATGCAGAAATAGCTGAAGTTATGGAGATGAATGTGAATTCGGTAGGTAAAACGCTGTCCAGGGCAATAAAGAAATTATCAGCTTTACTAAAAGGGGAAAGATATAATGAAGTGTTTTAATCTTGATTACATTCAGAGATATTTGGATAAAGAACTAACAGCGGAAGAGATTAAAAAATTTGAGCAGCATTTGTCAGGATGCACCTTCTGCAATGGTGAACTGAATGATCGTGCTGAGAATATTGCGCTTATTAGAAGTGAATTAAGCATCCTTGAACCTGAAGAAATAATAGTACCGGTTAATCCATTCTCTACAGCATATACAGATAATAGAATGAATGCAGGAAATAGCAGAAAAGTGTTCTTCAGAAGAATGACACTTTTGGCGGCGGCAGCAATTCTGGTCGCAATCTTCATATCACAGATTGATTATCTTAACCGGGTAGAGGACTATGATTATATGGAAGCGATCATGAAAGCTGAGGAGGATATACTAATCCCTGATTCAAATACCTGGTGGACGGAGAAACGAATGTTCATTGCGATAATCGATGAAGAGAACAAGACAATGGAAAAAATCATTACTTCGAAAAACGCAGAAAACATAATTAGCGAGACAATAAAATACTGATGAGGAGACTCTATGAGAATATTTATTATTCTGGTATTTATTTCGTCCTGTATCGGTTATTCTTGTGCAGAGGAAGAATTAAATTACACTTTGGAAGTAATTGACGGAGTAAGTAATGTCCACAATCTTTACCCGAAATATGAAAGCAAACCGCTGATTGAATTGGATAAGGTCAATGTAATTGGTGAACTCAGCGGCGAAAATGAGAAAATGCAGTTTTTTGAACCGAGGACAATATTAATGGATAGTGAGGATAATATATATGTAATTGACACGGGTAACCACAGAATAGTCAAACTTAATTCAACTGGTGATTTTCTTCTGGAGTTCGGGCAGAAAGGGCAGGGACCGGGAGAATTCGAATACATGATGTCGGCGAGTATGGATAGCAAAGAAAACATATATGTTGGAGAATTTACAAGAACCCAGATTTTCGATACTGCTGGCAACTATCTGAGATCAATGCGCCTAAAACATACTAGATCATTTGAGTTTACAAATGATGATAAAATTATAGCTACTGGATTTGTAATTAGCGGTACTGATACAGATGATTTTACTAAATTCTATAATCGGCAGCCTGTCATACAGGTGATGGACTTCGAAGAAAACATAGTTCAGAAGATCGGTAAAAGAAGATTCTACAGTGATAGAATGATGAATCTGCATGGTAACAATGTCTCATTGGCAATGGATCGAGTGGGGAATTACTATTTTGCATATAATGCGCGAAACCTGGTCGAGAAATACAGTCCTGATGGAGAAATGATCTTCCGTTCGAGCAAGGAAACTGATATGATCGAATCAGAAGAAGCCGAACAGGTTAGAACGACTAACAAGATCGGAGAAGGCGCTATTATGCCGATGTTTACCCGCTTTGCTAAAAACACCGGGATTGACGGGAAAGGCAGACTATGGGTTGAAGTATATAACAGGAGAATGACAATTGAAGAACGCAAAAAATTCCAGGACAATACAGCGAAGGATCTGATAAGTTTAGAGGTATATGACAGCGATGGAATCCTGCTTCAGCGAATTCCATGGGAATTCGGGAATTCAAGACCGCTGAAATTAATTAAGGGTGACCGTATGTTCTTCATAGATAATAATGATATGCGTGTCTATGAATACCGTATTGTAGAGAAAAAAATGCAGGACAATTAATCTCCTGGGGGAAAGATGAAACGTTCGATAACTATATGTATAATAATAATTGCATTTTCAATGCTTGGGACAGCGAAGAAGGAGAACCTTACAGATGTATACAGATCAGGTGTACTTAAAATCAAAGCGGATCCGGAATTCGGAAAAGATACCGACTGGAATACTGTTTTCAGTGATTACTACAGAAAATCGGTTAATAACAAACAGTTAGGCAAGCTGAAAAATATTGTAATTGCCGGGGACGGAAGTATTTTTGTATCAAATTACGGGAGTTACAGCGTATATAAATTCGATAATAATGGAAATTTCATCAAAAGTTTCGGAAAAGAGGGAACACGAAGGGGGACTTTCCTTATGAGGCCGACTGTTGGGTGCGCGCTGGAGCAAAGATACATCATTACATCGGAGAGCAACGGAAGACTTAACTTCTTTGATCCGGAGGGGAATTTTGGGAAACTTGTACAGATCGATTATATGTCCCGGGGGATTATCCCAATTAACGAAAATACTATAGCGATAGCAGGATGGGTTCTGTATAAGGGAGGCAGGATAAGGTATATTGTTTCGTTTAAAGATATCGATTCAGGTAAAGAAAGGATCGTCCATTCTGAATTCAGGTCCAGGAAAACGCAAATAATATCAGAGGAACCGTATATGGTTATACCGGGTTCTGATGTCAGGAACGAATTCATTCTTCAAAAGATATCGAAGGATTACTTCGTGGTGGGAAATTCTGACAGCAGCGAACTTGTTATATACAACAACAGAGGGAATGAGGTCATAAGAGTAGACCATGGGATTATACCGCTGACAATCACAGAGAGGGAGCGGGAGGAGTTTCGCAAGAGCTCATTGAGATCACTGGAGAGTGTTAGGGTTTTTATCAAGGAGGCAGGTAAATCAGAAGAGGGGATCAATAAGGCAATTGCGATAATAAATGATCCCGAATTTAATCCGGGTGCAATGCCGTATTTCTACGATCTTATGACTGACAGCGATGGCAATATACTGATATTCACCTATACCGACGAACAAGAACTGCATACTTTCAGAGTATATTCTCCACAGGGAGATTATATTTGTGAAACCCGTATCGATCCCGGAGATTACAACATCAATATCAACTACAGGTTCAGGAACATTGTTTTTAATAATGGCAACTTGTACTGTCTTGCAGAATTGAAACATGCCGAAGGAATCCCCTTGAGGTTAATCAAGGTCAATTTGAAGTAGTAATTCAAATAGTTATGGTTCTGATATTACTTGAATTGCATATTTGTTTTATAAATCAAAAGCAAGTTTATATTAAACCAGGATTAAATCCGATCACAATATGAATCACCATATTTCTTACTCCTAATCAATTACTCTTGATACCCGGTAGTCTACCGCATCAGAATTTTTACACTGCTTAGATCGAATTTGCTTTAGTCATACATAGTACAAATGATTAGATTGTCAGAATATTCTTAAAATATATTGGTTTTTTGTAATAGGATAACAAACTTTATAATTATATGCTGTCAAATTAAAAACATTAATTATAGATTTATATTCACAAAATGCTAAATGACAAAAAGTTTGATTTTCTTATTGATTTCGAATTATAATTTGTGCAAGTTCCAAATCAATAACTTTTATTTGGGTAGTTACTTACTTTTCCATCATTTCAAAAATGATCTATTATTAAGTCCTTAATATCAGATTAGAAGATTCCAACAATCCGAAAGTGTTTTGTACTAAGACTCAAAAGAGATCAAAGATAATTCACAAGTTTTGTATAGTACACAGAAATTAGGGGATTTAAATAATTTCTGTTAAAACTCATACAATACCGGCATTAGGCGGTACACAGATTATTTGGTAAAATATTGGGTATTTCTATGAATGACTTGCCTAAAGAGAAATTGCGGGAAATTAAAAAAGAAATTGAAGATTTTCCTCAAAGGATCATCAATGTTCAGGAATTAGGTGAAAAATATAATATTGGAATAAGGGAATTATGTAACAGCTTTAAATATGTCTACAAAATAACCGTGAAGCAATATGCCAATCTTATTAAACTAAAATATTTAACAACTCTTGTATTGATAGACAAAGCGGATAACGGAAAAAAAGTCTACGATTATGCGAGGGAACTTGGTTTTTCAGATGATACGGGACTTCACCATTTTGTGAAAAGAAATACAGGTAATAAGACTTTTTTAGAATTCAGAAGAATCGTACAAAAATATTGCATTGAATTTTGTCAGGCAAAATGTCTGGAAGGTTGTCAGGAAAAAATTCAGTAGAATTCATTTGGCATAATTATCTTATTACCTTATTATTCCTTATATAATTATATTCTTTTCTATTATCAGGGTCTGAAGATATTTTTACTCACTGATGGGGGTTTATGAGTTTTCAATCTTGAATACCGGAATTATCTTTCAAACTAATTTACAGATTCTTTAAAGGGATGAATCTTATGCAAAAAGATATGTGGAGAAATCATTTTCAGAGAATTAATCTGGGAAGATTCTTCGAACCATACTTGAGTAATGCTGTCAGAGTACTCCTCGGTTTATTATTTATTACATCTTCAATTTTCAAAATTACTAGTCCTCTGAATTTCAGTGAAGCAATTATAAAAATGGAAGTTATTCCTTTATTCATGGTCAATTATGTAACTGTGATAATACCATCGGTGGAGCTTATCTGCGGTATAGGATTGTTTTTCAGGATTTTTCAAAAGGGAGCAAGATATATCCTTTTCTTTCTAATCATTTTGTTTACTGCAGTTAAAATTATTTTATTGGCCAAAGGATTGTCGGTTCAATGCAATTGTTTTGGACCTCTAACATTTTTCAGCGAAGTAACTCCAGGTTCAATAGGTTTCAATATCTTCCTGTTAGGCGGATTGTTATATTTGTTTATTGTCGACACTGCTATAGGAGATTTTTATGATGACATGAAGATGATGTTTACCGGAGTATTGTTTATTTCTGTTTTGGTAAACATACCAATGCAAAACAACTATTTAGTCTATTCCTTATATAAAAACAGCATAATTGATATTAGATTCGATCGCGCTGAAAGCCTAATTAAACAAAATAGTGGTGTATATATTGATTCCCGGGATAAAATCAAATATGATGAAAGTCATATCCAGGGAGCCATATCGATTCCGTTTCAACAAATAGATGAGAGTATCAAGAATGTAGATAAACTGACTAGGGACACACCTCTTTTTGTCTATTGCGATAACGCTATATGATTTGCCAGTCATCGAGTTGCGGTGCAACTTGTTAAAAAGGGTTTCAAAAAAATCTATATAATAAAGGAAAGTTATAATATATGGGGAAACTAGAAAAATACCTTATGAGTAATTATAAATTTGTTTTATCAATTTGTATAATAGTTATTCTCGGATTGAAATACTATAATTCCGAGCTTCTGATATTAAAGGCAGTGTCATATTCCGATACTTTAAATGATGAAATTAAAAAACTTGAATTGGAAATTGATCTAACCAAACAACAAAACAGGATATATGAAGAAAGTATCAGGACTACCGGTCAGATTGTAAATTTTCCAGACGGTATTAAAACGTGGGAGGAAAAATTCAGTATTGTTGTATTGAACTCAGTTCAATGTCCTACTTATACGATAGCCAGATTTCATTCAATTATTAAACGGGTTATCCAGGAGGAAAGTAGCTCAGGGATAGTCTATTTTTGTGATGGTGAAATGAATTTACCCTTTAAAGTAGATAACTTCATTTTAAATGAATACGGCTTGAATATGATTTCCAGGCTACCGAAGATTCTGCTTATTGATGATGATGATAGGATATTGTTCCAGGCATCAGTCAATAAAAATATCAATAATGAAATGATCAATTTAATAGTTAATAGTATTTTAGCAATAGAGAGTAATAATTCTGGATACTTTAACGGAGGATTCAAGTCAAATTAAGATATTTTCAATCCAAAATTGGAGGCTAAAATGAAAATAAGAAGCAATCTAAAAAAGGGATTAATATTGTTTGGATTATTTGCATTGTTATTAGGAATTAACTCTAATCTTATACTTGCCGATCCTATGGATTGGTGTTCTTATATTAAATGTCCGTACGATCCTATGGGGTATGGTCATTGTGAATATGTAGAATGTCTGGTTGACTTAGGAAATGGCTGGTACGAAACCGATAGTGAACTGGTTTGCTTTTTCGAGCCAGGTTCCGGCCAGAAATGTGGTGGACCTGAATAAAATAGACTGAAGTAGTCAATTGATTTGATATCCTTCGTTAGAATCCAGAATAATTACTATTAACTACAACAAGGGAAAAAATGAGATTCAAAACAATATTTGTCATTTTATGTTGGGGATTTTCAATACAAAATTGTTCAAATGAAGCTGCGATTTCGGAAAAAAGCGCTATAGAACATAGATTTTCAAATGAACCTATATATAAAAGTAGTGAGTTTTTTGTATTGCAAAAACTTTATTCTATCGACCTGACCGATATACAAGATTATTATATTACTGAGATGTCATGGATGGATGTAGATTCGGATACTAACCTTTATATATCAGATCTTATCGAATGCGAAATACATGTTTTCTCCAAATCGGGTGATTTCATCAAAACAATCGGCGGAAAAGGTGAAGGACCTAATGAACTGACAGAGCCATTGAATTTTACGATTTCAGAAGATAGACTATATATTTATGAGAATCACCGGGGAATTAAAATTCTTGATAGAAATGGTAAGTTCATAGATTATCTTCTACCTGAAAGAAGAGGAAACGGTTTATATGTGAAACCGGTTGGCGATAATTTTATCGGATTATATTATCTAAATAGAAATAATAGGATAACGAGATCCTGGTTTTTGGAGAAATATTCTTCTGAATTGCGGAAAATTAAAACTATTGTAGAGCTCGATGTCGACAGGTTCGCGGAGGTTAATTTCTTTTTAAACAATATTTTGGCGATTAATTCTGATAATCATATTTTCTTTCCTGAACAACGGGATAAATATAAAATTATTAAATATGATCCTGAGGGAAATACTATTATTTCATTTGGCAGGGAACTGAAACTTGAACCATATTCAACCGAGCTGAGGAAATGGTATAATGAAGCATATAAGCAGTATTTAGGAGTTTATACACCGGAATTACCTGAATATCCCCCCTATGTAAGGTATATGTTTGTCGATAACAGAGACTACATTTGGGTTGTAATTGGAGAATGGTATAGTGACAATAATAGTATGTTTCAATTGAATCCCGTTATTGATATCTTTAATAGTAAAGGGGATTTTATTACCACTCTTAGTCTTCCTGAAATATCAAAGGCAAGTTTTGTGAAATTTGACAGGCTGTATACAGGGCCTATTAGTGCAGAATTTCCAAAAATTAATGTTTATCAAATAAAGTATTTACATCAAGAAATAAATAATGCAAAAAGTTTATCAAACTAATATATTTGAATTAGATGAGAACATAACTATAATAAAATTGAGAATTAGAAAATAGTAATTCGAAAATATCAATATTCCTTTCAAGTAAAGATTTACGCCACCACTGTTCAAGGCTGCCTGACTTTATTTCAATTTTAAATATATCAGTATAGCAGCTGTTTTATGTCCAGAGTAAATCGACTTTAAAAGTGAAAAGTGAAATTAAAAAAAGGACGGTTTTATAAGGAGAACCGTCCTTTTGAATAGATCTGTTTTGCGTAAACGATGAAAGTATTGCTTAGATTACCGGAGCCTGTTCCTTGGTCTTCTTTTCCAGCTTCTTGATGTAACTGATCAGCGCTTTTCTCTTAGCCGGATTCTTGATCTCAGTAATGTATCCACGCTCGATACGGTTAATATAACCGATCGACAGTCCGGTTTCAGCTGCAACTTCATCCAGGGTAATCTCGTTGTATTTACGCAGTTTTCTTAATTTAGTTAACATGATCCACCCATCCTTTCTTATCTATATTGAACTTAGAAAGTTATTTTTCCCTCAATAGAAAATTAACTTGTTACAATAAACAAATTATTTTATTAAAGGATTCCCTTAAAATATTTTTCACATGTTTTTACATCAATTTCACTGCCTATAACCAGTGGTACTTTCTGATGCAGCGAATCGGGTTTAATATCAAGGATCCTCATTTCTCCGTCCGAAGCGGCACCGCCTGCTTGTTCGACTACATAAGCGAGAGGGATCGCTTCATACAGCAGTCTTAGTTTGCCGTTCGGATTTCTCGCATCACCGGGGTATAAGAATATCCCGCCGTAAAGCAAGTTTCGATGAAAATCTGCAACAAGAGATCCGATATATCTCATCGAGTAGGGCTTAGTCTCAGCAGCCGTTGGTTCCTTTAGAGATTTTATATACCTCTTCAGGTTGTCATCCCAGTCAGAATAATTACCTTCATTAACGCTGTAGATCTTTCCCTTTTTCGGGGTATGGATCTGCTCATGCGATAATAGAAATTCTCCTATACTTGGATCTAGAGTAAAACCGTGTACGCCATGCCCGGTAGAGTATACAAGCATGGTGCTCGATCCGTAAATAACATAACCAGCTGCAGCTAATTCCCTGCCCGGCTGCAGAACGTCCTCTTCGGTTGGCTCCTTACCAGACGATTTCTGTCTGAAAATTCCGAAGATCGAACCGATGCTGACATTAGCATCGATGTTAGATGATCCGTCCAGCGGATCGAAACTCAGTATATATTTCCCGGAAGGTTTATCCGGAGGTATTTCAATGACCGTGTCGCTCTCTTCGGAGATCATCATGCATAAATGCCCGCTGTCCTCGAAGGTGTTGACAAAAACATTCTGAGCGTAATCGTCCAGTTTCCGCACTTCTTCTCCGTGAACATTTCTGCCCCCTGTCAGGCCAAGTATTTCAACCAGTCCAGCCTTATTAACTTCACGAGATATGATCTTTGCCGCAAGAGTAATAGAATTCAGGATGCCGGAGAACTCACCAGTAGCTTCAGGATACTTTCTTTCCTGATTAAGGATATGCTGTTCGATCGTAACGACTTTCTCACGCATCTGCAACCTTTCATATTATTTCTATCCGCAAGCTTAATCATTATTGGTCATCAAAGAAACAAATTATTCATCATTTTATCCCAATATACAAATTATTTTTTCACAAATCAATAAAAAAAAAGAAATATTTTTAAGTGGTTGTTTATTTTCTCTTTCCGAGATGATATGGGATGCCGAGACCGGCTGGCGGCCTCGGTTTACTTATTATTCCGACAAGCATTATGACTGCGATAACGTAGGGAAGAATCTGGATTATTTCGGACGGGATCATACCTCTGCCCTGAAGCCTGATCTGAAGTGCATCAGCAAAACCGAAAAAAAGA
This sequence comes from bacterium, assembly GCA_028278455.1. Lineage (GTDB taxonomy): Bacteria > SM23-31 > SM23-31 > SM23-31 > SM23-31 > JANQEH01. The sequence continues at coordinate 21,971 of JANQEH010000159.1, forward strand.
CAAGCGAACAACACTCTGCGTGGCTGCCAGTTTGCGAGAATAAGTGCGGCGAGGGCAATATAACCTCTTCCGGCTGTCATATTAATAATAAACTGGGTTCCCTGGGCAATTGAAAGATATGCACCACCCAGTCCGGTGAGTATTCCGCTTAATAATACACCTGAATACCTGTAACGTGAAACTGAGATCCCGACTGAGTCGAGCGCTGCAGGATTTTCGCCTGCTGAGTCAAGTCTCAAGCCGAAGCGTGTTCTTTCAAAAACAAAAACTGTGATGAGGACTATAATAAAGCTTAACCATACAAGAACGGGCGTCTGCGAAAGTATATCTCCAATCACAGGAATTTCAACCAAGAATGAGGGTGCAAATTCCGGGATCGTGTGTTCCAGAATCGGAGTAATGCTCTGACTGCCGAAAATTGCATTTGAGAATACAGGAGTAACTCCCAGAGCAAGAATATTTATCGCAAATCCGCTGATTATCTGATCTCCCTGGAAACGGATGCAAAATATACCATGTATCAAAGAAAAGAAAATTGAGGTAACGCACGCCGCCAAAACACCGGCCCAGGGATTTCCGGTATAGTAGGTTGCAACAGCTGCTGAAAATGCACCGAACAGCATAAGGCCTTCAAGCGCTATATTTACTATCCCGGCCCGCTC
>JANQEH010000206.1 GCA_028278455.1 bacterium
ACCTGTCGTATGAATACTTATTCATACAGAAATTAAGTTAAATAGTTTATGATTTACACTTAAAAAGACATAGTTAAAATTCTGTTCTGAGTATTCTCAACTTGCAAACTTTATCCTGTTGAAACGCTGCTGCTCTCGAAAAAACTGGAAATCTCACTGGTATTTCGACCGGAGTCCCGATGCTTCGGGACAAAGCGGAGAAATCTCAGAAAGATATCACCTTTATTCTGGTTACCGTCTATTTAAAAAAGAGCTAATAACTATAATTATAGATTGTTTTCTGAAAGATAGGCTTTTATCGACTCCAGAACCTTTTCTCTTGCTTTCTTATAATCCATATTCTTGATAAGAGCCGCTGATGCATTCTTATGTCCGCCGCCGCCGAATTCAGCAGCTATAGTATCTACCCTGACACCCTCAACTGAACGCAGACTGAGTTTTACAGAATTTTTCAAGTGTTCAGTTACAAGCACAGAAACAAGAACGTCTTTTATCTTCCTGGGATATTCGGAAAAACCTTCAATATCTGTAAAATCCGTTCCCGTCTCTCTTAGCATATCGAGGGTTACTGTCATGCATGCTACTTTTCCGTCATATTCTTTCCGGAGAGTTCCCAGCACCCGTGAGAAAAGGAGTACCTTGCCCCACGAATTGCTCTCGTACATTTTCCTGTAAACCTGGTTATGACTAATGCCTTTATCCAGCAGGTTAGAACATACCCTCATAATCCTTGCGTTCGTGTTTGAAAACCTGAAACTCCCCGTGTCAGCAAGGATAGAGACATAAAGAGCTTCTGCAATTATTTCGTCAATCTCAAGGTCGCTGTGTATGAAGAGGTAATAGATCAGCTCCCCGGTTGCGACAGCTTCCTCATCGATATACAGAATATCCGCCGGGAAACTGTTTGTTGAATGGTGGTCGATACATATCTTCGAAGCATTACTCTGCCCTATAACCTCGCCAACCTTACCAAGACGGTGCATTACACTGATATCAAGGACTACTATTACATCTGTTTCAAGGATATAATTATCATCATGCTCAACATACACTTCGAAACAACTCAGTCCAGGATCGAGGAATCTCATGTTTACCGGCAGAGGTGAATCGTTAATTATCCTGACCTCCTTATTCAGTCCCTTTAAAAGCCTGAATAAAGCCAGTTCACTTCCGAGACCATCTCCGTCCGGATTTACATGGGTGGTGAGAACGAATTTATTCTTTGAACCGAATAATTCCAATATGCTTTCTATTACTTCAGAATGATCTTTCAATTTCATAATTGCTGCAAATCCTGATTTTAAAAAAGGTTAAAATTACATAATTAATTGATTTATAACAACAATATTTTTGCTACCCCTTCAATATTGAATATAATACATCAATTTCTGATAGAAAGTTTAAATATTAATTGATTTGATTTTATAAAAAAACTTGGATATATTATATATTTTGTTGCCGGATCATATTCCGCCTCATAATAATCTACAACCTCAAATTCATCAATCAATGGCAGCGATAGACAACCTTAAAAAAGCTCGTGAACTTAAAGCAAAAGGGGATTCAGAAGGCGCTCACAGAATTGCCGCGGAAGACTGCAGGGTAAAGCTCTCCACCGGAAAGATCAAAGACGCGTTTGCAGTAAAGCAGGAATTCAGGATTACGACAGAAGAGATTGCGAAAACACTTTCGAAGAGGATAGATTTCCTTGTTAAAAGGGAGAAATTCGCACTTGCAGGAAGTATTGTCAAAGAGTTCAAGCTTTCTCCGGATTATTACGAAAGCCTTGTTACACAGACATTCATTTCGGCTGTAAGGGGGCACAGATATCAGACCGCATTCGCACTCGACAAGGCATTCAAGATTCCCAAGGAAAAGATCAGAAAACAGGTTGAAGATGCTATAGAACTGAATGTTACGCGCAAGAAATTCGATATGGCGGCGCAGCTCGGACAGCATTTCGGGATTAAGAACAAAAAGGTCGAAGATTCGTGCGTGAATTCTGTCAGAAAATACCTTCAGTCCAACCAGTTCGACAGGATGAAAGAATTGATCAAGAATTACCATGTAAGCGAGAAAAGAGTAGAGACTCTCCTGCTGGATGAATTCAAACGGAGATTCGAGCACGGCGCTTACGAAGAAGCAAACTACCTGCAGAAGACATTCAAACTGCCGGTCGAGAAGCTGAGAAAAGTCGCGATGCCGGTCTTTGAATATCACATGGAAAAAACGATATTCAATGTTGCACTCTCGCTGGTAAAGAAGTATAAAATCCCGGAAAAAATGATCGAGAAATCTACATCGAAGAGTTTTGCGATGCTCCTCGAGAAAAGAGAATACAAAACCGCCAGGAAGATCGCTAAGGATTTCCACCTTCCCAAAAACTTGCAGCATAAGCTGGCTGTTGAAGGACTGAAGAAACAGGTCAATATCGGCAACCTCACCCGGGGTAAAGAGATCTATGACGAGTTCCACATAAAAAAGGATGAGGTCAAGGTATTGATGAGCCGGAAGCATAACGAATACATCAACAAGGGCAACCTGAAATACGCCAATTACATCAAGAATGAATTCTTCAAAAATTCAGGAGGATTCTTCAGCAAAATGACCAAGGGATTCAGCTAAAAAAAAATAAATATATTTATTGATTTGTCCGTAAGCTATATATATATTAGATTTAGACGCTGAGTGTTGGTGTTTTCACCAACGCTCATAGGAAATCTGTCAGCTATTTATTTTACATTTATCGGAATGAAGGATTATTGGTAAGCCGCGATTACGGCTTCAGGGGACCCGCTTAACGTAATCTCCACTTACCGGAAACAGAGCCAGCCTTATAAGACATTTACCAATGTCCGTGATGAGTTATTTTCGGATTCAGATTAGTTTTTAATGAATACAACCTGAATATGGACGACATATGTATGTTATTTTTCTCAGATCCAAGTCAACAACTGATATAAAAGGACCAGGTTTCGCAGTTTAGCTAAGCTGTGAATTTGAATGAATGATCCTTAGTGAAAGTAACCTCTAACCTGAAAGGAACCGATTATGGACATTGAGATACAATATCATTCTAAGGGATTGTTTAAATTTATTTGTAATATATTATATTAGAGTACTAATCTTATAAGGTCAAAATATCAATATTGGGTGATTATCATGAGAAAGTTCATGAATTTATTGTCTGGTATAATGTTTTTGATTCATATTCAAAACTGCATAATCCCATACAACTATATTTATTAGAGTGAAAACATTTTATCAATACTTTGCTGGAATTACATAAATTGGATATATATTTATTAGATATCTTTAAATAATTCTATTTTAAGAGTCAGCCCTATGATAATTACTAATTCTAGATTAAAGTTGTTGATTACTGCTGTATTGTTATCATTAGGTTTATTACTAATTATGTTTTCAATTGTATCTACTGCAGGAGAGATCCTGGAGAAGCAAACCGGTTCTTTGTTTGAAATTTCTAATATTAGTGCAATAACCGACGATACAAATCGCTTTTCAGACCCAAACTGGTCTCCAAATGGAAAGAAGATCTCATTTGCAGCTAGTGCGAATTCAGGGGTATGGGTAATTGATTCAGACGGCAAAAATTTAAGAAACCTTACTAAAGAGGCATGGTCTGGATGGCGACATATTTGGATTTCAAATTCCGTAATAGTTTTTCATTGTAGGTATCCCTATGGTAAAAGCGCACAAAGCTACCTTAAATCAGTTAATGTCAACAGTGGAAAAATAGAATCATTATTAAAAAGTAAAAGCCTGACACCTCCCATCTTAACATCGAAAGGTAATGTCTTTACTAAAAACAGAGAGTTAAAAAGGAACTATTTTATTGATGAGGATGGAAAGGCAAATAAGGCAAAGAAAGAGGAATTTGTATTTTATTTAGACAATAACCTCAGACTGCTTATGTTCAATCCTGATGGAGCAGAATCAAAGTATATTTCACAAGATGAGAAAATGGTAGATTACTTTGAAGTATCTCCTGAGGGTACCAGTATTATTTATTCATCTATGGAAACAATATTCATTTATAATATTGCTAATGGGACAAAAACCAAATTAGGTATCGGTAGTAGACCATCCTGGTCTCCAGATGGAAAGTATATTGTCTATACAGTAATTTATGAAAAAAGTAATGGAGAAGATAATTCAGATATTTTTGTCATGAAAGTAGATGGTTCGGAAAAAACTCAATTGACGTCTACAATAGATGAAGTTGAATATTCTCCAAGGTGGTCTCCTGTTGGTAATAAGATAACCTTCTACTCTGGTGTAACTGGCAAAATATACACCGCTGATATAAAAAAACATAGATAAATTGGAGTTATTATTATGAAGATATATGTTGATGCTGGTCATGGAGGATACGGTACCGGATCTTTCGGTACAGGTGGAATACCTGAAAGATGGATAAATTTAGATGTTGCAATAATGTTGAAAAATTTGTTGGCTTCCAGTCAAATTTATTAGTATGCTATGATTCGGTATTCAGATGTATTATACAAATGTTTTTTGTGCTCCTCTTCCTTCTCCTCTTCCTCCGGCGCCCCCGTCTACACCTAATAATCTGACAATTACAAATTCCGGGACATTATATGCCAATGTTGAGTTAGATTGGAATTCTGTAAGTGGGGTAACCTATTATAAGGTATACAGAAAAGTAAGTCATTCCCAAGAATGGCTTTGGATTGGTTCACCTGTTTCATCCGATTTCATTGATATGGACACACAGATTAGAAATGAGACAGATCCGGAAGCATCAGAGTTTGAATATGCAGTCACAGCATATAATTCTAACGGAAAGTCTGGAATGTCAAATGTTGAGTCAATCTACGGTATGGGTTTTGAAAAAAATAATTAAGAGAATTATGATAGTATTCCTAATTCATTCAGTTTATTACAGAACTATCCTAAACTATTTAATCCAATGACAGAAATAAGATTAGATCTCTCAAGATCTTCAATGGTTGTGTTAAAAGTCTACAATATACCTGGACAAGAGGTAGAAAATCTTGTAAGCATGGAAATGTCAGCAGGTTTTCATTCCGTTAAATGGGATGCTCGAAATGTAGGAAGCAGAACTTATATCTACAAGATAGTTGCAGGTGAGTTCACCGCTGTGAAGAAGATGGTGGTTATTAAATAGTATTATTTATATGATAGACTATTCTTAAGGCTGCCTCCAAATGCCGCCTTTTTTAATCTATTATTCTGATCCTGATCAGAATGACACGGTATTATACCCTGAAAAGGCCAGACCTTCAATTTCCACCAGAGTATACTCCGGGACGGCGCCCTGTTGTGTCGATGTGTATGCCGCTACCATGTTAGCGAATTCCCCGATCTTTTTCAAAGGATCGTCGTTCAGATATCCGATGGCCATTGCCGCAACGAATGCATCACCGGCACCCGTTGTATCTACAGGTTTCACGGCGAGTCCCGGACAGTAGACCTCTTCTTTTCCGTCTGCGAGAAGACACCCGTACTCCCCGAGTGTCAGGCAGACGAGTTTCAGGCCGAATTTGTCTATCAGTTCTCTGATACCCGGTCCATGATCCCCCGGAAGCGAGTATAGCCCGCAGATCTTCTCGAACTCGTCTTCGTTCATTTTCAGGATATCGGTATGTTCCATACAGCCTGTAACAAGGTTTTCCATGTCGTCATGCCACCAGCGGAAGTTGACATCGAATATCCTGACCGAGTCCTTCAGTTCCTCCAGGAACCTTTTTGTCAGGTCAATTATCTGCGGAGTTTTCTGCGTGTACGTCCCGAACAGAACGGCGTCGATCTTATCCCTGACATTATAAAACCTGCCGTCCCATTCCATGTAATAATAAGCAGCATTCTTCGCTCCTTTGAAACTCGGGACCTTGTTCTCGTCGAGCGTTATTTTTACATATCCCGTAGGATTCTTTATATCGATCTGGATAAAGTCGGTGTTATATCGCTTTTCCCGGAGAATTTTCAGCAGATCTCTGCCCTCAGAATCATCACCAAGTCTGCTGAAAAGTATACCATCATGACCAAGCTGCATGGTATGGTGAATGAAGTTAAAAGTAGCGCCTCCGAGGTACTTCTCTTCCGGGTAAATATCCCATAAAACCTCACCGACAGCAGCAAGAGTAAACTTATTTTTCCGAGGCTGATTTTTTTCCATCAAATTCCTAAATAATTTTCCGGAAATTTCCGATGATAAATTAAAGCAACGAAACCAGAAAACTCAATGGGGAGTGACTACTAATGTGTAAATGTACCGGACTCGAATTAATAGCGGCGATAGGCGATCCGAAAAACAAGAAAGCGAAGAAGCTTTACTACTGCCAGGCTTGTCATTCGACTTTCGTAAGAGAAAAGCGCAACATTTATAAAAGAGTAACACCCCGGTTTTTTATTGAAGATCTTTAATTAAATTTTCTATAGAATAAAAAAATCACGATGAATATGTAATTCATCGTGATTTTTTTTGCAATTTTTTAGTACCTACTTACTTTCCTTCATCTACTTTCGTAATGATCAGCTTTCCGTTCATATACTCGCCCAGGGCCATAATACTCGGTTTCGGTTTCTTGTCAAACTCCTTAACGATCTTCTCCCTGTCGAGAATCTCTTCGTCAAGATCTTCCTCATTCTCTATATCACCGAGCTTTTTCTTAAGTTCATCTGTCAAAGCGTTATGGATCTCACGGGCTCTCTTAGCAGATGCTATTACAGCTTCGTAAACATTATCATTAACACTATCGATCTCACGCAAATCCATTGTATATTCTGCCATACTTACCCTCTTATATAAAGTGTTCTAAAAATCAGCTAACCAAGAAATATAAGAATTAATCCCTCATATTCAAAGAACATTTTGCCCGTTTATTATTTTTTAACACCTGTTTCCTTAAAACGAAGCTTTTCAATTAGCACTTCTTTTACGTTATCGGCCTGATACCGTTCCTGTTCCATGGAGTCCCTGTCTCTTAGAGTTACAGTTCCGTCCTCAAGCGACTGGCTGTCTACAGTAATCCCGAACGGTGTTCCGATCTCGTCCTGTCTCCTGTATCTTCTTCCGATTGCTCCACCGGAATCAAAAAATGTATTCATATCCTTTCTGATATCGTCATAGATGTTTCTCGCCATCTCGGGCATTCCGTCCTTATTTACGAGCGGCAAGACAACAGCTTTCAGTGGTGCTACTGCCGGACTCAATCTCAGAACTGTCCTTTCCTCTTCTTCCTCGTATGCATCTGCGAGAACAGTCAAGATCGTTCTGTCACACCCTGCAGAGGTCTCGATTATAAACGGGACATATCTTTCTTTTCTTTCATCATCGAAATATGACAGCTTTTTACCAGAATGTCCCTCATGGCGCTTAAGATCAAAATCCGTCCTGTTGTGAACACCTTCAAGTTCTTTCCATCCAAATGAAAACTCGTACATAATATCATATGCTTCCCTGGCATAATGTGCCAGTTCATCTTTGCCGTGTTCATGGAATTTCAGTTTATTCTTGTTCAATCCAAGCCTGTAGTACCAGTTCATCCGCTGCTCTTTCCAGTGATCCATCCATTTTGAATCCTCCGATGGGTGGACGAAAAACTGCATCTCCATCTGCTCGAATTCTCTAGTTCTGAATGTAAAGTTTCCCGGAGTGATCTCGTTCCTGAATGCTTTGCCGATCTGTGCTATCCCGAAAGGTATTTTCTGCCGGGCAGAAAGCTGAACGTTCAGGAAGTTCACATAGATCCCCTGGGCGGTTTCAGGGCGTAGATATACAACATTGGAGTCCCCCTCAATAGGTCCCATATATGTCTTGAACATCAGATTGAAACTGCGTGCTTCGGTCAGTTCCCCCCCGCAAACCGGGCATTTCGGTTTTTCGAGTTCGTCCTCCCTGAACCTGTTCTTGCATTGTTTGCAATCTACGAGAGGATCGGTGAAATTATCAACATGACCTGAAGCTTCCCAAATCTTAGGATGCATAAGGATCGAGGAGTCGAGGCCTTCAATATCTTCGCGCTCCCTTACCATAGCCTGCCACCAAAGTTCTTTGATGTTCTTCTTTAATTCTACTCCAAGAGGGCCATAATCATAACAGCTGTTTATCCCTCCGTATACTTCACTTGAACGGAATATGTATCCTCTCCTTTTACAGAGAGATACGATTTTTTCCATTGTTTTGTCTTTTTTCATTTTTAGTGCTGTCCTCAGGTTATAAGATTTAATGATTCGGGTGATCGATACCCGTCAAAATGGAAAGTATAATATTTTTTCAATAAATTGTTTATTTCATACGTAGCAGGAACCGACACCTGCAGGTTCATAAACCTTTGAGGCTCGTTGATCTGAAGGTTTCTCATCACCCGGAGTGTCTCCACACTAATGCTCTCGGCTCCCTGAACGTCACTGCATTCACTGCATATTATCCCGCCGATGTTATATGAAAACAGCGACTGCCTTTCGCCTGCATGTTCTCCGCAGGACCGGCATGTATCCAGAACTATCTCATAGCCGCTAATCTTCAAAAATTTCAATAGAAAATACCAGTATATATTATAAAGGTTTTTTTCCGACAATTCCAGTGTTTTGAGCGATCTTTTGACCAGGGAGAATAGTTTTTCATTTGATTCTTCTTCGACAACAAGGTTAATTATTATCTCCATTACAGCCATCCCAAGAGCTAGTTTATCAAGATGGCTCCTCAGCCCTGCAAAATTGTCAATAATCTCGAACCGGGATAACAGCTGAAGTTCCCTGCCCTCTTTATGATAATACATGAATTTCAGTAAGTTCAGAGAATCTAAAACACCACCTGTCTTCTTTTTTCCTCCCTTTATACCCTTGGCGATAACAGAAAATTTACCATGATCCTTAGTAAAAAATCTGACAATCTTGCTTGTATCTCCATGGGGCATTGTAGAGAGTATAAAACCTTCTGTTTCCATTAGAGCCATATTTTCTCAATCGACAGGTTTCTTGTGGTTGACATCGAGGAGACTTGTTAACTCCTCAAAATCTAATACGCTTAATTCTTCAGGCCGCCGGCTCATATTAAATTCACTCTGAATATTGTCAGGTTCGATTCCCGCGCTTTTCAAATTGTTCCTTAGAGTCTTTCTCCGCTTTCCGAAACTGGACTTTACAACCGATCTGAATCTTTTTGCAAATTCATTGTTCGATTCCTGTTTAACACTTAAAAATATCACAGCTGAATCGACATTTGGTGCCGGATAAAAGCAGTTACGGGAAACCGGAAATAGTATTTTCGGCTCAAAATGATACTGGCAGATAACTGATAGTATACTTCTATTCTTGTTCCTTACAGGTGCAGTGATCCTTTCAGCTATCTCTTTCTGGACAAGAAAAACCATACGTGATATATTTTGCAAATGATCTAAAAGATAAAAAATAATCTGACTGGTAATGTTGTACGGCAGGTTTCCGGCTATAATTGATTTCCTTCCGGGTAAAATAAGTTGCTTCAGGTCTGTTTTCAGAATATCGTCTTTTATCAATCTGAATTCCCGGTTTTTTCCAAACTTTTCCTCGATAATATCAAAGAACTGATCATCGACCTCAACAGCGGTCACCCTGCCTGCTCCACTAATAAGATATTCAGTTAAAGCTCCGGAACCGCAACCTATCTCTATGACAGAGTCATCTTTATTAAGATCGAGCGAACCGGCAATCTTGCTGAGTATATTCCTGTCATGAAGCAGATGCTGACCGTATCTTTTTTTCCAGTAAACAGACATCATCCTACTTCGTTATATCTCCTTACTCTCAATTCAGCTCCTGCATCGGCAGCGAGCTTTCCGATCTTTTCCTTGTCCAGACCGGGTATATCGACTATTGAAACAACGGTATTGATACCGGCTTCATTGGATTTCTTTATAAAATCGAGCATTGCTTTAAAAGAATCCGTTCCATATTCAGTCCGCATTATTTTCTGATAGTGTTCGGCATCATGTGTGTTCAAACTAACAGAGACCTCATCTATCAAACCTTTGAGTTCAGTAGTTATATTCCTGCTGTATATCAGGTTACCATGGCCGTTTGTATTCAGACGTATTGGGATACCCGATCCCCGGATCTTTGAAGCCACATCCTTTATAAAATCAAGCCTGAGAGTCGGTTCACCATAACCGCAGAATACTATCTCTTTATATTGTTTCGGATCCCCGATCGCATTAATAGTTTCATCTACCGTAGGTTCTTCCTTAATCTTCAGATTATGTCCTTTAACAACAGGATCAGTTAATCTCGAACAGAAAACACAATCTGATGTGCATCTCAGGGTCGGATTAATATACAGTGAGTCTCTTATCCGGTACACGATCTTCGGCTCTTCCATCTCAGGTGCAATACCAAAAAGCCTGTTCGCATTAAAGGAGGTGATTCTGCCTATGTCATCTATACTTAATCCCTTGAGATCAGCAAGCCTCTGCGCTGTGAATTTGATATACGATGACTCGTTTCTCCTGCCCCGGAACGGCATCGGTGTCAGGAAAGGAGAATCTGTCTCGATCATCATTTTTTCTACAGGTATCCCGTCAAGCATTTCGTTTCCTTTATAGCTGTTATATGTTATATAACCACCGAATGAAACGAGGAATTTCTTTCTGATCAGTCTTTGCGCAGTTTCCTGATCACCTGAATAGCAGTGGAATACACCTTTAACTTCCCAGTTCACAGCTTTCTCGATCACTTCTTCAGCATCTTCCCAGGCTTCACGGATATGTATAACGACGGGGACATCATTATCCCGGGCGATCTTTAATTGTTCAGAAAACACCTTGATCTGAACATCCCTTGGAGCCCTGTCTCTATAATAATCCAGTCCGATCTCTCCTACCGCAACTATTTTATCTTCTTTGAGTAATTTCTCGATCTCACATGATGCGGTTTTATCATATTTCAAAGCTTCATTAGGATGTATCCCGGCAGATGCGAATAATCCATCGAATTTCTTAGTCAACTGCAGGGATTGATAACTTGTCTCAATATCAATTCCGATATTGATCATATATTTTACTTCATCATCTTTCGCCCGCCTGATTACATCTGAAAGATCATCATCATAGCTGTCGAAGTATAAATGCGCATGACTGTCAATAAACATAATTATTCTTTATCTGAGTGTTCAATAATGTTACAAAATTTAAACGGACTGCAGTGTCCGTTTTTTCATAATAACGATTTTACTTCCGATACTACAGTATTCTAAAACTAAAACGTTCTTATTTAGTTCGTCAAACTTATAACCGGAGCAGGGATAAGCCCGCCTCTTTTAATGAATTTCTCTGAACAATGAGTGCACAGTTCCATAACCGGAGCCCTACCGAAAAGTCCGCCGAATTCAGCCATTTCTCCTACTGATTTTCCCGGAACGGGAATTATTCTGACAGCCGTAGTCTTATTATTGATCATTCCTATGGCAGATTCATCAGCTATTAATGCAGCTATTGATACCGCAGGTGTATCTCCGGGAACAGCGATCATATCCAGCCCAACTGAACAGACACTGGTCATAGCTTCCAGTTTTTCAAGTGTCAGGTCCATGGATTCTGCCCGCTTTATCATGACATCATCCTCGCTGACAGGTATAAAAGCTCCAGACATACCACCTACATGTGATGAAAGTCG
>JANQEH010000211.1 GCA_028278455.1 bacterium
GCATATTGGAAGCGTCCCATGCTACATCATGGTCTCCGGCACCCACTGTTCCCTGAATAAGCGAGGTGATTTTCCTGCCCAAAACATCGAATACTTCCAGTGATATGTATTGCGCGGATGGAATTGAAAAAGATATTCTTGTTTCAGGATTAAAGGGATTCGGGTAATTCCCGTTCAAAGCGAATTTTGCGGGGACGAGGTTATCATCTACTATTGATGTAACCACCGGATTTGAGGCCAGGGATGTAGTATAGATAAAATCTCCCGATGTAGTTCCATTGCCGTTGGCAGCGTTCCCGGCAGCATAGATTGTAATCTCTCCCTGGTCCGTATCAGGGGCTTTCCAGTCGAAAGTCCATGTTCCGTTTGAAGTTCCGTTAGACGTATGTTTTATATACGTCAGTCCCGAAGCTATGCTCGTTTGTGTCCGGGCAATGTCAGTTGCAGTGACAGTACCTGCCTGGAGACCGTTCGAATCTTTAACGACCGCTTCAAATCCCCACCTGGACTGTCCTGACCGCTCTAATGATACCGTTACTGTGTAATTGGTACCAGGTGTATACCCTTCTTGCGGCAGACCTGAAATTGCCAGAGTGCCGCCCTGTGCGTTCATCGGATTTCCCGCGTGGCAGCTTGTACAGTTAGACTCACCGGGAGCGCCTGTTACGCTGTTTGGCGGACCTGATGAAAAAGCAGAAATTACAGTTGAAGAAACAATAAGCATAAAAACAGAAAGAACCAAAATGATTGCTGAGCGGCCGGGGGTATTCGATACCATAGTTTTACCCTTTAATAATCGATATGAGTGTTTCGGTATATAATTACACAACATAGCCAAAAGGAAAATAGTTCTGGCAGATTCAGGATTGGCTGATTTTATCAACTCTGGTAGGTTTTATAGTGTATTAAGAAATCAAGATATAGGAGCGCTTATCTGCGGTTTAACGGTTCGAATTCCCGCGCCTGATATACAAAAGTTTCCAGTCGAGTACGGACACTTACTTCGTCCTGTTGCCCGTCGTAAAAAAGGTTGAGCCAGGGAATTCCATCCAGGTCTTCCCTGATATTGTCCGAAAGTGAAGAGACAACAACACCCGGCATACAGGTAAACGGTGATACATTGACAATACCGCTTACTCCCTGTTTTGCATAATCAATTGCCTTGCCAACAGTCAGTATCGCTTCACCGCCAAAGCTGAAGTGCATATACGGTTTGCTGTAATTCAGAATTTTATTAACGGGCGGATCAAAGTTATAACGCAGATTCTTCTTAAATGGCGCCATGATCCTGTGCTCATCTTTCACCTGAACATAGTTTTTCAGGTGACCCGTGAAAAAATCCCTGAATTTACCGAGTTCAAAACTGTTTCTGATATATTGCCTGTTGGTGTAAAGGATCCACTCATTCATCGGCGCCAGCCGTACTTCGACACCCAATTCCTCGAGACGCTTGACGACATTGCTGTTGCTGTACTGATTGAGTCGAAGATAAATTTCTCCGACTACACCAATCGATACCGGAGTGTTAACACTGCCCAGTTGTATGGCTGACATCTTGTCACGATATTCTTCCAGGACGGGGAAGATATCACCATCTTTTTCCAGAACTCTGCAGATTTCATGGAGATATGACTCGAAGATAGATTCAGACTCACCGTGAGACTCCTCATACGGTCTGACTTCTCTCAGCATTTTTTCCATGGCATCTACGATTACCAGACCTTTCCAGGCAGTACGCCTGAACGCTGTAGCAATCTCCTCACCGAATGAGGTATACGAATCATGCGAACCGGGTGAGAATACCGGCACATCGTCATAACCGATATCACGAAGCGCGAGACGGTTCAGCGTAGAATACTGTCCAAACCGGCACGGACCGCTTGCGGTTGGCATAAAAAACGCACTGCTTTTACGGTCAAAATCTGGGCTGCTGACTTTGGAAATAATGTCGCCCATTGTAACAATGCAGGGGAAGCACTCTTTACCATTGGTGAAACGGCGTCCGAGTTCTGCAGAATCGTCTGTTGGTTCGGGTAAGACTTCCGCAGACAGTCCGCTGCCTCTGAAAGCTGCTGCCATCGGGTACGCGTGGTTGCACATCTTGGGCAGGTAGAGCATTGTACCTTTTTGTAGATTGAGGTTCGGTACGGTCGGTTTATCATTAAAAGTACGGCCGCTAACCGCTTCAAGTGAATCCAGGAACGCTTCACACCTTGTCATGATTCCCGCATCAGCGCTGTGTTCATCAATCTCAAGCTGCAGGTACGGTTGATCGCCAAGTACATCTTTGAATAGATGAGTAACCATTGAATCAGGCCCGCAACCAAAATTAGTAATATAGACACCGTAAAGATCCCGGAACTTTTTAAGAGCATTTCCGGCTCCCAAGAGTCTCTGGCCGTACTTCCAATAAGTATTCGGGAAGAATCTCCACATTTCAGATTCTTCCACCGGCAGGCAGTCCATTGGAACAGCAAGTACACCCAAGTCCCTGAGTTTTCTGGGTAAATCGAGATTCAGTCCGTCATCACACGTGTTGTATGACCTCCCGACAATGAGCAGACACCGGTCATATTCTCCTGACTCAAGTTTTTCGAGCGTCTCCTTACCGATATCGAGGAGAGCGTTTCTGAAATTCTGCTGGGCAATTTCCGCAGCATCTATTGCTTTATTTATTGAGGAAACTGAGACATCACTCGGTTTAAGAACATGCTTCAGTTCTTTTTCGAGATATTTTCGTCCGCGCTGGAGAAGAATGTGCGGTTCGAGAAGTGTACAGTCTGCTCCTGAATAGTCAACAGCGCCTTTCAGGATATATGGAATAGCCTGTACATACGGACAGTTATATGAATTGGAATACTTGTCATCATCCTGCTTATGGTTGATAAGGCTGGGCAGGAAAAGGTAATCGATATCTTTCTTAAGTAGATTCTCGAAATGTCCATGAGCAACTTTTACCGGGAAACAGAATTCCCCCGTAACAAGTTCGCACCCCTTGTGGATGATTTCCCGGGTTGTTCTTTCGGAGAGAATAATGGTCCATCCCAGCGACTCAAAAAAAGTGCGCCAGAAAGGGAAATTCTCATGAAACTGGAGTAGTCTCGGTATTCCGACCCTGATTTCTCCAGGTTTTCTTGCAGGTAATTCATCTTCATTTTTGCGTTTTCGGGCGGTTCCTTTCCCCTCTTCGCCTTTGTCGTAATATGGGCCGAGCAGCAGTTTCTCCCGCTGTTCAAAGAGATCGGGCAGACCGGCTCCTTTTTTCATTTTTTTGTCATAGTCAAACCGTTCACACCTGCTGCCGTAAAAGAGCGGTTTTTCTGTTTCAATCTTGACGCGTTTGATTTCACACAGGTTCGAACAGGATTTGCAGACGAAAGAAGTCAGTTTATAGTCCTGATCAACAAATCCGAATCCTTTCCACCTGCTCTGTTCAGTTCCAGCAGATTCTTTCGCGAGTATTGCAATTCCAATGGCGCCGAGCACATCGTTATGAGGTGGAACAGTTATTTTTTTATTCAGAATTTTTTCAAAAGCCGCAACAACAGCTTTGTTATTTGCTGTACCACCCTGAAAAAAAATATTATTTCCTATCCACCCCTTATCAACTACTCTGTTCAGATAATTTCTTGCAATCGAATACGCCAGACCAGAAACAAGTTCATCCTTGTTTGCACCGGCCTGCTGTTGTGCGATCAAGTCGGATTCTATAAAAACAGTACACCGTTCGCCAAGTTTGACTGGAAGGTCACAGGATGATGCGAGATCAGCAAACTCATTCTTTATATTCAGGTTCAACCGTTCGGCCTGTTCTTCGATAAATGATCCTGTACCGGCAGCACAGACCTTATTCATCGCAAAATTAACAACGACACCGTTTTCAATAGAGATATACTTTGAATCCTGTCCGCCTATTTCAAAAATCGTATCAACTGCAGGATCATAGCTGATCGCACCTTTGGCCTGTGCGGTGATTTCATTTCTGACAATATCCGCTCCGACAAGATCACTGATCATATACCTGCCTGATCCGGTTGTTCCAACACCGCGCACATCAAGACGGTCACCAATCTCTTCGCCAATTTCACGGAGTCCCTTTTTAACCGCTTCGATTGGCCTTCCTGCAGTCGGGAGATAACGCCGGGCTAACATATACTGGTCACGGTCAATTACGACAACATTTGTACTCACAGATCCGATATCAATTCCGATGAATGCCGGAATTTTGGATTCAGCATCGTATTTTCCGTTTCCGGTAATCTCCGGTGATATAACCTGAGACAGATCGAGCGTCAGTTTTTCCAGTTTACTGACCTTTTTCCTGGAAGCTGTATTGTAATCAAGAAGCTTATTGATATCGATCTGGATACCTGCTTCAGCGCATTCCATTCCTATCATCGCAGCGCCGATAGCTCCGAGGCACTTATGATGAGCCGGAACTTCAAACTGCGATTCGTCAAGTTCCAGAATTTCCCGGAAAGCACGGACCATTCCTGCGTTTGACGCAACACCACCTACAAAAGCGACCGGAGTCCTGAACTGTTTCCCTTTGGCAATAGTGCTGTGAAAATTCCGGGCGACTGCAAAACAGAGTCCGGCAACTATGTCATAATCCGGTGTACCGATTTGCTGCAGATGAATCATGTCGCTTTTAGCAAAGACCGAACATCTTCCCGCAATTCTGGGCGGGGTTTTGGACTGCAGTGCCAGTGATCCAAATTCATTCTCAATGTCGATTTCAAGACGTTTTGCCTGCTGGTCAAGAAATGAACCCGTACCGGCGGCACAAGCGGAATTCATTGAAAAATCTTCAAGAACTGCCGGCCTGGAACCCAAGGAAGGATTGAGAGAGATGAATTTTGAATCTTCACCCCCCATTTCGATAACTGTTCTGTATTTTGGATGAAGTGTACCGATACCTCTCGTAACGGAAATAACTTCATTGATATACTCAGCGCCGAGAAGCTCAGCTATAATATTTCCTGCTGAACCGGTAATTGAGAGGGCCGAAACAGAATCTGTACCGATTTCGCGGATCAGCTTTTGCAGATAAGATACGACAGAATCTAAAGGCTGTCCGAAATGCCGTTGATAAACAGTATCGTCTACGGTACCATCAGGTTTCAGCAGCGCGCCCTTTATACTTATCGAACCTACATCAAGGCCGATATAATACTTTTGAGCAGACATACTAAACCTTGCTTCAAGTCATTCTATTATTTACGTGTAAAAAAATAATACCGGCAGAAATGCAATATATACTCTGTGATGAAAAAATCAAGTAGTTTGTATACTCAGGTATCTATAACAATAAGACTTGATACATTGTTTCCGGAATAATATCATAATTCACGTTTACTGCAGATGCATTACATGGTTTTTCCCTTGCTAATATATCATATATGAAATATATTGTAAAGATAGTTAATCCAGTTACAGAGGATTGAAATGACTTTCAGTTTTAAAAGAATTATAATTCTGACCTATCTGTTTTCTTTCGTATTGTACGTATTTATTCCTGCAATTGATGCGTATTCGCAGACAGATAGTGAATGGCAGTCACTAACAATCAGACGTGTCAATATCAGATCTTCAAATACACAACAAAGCTCTATCATCTCAACAATAGACCAGCTGGCAAAGGTAACGGTAACCGGTGAACGTGGAGGCTGGTTCAATATCAGGCTGGATAACGGGTTAACAGGGTGGATTTCCAGCGACTTTATCATTCCAAGAGATCGTGTAGATTCCATTACTCCGCAACCTGAACCGTTGGATGAACAACCTGATATTTCTGCAGACAGTGCCTCTTCTGATCCTCCTGCAGAAGAATTCACGTCTGAATCTGAACCGCGATCCGGAATTGATACGCCTGAAGGGCAAGCTGGAATGTCATTCCTTGCGGCTCATTTTGATGAGTGGAACCTGCATATTTTCATCCCTTTGATACTCGGAATATCGATTCTGATGAATATGGTTCTCCTTTTTATAATGAAAAGTGAAGCCGGGAAAGCAGTGATTACCGGTGACAGTTTGAAAATAAAGGAAAAATTTGAACGGCTCAAGAAACAGAGTGAAGATAATAAGAAACAGCTTGACTTTTCCAAGGATGTGATCAGATCACTTGAAAAAAACCTGAGAAAAAGAGAAAAAGAACAACAGCTTCAATCTGAATTGCACTCAAAAGAACTGAGCGAACAGAAAAACCGGTTTAATGAGCTCGAGAAAGAACATTCAAGCTGCACCAGAGAATTCCGTTCAAAAGATGAAGTTCTCAATAAACTGACAAATGAAAACCGGACCTTGAAAAAAGAGGTTGAAAACCTCCACCAACAGGTAAATAAATCTAAAGATAATCTTCAGAAGCAGGCTGTAAAACTCACGTTAACTGAACAGAAACATCATGATATCATTTCAAATGAGAAATCCCGTATTAAGGAAATGGAAAACAAGATTGCTGATTTGGAATCCAATTTTAGAAAGAATGAAGAAGAATATTCTAGGGAAACTGAGAAAAAAGACAGTTTTATACGTGAACTCAATGAAAATCTAAACAGGCTGCAGAAAGAATCAGCAGAGAAAGAAACTGCGCTAAAACAGGATATTCAGGAAGCTGTTGACAAAAAAAGCGCTGAACTTACGGACCAGTTTGAACAGAAAATTACTGAGCTGAAAGAAAATGCACGAATTGAACTCGAATCCAGCAAATCAGATTACCTTGATACCCTGGAAAAAGAACGGGCAGAATTCGAAAAGGTAAAAACTGACCTGGAAAAAGAGTTCAGTGTTAAGCTTAATGATGCTGTATCCGGTAAGGAATCCGAGCTTACTGAATCGTTTAAGCAAAAACTGAATGATGAAAAAGAGAAATTTGACAAAGCGCTTGCAGAAAACATACAGAAGACCAGGGCGCTTGCAGAAGGTGAACAGGAAGACATAATCAGAAAATACCAGGAATCAGAGGCCAGATGTACTGAACTCGCCGGTGAACTTGAAGAACAGGCCGACTCGTACAGATCACTTGAGGAAAGTTATAATAAACTCAAAGAAGAAGTATCAGAACAGCAAACCGCTTCCGCAGAAATCCCTGCTGAGCAGAATAAAGAAATCGAAAATCTGAAGCTTCAGATTGAAAAAAGCAACATGGATATGCTGGAGCGACAGGAAAGCTGGAAAGCAGAGATTGTGAAACTTCAGGATACAATTATACATCTCGAAGCAGCTCTTGAAGAAGCACGGTTGGTTTCAGCAGAACCTCCTGAGCCTGAACCAGTACCAGAAGTCAAAAAAGAGGTAGTCCCTGAAGCAGTAGTTGATGAAAAGGTTACTGCGCCGGATGAAGAAATTGTTGAGCAAACACCCGCGGTTCCCGAATATGAAGATTATGCTCGCAGCTTTTTCAAGAAAATGAGTATGTAGTTTCCGGAGACTTGTTTAAAGTAATACTAGCCTCAAAGTTATTATGCATAAACCGAAATCTGAAAAAGACCGGAAAGAGTTTCTGCAACTGGAGATTATCCAACCATACGCTATCCCGGATAAAGAAGAAGAGAAGGAGGAAGAAAAACCTCCCGTGATAGAAATTCTAAAATCTCCCCGAAAAAGCGGTAAAAAGAGAGAAAAAGATGATCAGAGAACGGAATCGGTAAAAATTGATAAAAAAAACGATATTGATACAGAACAATCCTCAGGATCAAGAATCGAAAAAAACAAAAAGCAAGCAACTTCAGACCGCGCTTCAGAATATTCAGACAGAATTGCATACAAAAACACAATTAATTCGACGCACACTACTCTGCTGTCAGAACTCAAAACCACGTTACGTGAACTGATCGATTTTAATGAGAATCCCCTTAAAACCAGGTTGCGGGAAGCTGTAAATTCCAGTAATTCGACATCAGAACAGGTTTCCGCAATAGTTTCAAGGAAAACCGATGTTTCGAAATCGCCTGAAACTGATCAATATACCGGCTCACAAACAAAAAAAGAACCAAAACTATCATTGAGTATTCAGGAGAAATCCGAAGCAAAAGACACTGTGGAAGACACACTGAGCGAAGTTGTCAAACGCTCATTGAAGAATCCTAATTTTTTTGCATCTTCTTTCAAAAGGGAATCAAAGGAATCTGACGATTCTGATAAATAATACTGAATTATCCTTTTCACTACCTCCTCCCTCAAATCATCCATACTATTATGTTTTTGCATTTATCCGTTTTTTTTTGTACCATTTTCTGATCCCCGGTAACCGAAACAATATCACTCTATGGTCATAAACAGCTATTCTAAAATATTGGTACGTGCAGTACTTCTGCTATTATTGATTTATCCCTTAAACGTGTTGGG
Source organism: bacterium (assembly GCA_028278455.1). Classification (GTDB taxonomy): domain Bacteria; phylum SM23-31; class SM23-31; order SM23-31; family SM23-31; genus JANQEH01. The sequence continues at coordinate 8,347 of JANQEH010000211.1, forward strand.
ATACCAGCTGAATGTACCTCAGAGTGAAAACCAGACGTTAAATTGGGGTGAACTGCAGGAAAACTTCCAATCTCTCAATCCTCTTATCCAGGGAACGTATGAAGAACAGAATATCAGAAAACTGATATTTGGTAAAGGATTGTTCGAATACGATCCTTATCGAGGTAGAATCATACCCGGACTGGTGGAAAACTGGGCGGCATTTTCGGATTCACTCAGTTGGATAATCACGATTCGGGAAAATATCCGTTTTCATGATAACTCCATACTTACGACTGATGATATAAAGTTCAGTATTGAACTATATCTGGAACATGTCCGGACAAACGGAATTCAAAATAATCTCCAGTCCGGTCTGATACGTGAAATAAAAATTATCGGTAATAATCATTTTCAGCTCTATCTGAATAAGAAAATCGCGGATCTCGGACCACTTTTAAGCGAAATTCCTGTTCTTTCCAGAAATTACTATTCGGCCGAGACGCTTTCAGATGCACTAGTGAACGTGGGAACCAAAACACCATTCGGCAGCGGTCCGTTTATATTCGGCAGCCTCACCGGTACAAACAGCCTTCATTTATTCAGGCATGAACAGTATGTGGAGACTGTTCCCGCGATTGAGCATATTCAGATCATTTTCTATGAGAGTGCAACCATGATGATGAGTGATTTCATCACGGGTAAACTCGATTTCATGCAGGTGCACTCATTCGATCACGCGCGGGAACTGAACCGTGCAGGGTCAAATTTTGGGCTGATCGCTGAACCGGTAAAGACGCCGATGATGGTGTTTCTGAACTTCAATACGTCAGATGATACCTTGCGACGGACAAATATGAGGAAAGCAATTATACAGGCGTGTAACCGCGATTTGTATCCGCGGTCCGGTCCGTATTTTAGTGTCCGTTCTCCTGCTTATGGACCACTCCCGGAAAATAGTCCGTATTACTTTCGGAGCAGAAACAGAGTTGAATTCTCTCCACGAAGAGCACTGGAAACGCTGAGGCTTGAGGGATGGAGAGACTCCAACCGTGATGGAATTCTTGAAAAGCTGGGTAATAATCTCTCATTTGAGCTGCTTTTCCCGGAAAATGACAAATACTTCGAAGACCTCGTCAGGTATATAAAACTGAACCTCGGGACAATCGGTATTGAATTGAGAGAGCAGCCGGTACCATATCAAGATCTGAGGGAAAGGGTCAGAAGAAATGAATTCCAGATCACACTCGATTACTCTTTTTATTATCCCAATGATCCTGTGCGGACATTTAGTGAACTGTTTGATATTGAAGGTACGGCTATCCGACGTAATAAGCTTGGACAGCGAAATCAGGAAGCTCTCAGACAATTCAGAAGAGCATCGATTGCCAGTAATCCGATGCAGGTAAAAGCGATCTTCGAACGGCTTCAGGACCTTTTCTATCAGTCGGAAACAGCGTTGTACATTATATATCAGCATCACAGATACTTGGCAGTTAACAAACAGAATGTTGACGGAGCAATTCAGGGAGCGGCAATTCAGTCTCCTGCATATTGGATTTTACGTAAGTAATTTTTACCATGAGAACTTTTCTCCGAAATATCGTATCGTTTCTTCCTCACAACAGGATTGTTACGCAGTTTATTCTGTCCCACTCTTTCCTGGCGGCAGCCTCGGTTATACTGGTCGCACTGTTTCTGTTGACCGCCATGAATTCGTTTATCATGCAGACGGTAAATGACAATAATCTGGAAAAAGCAAAATCGATTAAAAATGAAATTGTATCGTTTGTCGATAATACATTTAATACCCTTTCAATGGCTGCGGAATTTGATGATATTTTTCTGATGGAAGCGTTTATGCAGCAGAATACACTATACCGGCTGCAGAGTAAATATGATTACTACCGGAAACTGTATACCATTGACACAATGGGGGTAATCATTGCAACTTCAGAAATCGGAATTACGGACTCTTCCGATGTATTCAACCGGAGTTATGAACTGAAATCGGGAACAACACAGAAAGTCTCACCAGTTTACATAACAGAAAACGAACCGCGACTGCTGGTATCGACACCGATTCTTGATTTCGACCGGTTGATCGGCACTCTCTTTGCAGAAATCAGCGTCAGTTTTGTCTGGGACCTTGTTGACGGATTATCCGAAACAATCCAGGGAGGAGTTGTCTATATTCTGGATAACAGCGGCAAAGTAATAGCCCATCCGGAAAGACGCCTTGTATACGGCAACACAAGTTTCAGCCATCTCCAGTTTGTAAATCAGCTCCTTGAAGGTGAAGAAAGTGTCAGCCGGTACCGCGATCCCGACAATAATGATGAAGTTATTATTTGTGCGTTTACACCGGTTCCGGAACTTCACTGGGGTATTGTGGTGTCACAACCTGAATCTGCAGCACTGGCAATTTTTGATCGAATTCTGAAGCAGTTGATTGTGATGGTAATTGCCAGCATTATTCTCGCTTCGCTTCTGGCGGTCATTATCACACGTAACCTTGTCCATCCTCTCAGTTCCCTCGTAAGAAGTGTTAAACGGGTCGAAGCAGGAAATCTGCCCAGTCGAGTAAAGGTGCCCAGAACCGAGGAACTGGCATCCCTAGCGCGCGAATATAACAGAATGACCGAAAACCTGTCAGCAGTTCAGAAACAGCTTCAGGAGGCAGAACGGCTGGCAACCCTGAGTAAATTCGCTTCGGTTGTTGCGCATGAAATAAGGAATCCCTTCAATTCGATCGTTATTAATATGCAGGTCCTCAAACGGGGATTAAAAAAACATTCGGATCCGGTGAATCTCGTAAAATTCATGGATATAATTGAATCGGAGATCCGTAGGATTGACCGGCTTATCCAGAACTACCTCTCATTCTCACGTGAGCCGGAATTTAACCCGGAACCAGCTGATTTGAATGTTCTAATCGATGAACTGATCATACTGGTTCATGCAAAGGCAGAGAAACAGAACGTCAGGATCGTAAGCGATTTTGATGAAGATTCGGTCTTTATACATGCAGATATCAGTCAGATTAAACAGGCGCTTTTGAACATAATTCTGAATGCGCTGGAAGCTATGCCGGATGGTGGAAGTATTTCGATAGATCTTAAGGCAAAGCATGGCGAACCTGAAAACAGCGGTATGATCAAGCTGGCTTTTACCGACGACGGAATGGGGATTCCGGGTAATGAACTTTCCAAAGTGTTTGATTTCTTTTTTACCTCAAAACCGACCGGTACGGGATTAGGGCTCGCCGTTACACAGCAGATTATTAAAAAGCACCGTGGTACAATATCCATACAAAGTAAACCTGAAATTGGCACCGAAGTTATTGTGTATCTTCAGGCAATGAAGGGGGAAAATAAAGAATAGATTTAATCTCCCTGATAGCTGTATTTACAGCATTCAGAATATTCAATTCTCTGGTTTGACCTTATTAAGTCGATATAAATTATTAACTTGCATTTCTGATACTCTTTTTCTACTTTTCCAGAAGTAACATAGATATCTGGTAATTGTTTCAGCGCTAATTCTCAGGAAGGTGAATTAATGCCAGACAAAGTGCTTGTAATCGATGATGACCCTGGCGTCGGGGAAATGATAAAGGATTTTCTCGAATTTGACAAAGTCGAGGTTATGCTCTCCACTACTCCTGAAGATGGTCTGTTCAGTGCGCGGTACAAGATGCCGTCACTGATTCTTCTTGATCTGTTTATGCCGAATATCAGCGGTTTTGAGCTATATAAAAAATTAAAAAACGACGACCGGACAAAAGATATTCCCATTATTATAATAACCGGACACACCGACTCCCAGACGCTTGCAATGATGAATGATCTGGGGATAAAAGGTGTGTTTTACAAACCGTTTCAATTCAGACATTTGAGAAAGAAAATCATGTCTATTCTTCAGGGGGAGCAGGATAATAAGTCAGCATGTAAACGGTGCGGAGCGGAACTTGAAGATGACTGGGATTACTGCCCATATGACGGTTGGAGGAGAAAGTAGGAATGGATGCATTAAAAGACCATGCGGCCGAATTGCAGAGCCTCTCTGAAGATTCGTGGCGTATTTTCAGAATAATGGCTGAATTTGTTGAAGGATTTGAAGTACTGAACCAGCTTCCACCCGCGGTTACTATATTCGGGTCAGCACGGACAGAACCGGAGGATACATACTACAAGGAAGCATATAATCTTGCAGCACAATTGGTCAGCGAAAAACTTTGTGTAATAACGGGCGGCGGTCCCGGAATTATGGAAGCCGCCAACAAGGGAGCATATGACAAAAATGGGATTTCGGTAGGACTGAATATTGAACTTCCGTTTGAACAGAAAGCGAACGATTATATCAATAAGCTGATAAATTTCCGCTATTTCTTTGTCCGCAAGGTGATGTTTGTGAAATATGCGCACGCCTTTGTTGCTTTTCCGGGCGGATTCGGTACTATGGATGAAGTATTTGAGATGCTGACACTCATCCAAACTGACAAAATCAGGAAATTTCCGGTAATCCTGTACGGAAAAGAATTCTGGGATCCGGTTATGGATTGGATAAAGAAATCGCTGCTTGGTACAGAAAAAATTTCACCTGAAGATATTGACCTGATTGAAATTGTTGATTCGATCGAGGAAACCATCAGGATTATCCACGATTTTCATGGAAAAGAGTACCTGAAGAGCATATCGAACGGCCAGAATTTGTGAAGACAATTGCAGTTTCCCGCCGGCAAAAATAATAACGATTTTGCTTGATATTTGAGTGTTTTATACGTAACTTGAGTGTCCTGAAACAAACATGTTTCAGACCAGAGATTTCTGTTGGCGCTTTAGCTCAGGTGGTAGAGCAACGGACTGAAAATCCGTGTGTCCCCAGTTCGAATCTGGGAGGCGCCACAGCCAGTAAAAACAAGGACTTAGGACTAATTCCCAAGTCCTTGTTTTTTGCCCGAATTTTGCTTACCCAGCACCATACCCAGCAGGCCTGAACTTTTTTTATATAAATTTCTATAGATCATAAATACCTTTGAATATCTGCAAATTGAATGTATTATCAATGATACTGCAAACAGTCACGATAATTGGAGAACAAAAATGGCCAGAATGGAACCGACTGCTGTTATGCCGCTTTCTGAAACGGATAGGATAACATCTCTTGATATTCTCCGCGGATTCGCGCTTCTGGGAATCCTGATAATGAATATTCAGAGTTATTCGATGATTGGCGCCGCATACTTGAATCCTTCTGTCTATGGAGACCTGACGGGACTGAACAAGATTGTATGGATGTTTTCGCATATCTTTGCAGACATGAAGTTCATCTCGATTTTCTCGATGTTGTTTGGTGCTGGAATAGTGTTGATGACCAGAAAAGCAGAAGAAAAATCAGGTAAATCAGCAGGACTTCATTACCGGCGGACATTCTGGCTTCTGATTATCGGACTTATTCATGCTTATCTGCTTTGGTATGGCGATATTCTGGTGACCTACGCGGTCTGCGGTTTTGGCGTATATCTTTTCAGAAAGGTCAGGCCTAACCGGCAGTTAACCCTTGGATTGATTTTTGTACTGGTTCCTTTTGTATTTTATATGTTTTTCGGCTGGTCGATGCCGTACTGGCCAGAAGAAGCCGTTGCCAACAATAGAATGCATTTTGTACCTGGTGAGGACAGGATCATATCAGAACTTGCTGCTTACCGTGGAGGCTGGTTAGACCAAATGGAATTCCGTGTTCCGGATTCACTGGCAATAAACACATTTTTATTCTTGATTTATCTCGGTTGGCGGTGCGGCGGAATGATGCTGATCGGTATGGCGCTGTATAAATGGGGTGTATTAACTGCTGAACGTTCAAACCGATTTTATATTAACTTGGGAGTAATCTGTTTTGCAGCAGGATTTCCACTGATCTTATTCGGAATCAACCAGAATTTCGCAAATAACTGGGTTTTCGAGTATTCAATGTTTTTTGGATCGATGTTTAATTATATAGGAAGCATTGGAATCGCAATTGGATACGTGTGTATAATAATGCTGATATGTAAAGCAGATATACTGAAGCGACTTACCGGTTCTTTAGCAGCAGTCGGCCGTATGGCATTTACGAATTACCTCCTGCATACATTGATATGTACAACTCTGTTTTACGGGCATGGATTCGGACTGTACGGGAAACTGGAGCGTACAGAGCAAATTACAATCGTTGCGGTTATATGGATCATTCAGCTGGTATTATCGCCGTTATGGTTAAAACATTTCCGCTTCGGCCCGATGGAATGGCTCTGGAGGTCACTGACATATTGGAAACCGCAGCCGATACGGATTGACATTGGACCTAAAGATTAGATATACAATAAATAGTTCTTGAATGCAATATAATCCGTGTGCCCCCGTTCTCCCGCTGAGCGGGATGGGAGGCGCCACATTATTTAAAAAAGAAGGACTTAGGATTAATTCCCGAGTCCTTCTTTTTTGCCTGAATCTTGCTTGCTCAGCACCACACCTTACAAAAAAATAGTGAAGAATGATAAAAATTGCAGCGATAAAAATCACCTCTGAAACATTTCTCACAACAAAATGACTTACTGTTGTCTTTTAGTCACTTCTCAGTGCATCGATTGGATTTTCGGATGCAGCTTTGTAAATATGTCCGGACACGGTTATAAACGCGGTAACTATTAATACAACTGATGCAAAAAGATAGGGTATGATACTCCAGCCGGCGAAAAAAGGAAATTCACTGATAACAACCTTTCTGAGAAAAATATGAGTCAGAGGGATAGCAATTATAAGTGATGTTAAAAGAATTCGCAATAGATCCCTGTTCAATAGTGTAATTATATTCACCATCGATGATCCGAGAACTTTATGGATTCCGATTTCCTTTTTTCTTGTCGATAGTTTCAGAGATACTATTGCAAACAGTCCCATACAGGATATAATAAGGTTAGCCAAAACCGTAAACTCGAAAGCCTGCATTTCACCATCGTTTTCCTTATATGCTTTATCAAAGACACTCTTTTGTACAACAGGATTATAGACAAAACCGGGGAAAACTTTTGTCCAAATTGTTTCAAAATCATTGATTACCTGAGTTCCCGCCTGATCGGTAAGTCTGACAACGACAAAATTGTATTCAGAATCAGGAACTACTCTGAACATTGTCGGATTGATACCGGCAAAAGAAGGCGGTGCGCTGTGAAAATCCTGAACAATGCCAATAATGGTGTACAGTTTCCCTTCCAATTCAATAGAATTATCTTGATGAAGATTCAACCCTGTAACGTTAATGAAAGTCTCGTTCACAATAATTGAATTGTCGGCTTCAGCGCCCTGGAATTTCGTACCTTCAATTAACGAGAAACCCATAGTTTCAAAATATTCAGTACCAATATCATATATTTCGACATAATAACCATCGTCATTAATTCGTAATTCGAGCCGGTCCATACTCATACCAACATGATCTGAAGTTCCCGAAATATGCTGAACGGCCGGGTGTGATGCAAGTTCATTTCTAAAGAGATCAAACTGCCTTGATTCATTTATTCTGAATACAACAGTCTGTTCGTTGTCATACCCCCAGTCCATATTAATCGCATATGTAAAATAGTCTCTGGCAGTCAGAGTGATTGTCATAATGAAGAAAGTAAAAACAAACTGAAACAGTGTCAGTGCCCAGGTAAATCTGTTCTTTGCTTTAATATCCTGGTTACCGCGAAGAATGTTGACCGGTTTGAACCGTGTTATATAAAATGCCGGATAAGAACCTGCTCCAATACCGGTTACAAACAAGATTCCAATAAAAACATACCACAGATTTGCATTGGAACTAAAATCCATGTAGAGGTTGTCGTTTGTCAGCTCGTTCCAATGAGGAAGCAGAAATGTATTGCAGAACAGTATACCAAGTATGAGTGCAACAAAGCAGAGCAATACATTTTCGGTAATAAATTGCCATCTGAGCTGAGATTTTTTACCTCCGATTACTCTTCTCAATCCAATCTCTTTCAATCGAAGATTCGCTCCTGCTATTGATATATTGATATAATTTATACACGGCAGCAGCAGGAGTAAAAGGCCGATCGAAATTCTGATAATGACGATTAAAGGAATTACTCCACTGGAAAGGCTGTTAGTAACATCGTGCGCGTTAAGCGCCATTTCCAACAGAGGGTCAAACACAAAATCTATCACCGGTCTTTCCGGTACAAGTCCGTTTATAATTTCAATATATGATTCCATCTGCGGCTTAATATTTTCAACGTCAGCGGGACTTTTTGTTTGAACAAATGTTGCCGCGGTAAAATCCTGCCAACTGTTGTCCTGAATATTTCTGATCTCCAGACCGACCTGATATGGAAGAATGATGTCAAAACGGTAGCTTGCATTCCTGGGAACGTCCATGAACACACCGTTAACGGTAAAAACTTTCACACTGGTCGATTTTCGACTCCCGTATTCTATATTGTCACTGCCGGATTTCGATTTCCCGGTTGTAAAACCGATTGAAATCTGCTTACCCAATGGATCATTTCTACCGAATAGAATTTCGGCGTACCTCTCGGAGATAAACACTGAATTTATATCTGAAAGCGATATTTCTGATCCTGAAACTAACGGAAATGTAAAAACTTCAAAGAAAGATTTATCTGCAAATAATATATTCTCGACTGACTCATACCTGTTGTTAAAAACAGTCCCGGAAAGCCTGTGAATCCTGACACTATTTTGTATCTGCGGAAAGTCTTCAGCAAGCTGCGGTCCTAATGCAACTGGCGTATCACCCCGTAAGTCTTCACCCCAACTCTCCCTGACGTTGCTCTCTATCAGGAATATACTATCGGCATGTTCATGAAACGTATCCTTGCCATAGCGGTCGAGAGCGGACACAAACATTACAATACTGATACCAATTGCGAGTGAAAGTCCGAAAATATTTATGAACGTTGAAGTCTTATTTTTATACAGATTTCTCCAGGCTGTTTTTATATTGCTCCTTACTATAGCCATAGTGGTCAAAATCATCCATTTTAGAAATGCGGGGAGTGATGCACTAAGGTGAGACCAATACCAGACATGCGCACGTATACTACCGCTCTCTTCAGCTTTCTCTCTGAACAGTTCCCTGAAATCACCAACTATCGCATCACGTTCAAATTCACTCGATATCAAGCTTAAAATCTTTTCAGCCGTTTTAGCAGGTCTATATCTATTCTTTTTCATTATCATATCCTGTGGAAAATGAGATATCAGAAATGTTCTCCCATAAGTTGTTGTGAATTTCCAGAACACTCTTCAGGCCTGAGATACCTTTATCAGTCAACGTATAATACGTCTTTCGCTTACCCCCTCGTTCCGGAGTGGGATCACCAACATTCTTTGATACATAGCCTTTATTATAAAGCTGATCCAACGCGAAATACAGAGCGCCAATGGTAAAATCCTTACCGGTCCTTTGTAATACCTCCTTCTTAATGCGTACTCCATAAGCATCTTCTTTGAGTCTGTAGATTGACATCAAAAGCAACTCTTCAAGTCTTGTGAGAATATCCATATATAATCCTTGTAAAAAACCAAATTATTTAGTCTGTTTTCCAGAATATATAAAACATACAATAATTTCCAGAAAAAGTTTCAATTATTTCTGTTTTCCAGACTAAATAATGTACAATGCATCGCTTTCTGTTTCAAATTCCAAAAGGCATTCAGTATTTCTACAGGAGAGAAAAGAAGAGAAAAAAAACTCTGAAAGGAAATGCATTCTGCAGTCCTACCAGAGCTATTGGCATTTTTTTAGATGTAAATTAGTAATTCAGTTACAAGCTATACGATTATAATCCCCAGCATGATAGACAGAGTGTTTCGATCGGTTTTTCGCTGGCTTCAGCAAGATCCTCGGGTTTTGTGAAACCGATACTGTTGAGGCCCAGATGTCGTGCGACCTGATCATCACTGGTAAATCCCATCTTTACTGCAAGAATCTCTTCTTTCTTCTTCGTGGCTTTCCCGTATCCGCATTTATCCATAAGCAGAGGACATCCGATCCTGGCGTGAACTTCTTTTGCGCCTCTCTCTTTCAAACGGGGAACGTGACTCTGCTGTGTCTGGGTTCCCCTGACAATTGAATCATCCGTAATTATTACACGTTTGTCCCTGATAATCGAAGAGAGCGGAATCAGTTTCCGTTTTGCCTCCATCTCCTGTTCTCTTTTAGTTCCCTGCGTAAAACTTCTGTCGGCGTAATCATACTTTACGAATATTCTGCCATGCGGAATCTGCGATTGGTTTGCATATCCGATAGCGTACCCTATACCGGAATTAGGAATCTCAGATACAACATCCGCCTCGACAGGATAACGTTCCGCCAGTTTTGCGCCAACCCTGTTACGGAAAAGTTCAACCGATATACCGTCAATTATGGAAGATGCATTTGCAGTATAAACCCATTCAAACGTACCGTATTGAATATGTTCAATCTGAAGCTGCTGCAGTGTGGAAAATCCTGACTTGTCAATCAGTATGGTCTCCCCAGGGTTGACATCACGTTCTATCTCGATACCGAGATTAGGAAATGAACATGACTCGGACGCAACAACATACCTTCCCTCCGACTTTCCAAGTATCAGCGGTTTTCTACCCCATCCCCTGGTTGCGACAATACCCTCATTCGTCAGGATCACAAATGAATAATCACCATTTATCATCTCATTCAACTTCTTTATACCATCCAGGAGTTCATGCGTCGCCAGTATTTTACCAATCAATACGTTGTCCGGTATATAGGATGGATCGTAATATCCTGAAAAAGAATGTCCTTGCAAAAGAAGATCCTCTTTCAACTCTTTTGCAGTCATAACGTTTCCATCCACAGCGAGAAAAAACTCCCCAAACTTCGAAAGCTCGCTGACCGGCTGCCTATCACCTGAACTTACGACTCCGATACCAACATTACCGCTGAAACGCTCAGCATCTCTGAAATTGAATTTTTCCCTTAGTTTTCCTGCATGTGACTGGTAGTTCATTTTTCCGTCAGAAAGTACAGCCCATCCACAATATTTTTGACCCCGGTGCTGCAGGTATGATGTTCCCCAGATCAGGTCCTCAATACAGCTTCTGTCCGAATAAATACCGAAAATTCCGCTCATGTTCGTTTTCTCCGTGTGTCATATGTTAATTGAACTACTGTCTTATTGTGGGTAAGACCATTAATAATGTATGTCTTTCAGTGTTTTAATCAGTGGACCTTGACAGAATAGTTCACCGTACGCCACATTTTTATTACTTTGCCGCTGTCATCCACTTCAAAGGTAACGGGCGTACCTAATTCGCCATTATCCATAATCCTCCGGAAAACGTGTCCTTCTACATGTTTCAGTTTTGTGAGTGAACGCATCGGGTTTTCTGTTGGGAGAGAAATAGTGGCCAGTTCTCCCATCCAGAAAATGACATGTGACTCACCGCCAAGAGGACGTTCATACATTCCTGTATATTTTTCCCATTCGGGATTCGGTGTCTTCGCTTCACCCGGCGAATCTATCGCTTCCAAAATTGCCTTTGATACTATATCATATGCTGTTCTTGTATACATGCTGCTGCTGAGGCTGCGGGAATTCGTCATGAATACCGTAGAAATTTTCTCTTCAGGCTGAAGAAGGAGATGCGACAGATATCCCGGGCATGAACCGCCATGCCCCACGAACGTCTTATCCTTGTTACGCCAGACCGAAAAACCGATACCTCTTTTGCTCGACCAGTCCTTGTTTATCCAGTGTACGCGGTGCATATCCCGAAGTGTGTTCGCGGCCAGAAGTTCATTACCATTTGTTTCAAGCAGACGGAATTGCCACGAAGCGAACTTACCCAGATCCTCAACGGTTGATGCAAAACCGGCAGCAGGAGCGATACCGTTTACGGTGTAAAACGGCATTACGGGACGGGTACCATCGCGTTTAAATGCACCGTATCCGGTTGCAAGCTGTCCTTTCTGTTTTTCAACAGGAATTTCTGGTGTGGTGTTGGAAAGACCGAGCGGTTTCAGAATATTCTCTTCTATGTACTCACCGTACGGCTTGCCGGAAACCTTTGTAATGATTTCTCCTGCAAGTGACAATCCAAGGTTTGAATACTGATATTTATGACTTGCCGGATAGAGTGTTTCCTGGTTGGAGAGGTGTTCGATCATCTGTTCGCGGGTTGGAAATGATGCCTCCGTCCAGTATGGAAAATCCGCTTCTCTTGGTAGGCCGGAAGAGTGCGTTAACAGTCCCTTTATGGTGATTGGGGGTGAATGCTCATATTGCTGTTTAATATCGAACCACGGTATATGTTTCTTTACAGGATCGTCAAGATGAAGCAGATCGCGGTCTCGCAACTGCATGAGGCCGATACTTGTAAACAACTTGGAGATAGAACATATACTGTAGATTGTAGTCGGAGTGGTCGGTCTTTTAGATTCAATATCTGAATAGCCGAATCCACCGCTCCAGATCAGTTCCTGATCATGGACAACGCTCATTGAAACTCCGGTAATACGTTCAAAATCAACCTGGGCCTGTACCCATAGTTCCAACAGGTTTATGGCAGATTCAACACGAGGATCCTCTTTAAGATTCTGCGCAATTAAGATACTGGGTATCAACAGTAATAATAAAAACAGGATCAAGGTCATTTTCATCCTCATACCATTAATCCTGTTTCCGACTGAAAACTTTTTTTCCTGGCGACTGCATTGATTCGCAAAGCTCATTCCGCACCTCCAGACAACGCTATAATAATTTTGTTTTCTATATACTACAATGAAAAGTCATACGAAGTCAAGCTAAATGTCAGGCTTATTCGAATTCACAGTGAGGAATGAAAATTGTGGATCCCCAGTTCGAATCAGCAATGCTGCAAAATATAGCAATTCAACAACTTACAATACACATAGTGAGTGCATTTAGTGCTTATCACAATCTCCAGAGCGCTAAATCCTGAAGGTACATATTTCGCTTATATTTGAAAACAATAATATATCATAAATAATTTGGAATATCTGCAAATTAAATCTATTATCAATCATAATACTAATTGTCACGATAAATAGAGAATAATCATGGACAGAATGGAATCACCTGCCAAAATACCGCTTTCTGAATCAAATAGAATAATATCACTCGATTTTCTTCACGGATTTGCCCTTTTTGAGAAGCCTGTTAATGAATATTCAGAGTTATTCAATGATAGGGGCCGCTTACTCTAATCCTACCATGTATGGCGATTTAACCGGTTTAAACAAGTGGGTATGGATTCTCTCACATGTTTTCGCGGACATGAAATTTATCTCGATATTCTCGATGCTTTTCGGAGCAGGAATCCTGTTAATGACGCGGAAAGCGGAAGAACGAACAGGCAAATCGGCAAGGCATCATTACCGGAGAACCTTCTGGCTTCTGGTTATCGGACTGATCCACGCATATCTGCTCCGGTATGGTGATATTCTGGTGACGTACGCGATATGCGGATTAGGCATTTATCTCTTAAGGAAAGTCAGACCAGGCAGGCAGTTTACAATTGGATTGATATTTGTTCTGATTCCATTTGTTCTTTACCTGTTTTTTAGGGTGGTCGATGCAGTATTGGCCTGAAGAGGCAATTGCAGGAAACAGAATGTTCTTTTCACCTGGAATGGACAGAATCACAGCAGAACTCACCTCATACAGAGGGAACTGGCTGGAACAGATGGAATTCCGTGTGCCGGGCTCGATCGCGATCAACACAGGTGTATTTATTATTTTCATTGGATGGCGTTGCGGTGGTATGATGCTGATCAGTATGGCGCTGTATAAATGGGACGTATTAACCACTGAACGTTCAAACCGATTTAATATTAATTTGGGAATAATCTATTTTACAGCAGGATTTCCATTGATCATATTCGGTATCAACCAGAATTTCGAAAATAACTGGGCTTTCGAATATTCAATGTATTTTGGATCAATGTTTAACTATATTGGCAGTGTAGGAATCACTTTAGGCTATTCATGCATAATAATGCTGATATGTAAAGCAGGTATTTTGAAGCGATTTACCGGTTCATTGGTAGCAGTCGGCCGATTGACGCTTACCAATTATCTATTGCATACACTGATATGTTCTACCCTGTTTTACGGACATGGATTCTGTCTGTTTGGTAAGGTCGAGCTGACAACACAAATTATTATCTTTGCGGTCATTTGGTTACTGCAATTGACCATATCCCCATTATGGTTAAAACACTTCAGATTTGGTCCTGCCGAACGGCTCTGGAGATCACAATCTTATTTATAATCTGCAACCGATGCGGGTTTACATTGAAATCAAAAATCAATCATAGATATACTATTATTTGAACAGCTTTATATTTGTATAACCAAATTTCGAAACGCAGGTCGTTAAGTAATAAATAAACAATTATATATAATTAATGAAACTAGAATCCCATGGCCAAAAAAGAGTTTATTCAATTATTTATTATATTGCTTTCGAAACGAATAACACAGAACGACAATTCTCTTAAATCATCTGTACCAGGATTCTGGGGAGGTTTATCTGTTTCAAATCTAATAATATTCTTTCCAGATATAAAACTAAGTTTTTCAATATCGATATGATTAACTAGATTACTTTCCTGAATAAACTCAGTTATTAGCTGATTATTAAAATATACTTCTATTTTTCTTGGAATAAGAGAAACAATCTGGAAATGCACCTCCCCTATTCCATTTTTTTTAGTATTATATAATTCTATTTTTGCTTTATTACTAATTGACCACCTTTGTAATCCTTCATCAATTGACCATCCAGAAAGAAATGTAATAAAAATCCCTGTATCCTTAGGTTTATCGGGAATTGTTTCGGGATTTAGCTTAAATGCTATATATCTTCCATCTGTATCTTCATACATTACTTCTTTACCTGTATTTGTTATCATTGATTTGAGCTCAGCCGCATTATCTGCGTATCCATCTTTGTTAATCAGTAATACGCTAAACCCAAATCTCTCGAGTTCGAACACCGTTTCATCGGAATTCAGATTCTTAATTTTATGTTGCCATAATTCTCTGGTTCTGCCCTTGATTGAACCATATGAAAAACGCAAGTAATTCGAATTAATATATGGCCTAAAAGGTTGATAAGAGTCTATTTTATGAATTGGGGGAACTTCAGGGTACTCCATAACAGGTAATTGAAAGATCATACTGCCTTCAGGCAATTCTTGTTCCAAGGTTTCTACTAGATCTATATCAGCTTGTATTTCAGCTTTTGTTTCAAGAATTCTCTCATGTGATACCTTTTCAGCTGGAAACTGATCAAAAATGCCCGCTAGAACAATAACTACTGAAAACAGCAATGCGTATCGTCGGAATTGCTGTTTTGATAATTGTTCAACAAGAAAATAAAATGATAGGGTGAGAATAATAATGCTAAACCTATTGGTACCTCTCATAAACGTAAATCCAAAAACGCCTAAGAAATGATTTAAACCGCCGATCAATGAATAAAACAATATCCAGATTGATATCCAAAAACTCATTGATGTATTTTCGATCTTCTTCAGACATAAAAAATATAGATTATAACATATCATAGTGGTAAGACCAAGAATCCCGACAATACCAATATATCCAGAACCAATTTCTCCTCGAATGATCATTGGTTGCTCATGATACTGCTTCATCCAGAATTCATTAAAATATCCTATAGTGTTCTGCGGAGTAGCAAATAATTCAATCAGCTTAAGACCATAGACTTCTAATCCATCAATATTTCGAACTGCTGCACTGAAATTAGATCCCAGAGTTATCTTAGTCCAAAAGTATCCAAAATTTGTCAATACAAATGCAATAACTGATGTAGCTATTACACTAAGAATAAAGTACTTTGTCTTATTATGGTTCTTTTTAATTATATGCATAACAAGAATAATTGAAAACAACTGCATAAAAACAATTGTATAGTAAAAACTGAAATTACACGCAAAGAACAGGACTAGGAGAATCAAAATCCATAATCTTCCATTAAGAGTAAATTCATCTTTGACAGCGATACACAGTACCATCCAGAACACTGGAATTACAAAATAATACGACAGTAGAATATGGACCATTCCACGCCAGAAGATATAAGGAGTAAAGGCATAGAGAATCGAAAAAGCAAACAGTAGAGATCTGTTGTATCCGAACCAGTTGCCGACAAACCAAAATGTTGCCCCGGCTAAAATGTGAGCCAACAGAAGACCAATATTCATTCCAGGATACAATCCGAATAGTTTTACCAATATGCCTTGGAACGCGTAATACATTTCTTCTTTCGGATAATCATTCCAGTTAGCTTCAAACGGAGCATTCAATCTTTTCGCATATTTTGTTGAAAAATAGCTGAAATCCCCTTCCGAATACGCCTTGGCTACAGCCATAACACCTATAGTATCACTTTCATAGCTAACCGGTGTTGACCATGAGACAGAATCCATTCTGTTGTAAATATAACACCACAAAAATATTATTAAAACAGATAGTGTTATACAATTCAGTATTTTATTCTCAAAATACTGCAGAATACTCATTATGCCGCCTCATTAAAATTTAATAGATTGAATACATTAAACTACTTATAGCCACATTGATTAATCTTAAAAATAAAAAATAAAATTAATAACCCTTATTTTCTATGATACTTCTTCAGTGAACCTATGATATATTCTACATTTCCGTTATCTAAATGCGGATATATAGGAAGGCTTAATACTTCTTCAGCATATGTCTCAGCTATTCTCAGATTAACAGAATTATACTGACCAGAGTAACACTCTGCTCCGTGTGGAGGTATAGGATAATGAATTAATGTTTCAATTCCCACATTATTCAGATAACAAACAAGTTCATTCCGTTTGCGACTTCTGATAACAAACAGATGCCAAGCTGATTTACAGCCATCGCTTACTCCAGGAAGAATAATACCATCTAAATCAGCCAGGCTGTTTATATACTGTCCTGCGATTCTTTTTCTGATATTATTCCATTCTTCAAGTCGTTTAAGTTTAATCCGTAAGAATGCCGCCTGAAGTGGATCCATCCTGGAATTATATCCAAGTTCAGAATTGTGATATTTTCTGGAAGATCCATAATTTCTAAGAATTTTTACTTTTTCTTCCACACTTTTATTATCGGTTAATACTGCACCAGCATCACCAAAGGCACCTAGATTCTTACCTGGATAAAAACTGAACGCCGCTGCATCTCCAAGACTTCCTGTTTTTCGGTTTTTATAGTCAGCTCCATGAGCTTGGGCTGCATCCTCAATAACGACCAGATTGTATTTCTTTGCAACAGCATTAATAGTGTCCATTTCAGCAGGATGCCCGTAAAGGTGTACAGGAATTATTGCTCTTGTTCTGTTATTAATCGCCGATTCTATTTTGCAGGGATCTATGTTATATTGGTTATCAGCGGGCTCAACGGGAACAGGAGTTGCCCCTGTCCTGCTTACAGAAAGCCAGGTTGCTATAAAGGTATTTGAAGGCACAATAACTTCATCACCGTTTCCAATATCATATGCTTTAAGGATCAGGTAAATCGCATCTAGTCCGTTTCCAACACCGCAGCAGAATTTCGCGCCACAATATCCTGCAAACTCTTTTTCAAATAGTTCAACTTCCTCACCAAGTATATAATATCCACTGCTTATAACACGTTTATAGGCAGAATCCAGTTCATTTTCTAACTCTGAATATACCGGTTTCAAATCAAGAAATGGAATTCGCACAATATTTCATCCTTATAAATTCATCATAATCTCTGATGTAGTCATTTTCATCAAACTTTATTGATGAAAGTACTACACAGATTCCTCCTGAAGAAAACTCTTCAACTTCACCCCAAATCATATTTGGAATGTAAAGACCGTTAAATCCACGATTCATATGATACTTCTTTGTGTCTTTTCCATCCTTGAGGATTACGTTGAAACTGCCCATCACGGAAATCATGAATTGCTGTTGATTTATATGTGCATGTGCGCCTCTTTCTGCGCCGCCTGGTACATCATACAAATAAAATACCCTTCTAATCTCGAATGGAATATCCTGCGAACCTTCAATGGGAGTAAGACTTCCTTCCGGTTGTTTCATTTGAGGTAGTCTGATAATCTTGCAGTTTTCGAGAGTTGTCATTTTAGTTTTCTTCTTGATAGATATTCCTGGTAATCCCGGATATAATCGTCTTGGCAATAATGGTCTGACGCTAATATCATACATACTGTATTTGTTGAAAAATTCTCTAGGTGACGCCATTGCATTCTTGGAACAAAAAGTCCGAAATATGAACGGTTCATATGGTATTTATGTTTAGTTCTGCCATCGTCAATAATCATATCAAAACTGCCTGAAAGGGCAATAAAGAATTCTTCTAAATTTTTATTCGCATGTGCGCCTCTGGTTGCTCCGCCGGGGACTTCATAAATCAGATAGGTTCTCTTGATTTCAAATGGTATATGATTCATACCTTCAATATAAGTCAGATTCCCACGCGGATCCTCAATCTTTGGAAGATCAATAAGTTGACATTCGTCAACCGGGCTTATATTTCTTATCTCATTATTCATAGATTTCATCTATTACCGATTCTGGGAGTTTATTTACCTCTTCATAAATTCGCCATATATATTCACCAATCATCCCTAACATAATAATAACCAATCCAAATAGAAAAGTAAATAGGCAGACAATGGTCGCAAATCCTTTTACATCAATATTACCAAGCATCGCATTGATTCCAAGCCAGAAACCATATCCGGAGCTGAAAAAAACAACGATAATTCCAATAAGAGAAATTACCCGGATCGGGGTGACGGAAAAACCGAGCAGGACATCCAGTGAAGCCGATATTCTTTTTAACAATGTCCATTGCGATTTTCCATTTAATCTTTCTTTCCTGTTATAAGAAATGAATTCTGGCTTAAATCCCAACCAGAATGCCAACATCGGCGTATAAGCAATTTTACTGCTTTGCTGCATATACGGTAATAACTGCTTATCGAGAAGAGTAAGGTCGAAACCGCTTTTAGGATACTTTTTAGCGACAAACAGACGAATCAACCTGTAATAGATTTTTGAGTAAAATTTTGAGAATAAAGGATCCTCTCGCTTATCTCTTTTACATACTACAAATTTGGCGCCGTCAAGCCATTTTTCAACCATATGCATTATCAATTCAGGAGGATCCTGTAGGTCGGCTGCAAGGTATGCAAAACAATCGCCTGAGGCAAATTGTACTCCAGCCTTAGATGCGTGAATAGCGCCAAAATTCCTGGACAGCTTTATAACTTTGATATCCAGTTTTTGTCTAGTAAACTGTTTTAACAATTCAAACGAATTATCTTCAGATCCGTCATCAACAAATATTATCTGGCAGGTGATCTCTTTCTCTAATAGAGCTGAATGTAGGTAATTTAGTTTCTCATATAATAGATTTAAAGATCCTTCGTTGTTATAGACAGGAATAATGATGCTTATTTTTTTCAAAATGCCACCTTATTCAGACTTTATAGTAATATTGATCGTACACGATACTACGCGCTCCAAACGATTCTTTATTAAATACTAATCCGGTGTTAAGATAGTATCCGTTCTTTTCTGTTGAAATTCCAAAATCAAAATATCTTATCCTGTTTTTATAATAAGCTAATATCTGTTCTAGTATCATAGCAACACATCCGTATTCCATACCAGTCTCATTAGCAGCAATATATTGCGAATGAACAACATTCCGGCTGATATAAATAATAACACCCCCAATCATTTCTCCTTCATGATATGCGCAATACAGTTTGATATTTTCGGGAAATTTATTGGCCAGATATTCCATTTCGGTAGATGAATGCGTTGGAATTGCATTGTATTTTTCATCTAATCGTACTGCGACTATTTCAAAATACTCTTTATAATTTTGTGAAATTCCTACTGTTATATTATTTAATTGAGCCTTTTTGATAATTTGACGTTTAGTTTTACTGAAGTCCAGCATATTATTCATATCAATTGTCGAAGACAGGTCCCTTCTCACAAGTTTAAATCTATTTATAAACATTGCATAACTGTCTTCTTCCGACGGTATTGAGTGGTAAATGTGCGGTATAGCTTTGTAGTAAAACGAATGAATTCCGGATTTTTTCATGTATTCCCATAATGCTTCAAATATACCGATCATTTTTTCAGCACACATTATATTATCACTGACAATACCTCCGAAAGTCAGACCTTCATGGCTGATCAGCTTAGTGTTGGTACTATTTGCTGGCATAGCTGCAATCAGGTTGCCGTCTTCATAGAAGAGAAGAGAATGGTCCTCGAAATGGTCACGGTGATACTCCATATAGTCCCTACAAAATATAAAAACCCCGTTTTTGGATTTTTTAACAAATGCATCCCATTCCAATTTGTATTCCGGTATATATCTTATTATATCAATCATGATTTATTATAAATTAATATTTTACACATTATAGAACATATATGTCCTGTCAGGTAGATAATTTGATTTTTTCAAAATACAGTTATCTAGATCAAATACTTCTTTAAATGCAATCGTTTCTCCAGGAAAATCCCTGCAGTTAAGTTCGTCCATGGCAATTACAGAACCTTTAATGAGATGCGGTTTAATAGTTTCCAGGCATTTTTTCGTAGGTTTATACAATTGCATGTCAAAATAAGCTAAAGCCACAATAGTCTCAGGATATTTCTCGAAATAACTGACGATAGTTTTAGTTGCGTCTCCTTTAATCAGTTCATATTTCTTAATATTCGGCATGGTATTTTCAGAAGTGTGATAATCAAAGAGTTCAGATAAATGCTGCACATAGTTTTTTGAAACACAATATGCACCTTCACGTGCATAGCTCGATTCGCCATCTTCTTGAGATATAGACTGATAACCTTTAAACGTGTCGAATCCAACAACCTTTCGTGTATAGTTGTATGGTTCATATACCGCTCTCAGTGACTCATAGGAAATGAGGTTTGCACCCCACCAGCAGCCAAATTCCATAATTATTCCAGGAATATCCAATATTAATCTATAGAGTTCGTCAAGGTATAAAATCTTCGCTAGAACTGGACTTCTAATATACAAGTGGAGATTCACCATTAACTCTTCTACCGGAAGCGGAGAGTTCTGAAACAGTTTGTTAAGTTTCTTTCTGTTATCAATTATCTTCTCTTCTGATCTGGATACCAGATTTGTCTTATTATTTCGCATTTTTTATCCTATTACTTGAACAACCTATGTGAGTATTCGACAACCAAATCCATCATAACCGTAATTGTTTCCGTTGTAAAACAGGTATACTTTTTCTTTAAATATAACCACAGACGGATAGCATATTTCACATGAATCCCAGCCTGTCTCAGATGGTTCAAAAGAAAAATTTTCCGTTTTTTCTTCCCATTCTACACCGTTATCAGATTCAGCATAACCTAGCCGGAATCCTTTCGAAATGT
The DNA here is from genome assembly GCA_028278455.1 of bacterium. Lineage (GTDB taxonomy): Bacteria > SM23-31 > SM23-31 > SM23-31 > SM23-31 > JANQEH01. Next base: position 29,854 of record JANQEH010000211.1, read on the forward strand.
AACCGATACAATAAAACATCTTATATGAATTGCCGCTCTTTATCACATACGGCCTGCCCACCCTGTTGATATCGTCGTCAGAAACGCTCAAACAAACGACGCCCGTGTTACCGTAATTAATACCGTCATTAGATTCCATATACCGAATATCATATACAGGCAGAGATCTTTTACCTTTTATAATGAAACTACTGCCTCCTCCGTACCAGGTTTTCCATGTTCCAAAATCATTTATCAAAGAATGAATTACTCTGAAATAAAGATCCCCATCAGTTCTGTCTGTAATTGGTACACTACTATATCGTTGAAAAGATTCACCGCCATCTTTACTAATTGCTAGACCCCCGAAAGCCGTGAATTTAACTTGTTTTCCTAATTGATAACCTGCATAATAAAGAAATAACTCCTTGTCTCTTTTGATAATAGCACAAGGTACAACACCATTTTCGTCGAAAGTGCCTGGATTACCAATATCTAGAACAGGCTTTTGTGATATGCTAATTACTTTATTAGGATTATCAAGTTCTAAATCCACATATCCAACTCTGCTGACTCCGTTCTCATCACGAAAACCAACAAAAATCCTTATTTTGTCTTCTAGTAAAAGCGGTGTCGGCTGCAGAGCGGAATGTCTTGCCCAAGGAAGAGATCCGTCAGGTCCATAGATTAATCCCAACTTTTCCCATTTCATAATTGTATTTCCATTTATTAGACGCTAAATGTTTCATAACTGCTTTTAGGAATTGGTTTTGCCGGATTGCCGACATAAACCTTGCCCTTTTTGGTATTTTTTCGAATAACAGTTCCGGAACCAATAACACAGTCATCAGCCACGATAACACCGTCATTAAAACAACAATTTACACCCAAAAAACTGCTTTCACCTATTTCGCAATATCCCGATATTACACAATGGGAGGATATATAACAGTTTTTCTTTATCCTTGTTTGATGTCCCACATGGTTACCGCTCCATAGGATAACGTTATCTTCAATCTTTACCTTATGCTGTAAAACATTGTTTTCAAATATAAAACAATTCTCACCAATATCCACATTTCGCCATACAAATGCGTGTGAACTGATATAGGAAATTGCGGAATAACCCAGCGATTTGGCTTCTAGAAATAATCGCGTTCTGATTCTGTTAAGTTTATTGTATGATACTGCGACAAAAACTTTATACTGATCAGGGGGATAAAGTGTATCAATTTGTTCAAAATCAACCACTGGTAACTCATAAAGTGAATCTTTTTTTCTGAATTCCCTCTCTTCACTGAACGCAACTATCTCATAAGGTGAATCTAAAGAAATATATTCATACGCGATTTGGGCGGTTTCTCCCGTACCGACAAGAACAATTTTTTCTGCATTATCAGACATGTTTCACCTATTCTGTCAATCGGTTAATTGCAGCATATTAATCACTGCCCTTATCAAAGCTTATATCAGGGTAAAGTTTACACACTCCTTCATAGTAATTCCCTTTATTGCCTGCTACTTCAAAACTTACAACTTTTTCAGCCCAGTGCAAGTGTTTTGATCCATGTGTAGGTTTGGAATGTATTGCAGACGTAATAAAGTACTTTCCGACTCCCAAATTCATCTGCACTTTGAAAACTATAGCTAGTTTCTCCTTCTTGGCTAAACTGATATCGTAGCCATGGTGGAAAGTATTGGTTCCGAATATTTCCTGCCCAAAACGATCTTTCAGCATAAATCCAACGGCTAAATCAGATAAATCAACCTGAGATTCAACAATTACTTTAATTACAGCATATTCACCGGAAAATATAATATCGGATTCTGACATTTCACCCCGTATGGAAACACTGGATATCTTTGCTTCAAATGTGCCGTAAGAAATATTTTCACGGTCTTCGACCAGCATCTTATTACCGCGGTCGATCATTTGGGCAGTAAGGAAGCTGTATTTATTAACTACATGATCAGGATTACCATATTCGACCACTTCACCATTATTAAGGAGTATTGCCTTATCACATAACATCTTGATCGCATTCATATCGTGCGAAACAAAAATTATTGATCCTCCGTTTCTGCGAAATTCACGCAGTTTCTCTATGCATTTATGCTGAAAGTATGCATCTCCTACAGTAAGTACTTCATCCACTAGAAAACATTTTGGATCAGCATGAACAGCGATTGAAAAAGCAAGCCGCATCGTCATTCCTGTTGAATATGTCCTCAGCGGTTTATTGATAAAATCGCCTAAATCAGAAAAATCTTTTATTGTTACCAGCTTGTTTTCTATCTCAGGTTTGGACATGCCAAGCAACATACCATTTAAATAGATATTTTCAATACCTGAGTATTCAATATTGAATCCCGTTCCCAGTTCGAGTAAACCTGTTGTTCTTCCGGAATTGATAAAGCTTCCGCAATCAGGCAAGATGACACCGTTAAGGATTTTGAGAAGAGTGGATTTACCGGCGCCGTTTTGGCCGATAATTCCCACTGTTTCGCCGTCTTCAATATTAAAAGATATATTGCGAAGAGCATGGACCTTGGAATGATAGTCCAATCCACTAACAATTTCCTTTAGCCTGTCAGAGGGCTTCTCATAAATCTTGAATGATTTCGATATGTTTTCTGCCTTTATCAAAACTCACCTGTAAGTAAATAGAGCGATAAGGAAAAACATATAATGAAAAACAGTGCACTGATTACCATAATAACAACAACAAGCTTCGGCCCTGGAGTGATCTTCTTAACAAGAAAATATACCAGGCCTCCGAATAGTACAATTAAAAATAGTGTACACAAAAATATCTGTCTCATACAAAGTCTCTTATATCTTTTTCAAGTTTAAGATATATAAGATATGCTGCTATTAAAATTATGTGTGCAATAATAGCTAGAAATATCAGGTTTCGAAGAAATGGAGGTTGGTTAAATAAGAATATCTGTTGATACGAATTAATAAATGCGCATGCAGGATTATATCTAAATAATGGTTGAAGTGTCTCGGGTAAAATTGTCACAACATACACAATTGGTGTAAACCAGAACCATATCTGCATTACAATTGAAACAACTTCGCCAATGTCTCTCATAAAAACATAAAAAATTGCGCAAAAGAATCCAACTGAAAATGCAAAAATCTGTTGTACAGCGAAAATAAGTGGAACAAAAAATATGTATTCAGATATTTCGTACCCGGTTAATATTACATAGACAATAAAAATCATCATTGAAACAAAATAGATAAATGCCTCTGATAAAACTATATATATAGGAAGGTAGGGTAGGGATACACGAATCTTTGTGAGTATTGCTCTTTTTTGAACAAAAACAGTAGTAATACGGGTTATTGTACTGCTGAAAGTGTTCCACGGTAATAAACCTGCTACAAGGTATATACTGTAAGAATATGCGGATGAATCTCCTGGAAGCCGTGCACCAATGATTTTCGAAAATATGATTGTATATATGGCAATATTGACCAATGGCCATACAACATTCCATAATCCTCCTATTTCAGAACCAGCAAACCTTTCTGAAAGATCACGGCGGGCATATTCAATAATAAGGCTGGTTTTCATAAAACATTTTACGTATTGCTTGAGATATGATATTTACTTAACATATTAAAGTGAATAACCGGCGTTTTTTGCATCATCATAAAACATTTTAACGGTATCTAGAGAGAATGTATCAAGGTCTTTCTTATACAGTTTTAGTTTCTTCAAAATGTCATTTGTTACTGTGATGATATGACAGTTAATCGCGTTTGCTTGGAAAATATTCAACAGTTCTCTAGGGCTGGCCCAGATTAGTTCCAGGTGTGGAAAATCTTTAAGAATCTTCACTGCCTCGGTCATGTCAGGTATCGGATCTCTGCCTGTGTCGGCAATTCGTCCTGCAAATACCGAAACATATGCTGATGGAGCGTCTTTAAGTGCAATACTAACCTGTTTGACCTGCTCGAGTGTCATCATTGCTGTTACATTAAGCTTTATTCCATCAGCTGCAAGGGTCCTCACAAGTTCAATGCTGGACTCTCCCTTTGTATTTGAAACAGGAATTTTTACATATACATTGTCCGCCCATCCTGCTATCAATTTTGCCTGCCTGTACATCTCGTCAAAATCATCAGAAAAAACCTCGAATGAAATTGGTTTATCTGTAATTATACTGAGAATATCCTGCGCAAAATCTGCATAGTTATCTATTCCAGCTTTTCGCATCAGCGTTGGATTTGTGGTGAGACCTTTAATAAAAGGTTTCTTATACATTTCCAGCATGCCGTTTCTGTCTGCACCGTCAGCAAAAATTTTTATACTGAGATCATTCGGGAAATCCATAATATATACCTATAGATTTTAGTGTGATATTATCCAATGTGCTGCTTCGAGCAGTGATTTTCCGGTAAAATTCGGTATATGTTCCGGTTGCTGTTCATTATAACCGTAATCTATGAATACAGTCTTTACGCCTGCCGCAAAACCGGCATCAATATCTCTCCATCTGTCACCTACAAGATAACTCTTAGCAAGATCGATGTTGTGTTCTTCAGCTGCGTCCAGTAACATTCCTGGCAGTGGTTTACGGCAATGACAGTAATCAGTATCGTCATGATAGCAGATTCGGATATCGTCTAGAGTAACAGTATTCATCAGCTTTTCATTAATTGCCTCTACTATGCTCTGCCGGATTTTACCCCGTGCGACATCCGGTTGATTTGTAACAACAATCAAAACGAATCCTGATTGTTTAAGTAGTTCAAGAGCCTCCGGAACACCCTCAATGATTGACAGATCAGCCGGATTTTCTGGAGGATAAGGTTTTCCGTTTCTGACTATCGGGACATTTAAAACGCCGTCACGGTCAAGAAAAACAGCTTTAGCAGAATACCTGTTCACTTGACCGATTCCCATTTGGTCTCATGTGTCTGTACAGATGGATGCGAGACCAGAAGATGAGCAATTAACATCTGAATTGCTTCTGTATGTGGAGTAATTCTCTCCAAAGAAACCGTTGGTACTATTATGGCCGCATCGGCCATTTTACCTGTATATCCTCCATCCCGGCCAACAACACCGCATATAGAAGCACCGACCGATTTTGCATGGTCAATTGCCGATACAAGGTTCGGGCTGATGTTTTTTTCAAGATTACCGCCGCCCACGGAAAAAATAAAAACTAGATCATCTCCGCTAAGCCTGCTGGTTTTTAGCCATTCGATGAAAACAGATGCCCAGCCCTCATCATTTGTCCTTGCGGTTAGTTCCGAGACATTATCTGTAGGGGCATATGTTTGGAGCCCTGCCAATTTCCTGAAATCATTAACAACATGCGAAGCGTTTGCCGCTCCGCCTCCAACACCCAGTATAAATACGCGTCCGTTTCTGTCCCTGGTATCTTTAAGAATTTTGGCGATTTTCTCAACAGTTGTGCGATCAATCTCTTTGATGATACTGATTGCTTCATTCAGATACATTTCAGAAAAACTCATTTTGCGTCCTTTAAAATAGAAGATCAACTATTCTGTTTATTTTTTAGATAACCGGAAAAATCCTCAATCCCCCTGAATGATCCGACTTCATAAACCCTTTCATGCACTTCGTACGCTGCAAGTTTGTCCTCTCTGAGAAGTTTCTGATAGATCAGTGCTAGGTCAACGTTTTCATTTGACTCCACAAAATCAAATGCCCTGCTGCTAAACAATCCAAGGCCGTAATCTATATATTTCATTTTTCCCGATCGGTTTATCTTGTCATATACCAGGATTTTTCCTGAGTCATACTCAATATTGCTTTTATCCCATACTTCCTTATTATGGTAAACCGTCATCAAAGCTTGCTTCTTTTGCTTAAAATAGGCTTTCTGAACTGCTTTAAAATCGCATGGGAGATAGGAGTCGCCATATATTACGAAAAATGAATCCCCAAGAAGGTTTATTGCTTTTTTGATTGCACCACCGGTTCCGAGCAATACATCTCCGTCAAATGAGTATTTGATATTTACTCCAAACTTGCTGCCGTTACCTAAATAGTCTCGGAGCATATTGCCAAGATATCCTGCACAGATAACAATATCTGAAATGTTGTTTCTTTTCAGCAGGTCCAGTTGATGAGAAATGAAAGGTACATCATTTATTTCAACGAGCGCTTTCGGAATCTTTTCAGTAACAGGCCTGAGACGTATTGCCTCTCCTCCTGCAAGGATTACAATAGGTAGCATAGTTTGTGTCATGATTGTACTACCAGTTTCGTTCCTTCGAAATCAAATCTGAATCGAACTTCGTGCAGTCCAATCTCCTTCATTTTCCTTCTCAGACGCATTTTATCTTCAGCATAAAACATCAGGAATCCACCACCGCCTGCTCCGACAAGTTTTCCACCCAATGCTCCATTATCACGTGCTATTGTTATCCATTCATCTATTTTCTCGTTGCTCATATTCGTCGAGCGCTTTTTCTTTCGTTCCCAGTGTTCATTCATTAGATCTGCAAACTTAAGAAGGTTTCCCGATTCCAGCGCTTCCTTTACTTCATACCCTTTTTCCTTAATATAATGCAGATTGTCAATCATATCCATATCATTTTGCTTACTGCTGTCATTCTGATGTTTAAGGATTTCTGACGCTGAGCGGGAAAACCCGGTGAAGAACAGAAGAAGGTTGTCTTCTAGCGAGTACTGAGTGCTCTGGTCAATCGCAAGCGGCCAGGCGTCAACAGAACCGTCTGGGTTAAACTTGAAGCAGCTGATACCTCCGTAGGCAGCAATATACTGGTCCTGCTTTCCTATTGGTTCTTTCAAGATGTCAATTTCGACTTTGCATGCCTGCTCGGCCAGTTCCTGCGGATGCACAAGATTTCGATTCAATATATGCAGCGATTTTATCAAAGCTGTGGTAAAACTCCCCGATGATCCAAGTCCTGTTCCAGCGGGGATATCAGCCATACTGGTCAACTCTAAGTTCGCAGAATCGATTCCAACAAGCCGGAAGCTTTCGCGAACAATTGGATGCTCAATATGATTCATATCGGAGACATTTTCCATCTTGGAATATTTTAGAATGATTTCTTCTCTGAATGTTTTATGCAGTGTAATATAAACAAATTTGTCTATGGCTGCTGCGACCAGAAAACCTGTATGTTTCTCGTAATATGACGCTAGGTCAGTGCCTCCGCCGCCAATTGAAATCCTCAAAGGGCTCCGGGTAATTATCATTTACCTGACTCCGAATATAGTTTTTCTACAATTTTCAATGCCTCGTAAGCATCATTTATTCCGGCTGAGGGCTTTCTGCTCAATCTTATGTCTTCCAGAAATTCCGCGAATTCAACCGACCAGGATTTATCAGGTTGCGGGAATTCCCATGATGTGGTTTCAGGTGGTCCCATCTCCGGCAGCATTTTGTAGTATGTCAGTTTCTCGATTCCATAGCTGCCTCCAAGCCCGCTTATTTCTATTTTTGCATCCCGTCCATATATCTCGAATGAGAACATATTCTTCCACTCAGTCCATGTTGCGTGAAGAAAAGCAGTCTGTTCTTTTTGTGTCCTGAGGATCATGAAGCCGTTATCTTCAACCTTCATATCCCAGAAATATGTATGAGCGAATCCCTGGACGGAATCGAAATCTCCCAGGAACAATCGGGACAGGTCAATAAGGTGCATTCCCTGATCAATTAATTCACCACCACCAGATATCTCCTTCTCTGCACGCCACTCTTTATCGTATCCCGGACGTCCGCCGTGCCCATAACGCCCCCTGATAAACATCAGTTCTCCCATTTCTCCGCTATCGAATATTTCTTTCGCTTTAATGAGCGCTGGGTGATACCTGTGATTAAAACCTACTCTTACTGCAACATGGCTATTTTTCAGCACTTCGATAATCGGTTCCAGTTGTGAAGCTTCACATGCAGCAGGCTTTTCCACGAGTACATGCTTACCGGCCTTTATTGCTTCAAGTGTTATTTCGGCAAGCACGTTATGCGTAGTAGCTACAATTACAATATCAATATCCTTGATCTTGAGTACATCCTTCCAGTCTGTATAAGCTGATGCTCCCGGGTATTGCGCCACAAGATTCTGGGCATTTTCTTCAACTGTATCAACACACGCAATCAATTTGCTACCTGAATGGTTTGCCGCGCGCTTTCTGCCTATCAAACCACATCCTATAATTGCTACATTCATTTCAGCTCCAGTTTTTCCCACGATCTTCCGGAACAATTCTTCTCAATGTAAATATGTCCGAAGTAAGAAGCTCTTCTTCAAATTTTTCAAGATTCTCCCATGGATCCCATATGGCACTGATCAGTTTTCCTGATACCATTCCACTGGCATCAGAGGCAAGGAAGGTGCATAATTTCACAGCTTTTGGAGATTCTTTCATCCCATCACTAAGTACCTTTATTGCGTTGTTGTATTCTTTATGGCCGGCCATTCCGGGGCCTGCGTCAATAACATCCTGCATCATGCTGGTTCCCAGTGCGCCAGGTGCTATACAATTTATTTGGATATTGTCATCTGCACATTCAACAGCGACAATTTCTGTAAATCTGACAATTCCAACTTTTGAGAGAGCGTAGGCTGATAAATTTGGCCTGGGGCCTGTAGCACCGCCTCCAGACAAGCTTATTATCTTGCCTCCTCCGCCTTTTTGCATCCATGGAATGCACTTTCTTGTAAGATCAACTGCTGAAAACAGGTTCACCTGCATAGTGTTTTTCCATTCAGCCCAGTCATTTTCCCATACCTTTCCTACTGGGCCTGTCATTCCAGCATTGTTGATCAGAATATCCAGTTTATCCCATTTTTTACGGGCGAATTCAAGGATCTTTTCCGCACCGTTGTCTTTGCTAAGATCAACAGCAACATAATACGCTGATTGTCCTGCAGTTGAATTCTTCATCAATTCATCACATATCTTAGACAACCGTTCTCTGGATCTGGCTGTTAGTACAAGATTAGCACCATGAGCCCAGAATTCTCGGGCGATTTCCAATCCTAGACCTCTGGTAGCGCCTGTTATGAGTATGTTTTTCTCCTGGAGTATTTTATTATCCATGGATTTTGTTTCTTTAATCATTTTTTGAGTGCGTATGAAAAAAGGAAAGAGATAAACGGAATCAGTTTTTTCCTTTCCGATTTTCTGAGTAAATAAAGATATATAAAAGAAAACCATGCTTTATATAATATATTCGGTTTATAATGTGAAAGACCGCGTAGGACGTTTTTCAGCCGCGGCATGATAATAGCCGTCTGAAAAAAGTATAGGCTGTTTTTAATTCTATCATGATCAATATTCTTCAAAATACTATGTGACAGAATAGTATCAGGAATAGAGTCATAGCTGAAATGCTCATCGATGTATCCATGTTCTTTTGCAATATCTACAATCTTGGTTTCGGGAAAAGGTGTAAAAATTGCGCCGCGTGGAAAATCTGTTTTCATTTTGATGTTCAGTTCAATTGTTTTCCACAATTCATCTTCCGTTTCAGTCGGTAGTCCAATAATATTATATGTTCTGAACTTTATTCCTGCATTATGCAGGTTTTCAGCAACTGTCAGCAGTCTCTGATTCGAATACTTTCTGTTCAATATCTCCTTTCGTACTCGTTCTGATCCGGATTCAACACCTATTGCTACAGAATAACAGTTATATTTTTTCAATATATTAATAGTATTTTCAGAAGCAAGTTCAGGGCGCAGTAGCAAAACAAACGGCAGGTCCGTCATGTTGGTATAACGTTCAAAAAGACTTTCCATCCATTCCAAATCAATACCGAATGTGTCGGACGTAAATACAACAGGATTATTCTCAAAGAAATCCAGCGCTTGTTTAATCTCTTGAATCGACCGGTCAACACTGAATGCTCGTATATACTTCCCCAGGTTTTTAGTCATATTCCTGAGACCTTCATTAAAGCAATATGAGCAGGAATAAGGACACCCCCGGACAAGAAAGGCCACAGGAGAATGCTTTTTTACAGCAGTTCCGTCATAACAGGTCCAGTCAATAAGAGGAATATCATCGAGAGTTTCAGGATATGTACGCATTTCATTCTTGTGTACATCTCTGCCATCCTTCACCCAGAGATTTTCAATAGTGTTGTAGGATTGCTGTCTTTCGATTGCGTCAAGTAGATCAATTATCGAGAACTCTCCTTCACCCCTGCAAATTATATCAATTGAAGGCTCTTTAATCACATCAGGGAAAAGCGTTGCGTGAGGGCCGCCCATAATTATCGGAATATCAAAATTCTTTTTTATATCTGTGGCGATCTCTAATGCTTTGTTGTGCAAACCGGTCATGCAGGAAAAACCGATACAATCCGGTTCTTCTCTACTTACCTCATTCAATATATCGTCTATATCAGAGCCCAAGTGTAAAACGAAATCATGGCCGGATGTTTTGACGGCCCCGTTAAGATATGCTGTGCCTGCATAAGGCATAATTTGCTGCTGAAGCATCATGAACTTTGCCATAAAAGCACTTTCAATTATTAAGTCACTTAATTCGAACTTAACTCAAGAATTGTTTAACTCAGTCTCTCTTGGATAAAAGCCAATCATTTTCAATAAGGAAATCAAGTGTCTTTATAATACTTTCCTGAATCGTAAATTCCGGATGCCAACCGAGATCCCGTAATTTTGAACAGTCAAGAAAGATATATGGACTGTCTCCAATCCAGCCTCTTTCTCCGCCCTCCAGAATTATCTCCGGACTCAGTGACAACCGGTTGCATATCCATCCAACAGAATCGTTCACTTCACAAAACTCATCAGTTCCCAGATTGAAAATATTAACCTTCTCCCGCGATTTCTCTATTGCTGTAAACATTGCGGTTATACAGTCTTCAATATACAGATATGATTTCCGTTGTTTACCGTTACCGAGAACATGAAGCTTTGACGGATCATTGAGCAGTTTCCTGTAAAAGTCAAACACATGACCGTGCGAATAGCGTTCACCCAGAATGGAAACAAACCTGAAAATCCATCCTTTGAAACCATAGCCTTCACAATATGCCTGAATTAATCCCTCGCATGCCAGTTTAGAAGCACCGTAAAGTGAAGTCTGAACAGGAAATGTGGCTGTCTCAGGAGTCGGAAAAACTTCTGGTTCACCGTATATCGAACCTGTTGAAGAAAACGCGATATCGGTTATGCTGTTTTCCCGCATCGCCTCAAGGACATTGAAAGTAACTATTGTGTTCTGTTCAAGGTCTTTATACGGATGATCAAGCCCAAATCTTACATCTGCGTTTGCTGCAAGGTGAAACACGAAATCATAACCCGCAAATGATTTTTTCAATAAATCGAGGTTAAGCAGATCACCTTTAACCAGCGTAAAATTCGGATTATTCATTGCGTTTGAAAGATTTTCCTCAAATCCTGTAGAGAAATTGTCATACCCCAAAACTCTGTAACCCTTAATCAGCAGATAGTCTGTAAGATTACTACCGATAAATCCAGCTGCCCCGGTTACAATTACATTCTTCAAATTAACACACCTCTTATTTTATTCTGCATACAAATTTGACAACATGCCCAAAGATCGCACCAGTCTGTACCATTTTTACCACTTCGACAGGTTTTAGGAACTCCTGCCATTCGCTCTTGCTCAGATAATTGCACCCTCCGTCCATAACATTCCAATACAACATCTGAATAGCTGCCCTAGGCCTATTATCAGACCTAATGTGATCTAGTATAATTATATGATTCTTTGTCACGCGTAATATTTCTTCGAATATTGGGAAATTTTCTATTGGCACATGATGTATAACGAATGCTATTATTGCAGTATCAAAACATTTATCAGGAAATGGAAGTTTTTCAATTGATGCAACGGCAAAATCAAATTTCTTTTCCGGATTCTCAGCCTTAGATTTAAGTATAAATGAAAGAGACAAATCAACACCTGTTACGGACATTGCATCATTAGTGTATTTTTCGTAATAATATAATTTCATACTTGGACCACATCCAATATCAAGAACATTATTATCCCTAGTATATTCATTTATACCAATATCTTCATCTTTCCAGATCAGAGACTTAGCCTTAATATAGCTGTAATATATTAACGGATTTTCAAAAATTTTTTCACTAAATCCATGTTTTTTTTCTTTTTTTAGCTGTGACACGAAAACCGGGATATCCGATATAATTGGTATTTTATATTTGCATTCGCTGCATACAAGCATTCTTTCCTTATTATCACTTTCACACAATTCTCCATGACATTCAGGACAAATATATAACATACATTTCGCCTTTTTTATTGTTGCCTATTGATATTTTGCAGTCTATTTGTCGTTTCAATATTATTCAGAATATTCATTCGCTTAAAGCGGAATTTTAGAATAGCATAGATCCATGTCCAGGGATCTCTAAAAAATGACACTTTTTTTCCTTCGCTAAATGTTCTAGCACTATAGTTTACGGGGATTTCAATAGGCTTAAAACCCTTGCGAACAAATTTTATTACAATTTCATGGTCGAAATCAAAACGATTACACTCAAATTCTAATCCATAAAGACAATCACTTCTAAATACTTTATACATGGTAAATGGATCTTTTAGTCTCAATCCATAAAACGCATTTATACATAGCACAAAAAATACATGTCCAATATTCCAAATATACGAAAGTACTTTGTTACCGTCAAAATTACGTATTTTCCAGGTCCTACCCCCATGTCGTGAACCAAGTACAAACGCCTCTCTACCAGAAATCAGGGGATCTATGAGTACATCATAATCTTCAAGATCATATTCCGTATCAGCATCCTGTATAAGTACAAAATCTCCATTAACATATTTTAGCCCAGACCTTATAGCATGTCCCTTACCTTTAGCATACTCTTCTAAAACAAGTTTTATGTCTGGATGATTTTTATATTTAAGAACAATATTTCTTGTATTGTCATCTGAATTGCTTTCAATGAGTATTATTTCTTTATCAATATTTTCAATTTTTTTATTAAGTACTCCTACAAGTGTCTTCTCGATTGTAGCCGCCTCATTATAAGCTGGTATAACAATTGTAAGTTTCCTCTTTTTGCTCTTTTTTCTTGTTCTGCATAGAGCAATTATTCCGCTTGAAACTACTTTAAAGGGCTTTTGCCTTATTCTCTCGGGACTATTATTTCTTATTAGTGATACAATGTTTGAAACGTTTTTTATTTGTGACCTTGCAAGGTAATCTGCTATATAATCTAGACTACCATATTTAACTCCTCGTTCTATAACAATACTATTATAAGATTCTTTAAAAAGTAAACTTTGCAAATTCTTTGTATTAAAATAAAACATATGCTCTGGTCTAAATTCCATCCACTTTTCCTTGAGATACTTTGCTGTTCTGGAATCAGTAGAGTAGGTAGCAATAAACAGTACTCCTCTATTACTCAACATTTTATGCACTTTTTCCAATAACAGTTTTGGTCTTCTTACTAATCCAATTATATCAGACAATATACATACGTCAAACAATTTATCATACTCTTCTAATTTCTCAATATCGGCACATTTAACAGAAGATCTTTTATTTATTTTTTCTTCAGTCTTTTTACATGCAAAAGATGAAATATCAATCCCCATAACATCATAACCCCTAGACTCTGCCTGATACAACAAGTCTCCTGTTCCACATCCTATATCTATTAGTTTTCCACCTTTCTCTCCTCTATATTTTTCTATTAAATCTAAATAGTAGTTTGCAGTCTTTCTCTTTAGACTTTCAACATGGTCTTGTCCGCCGCTAGTTTTAATATCTATATAATAGCGTTGATTGAACGTAGATTTTAACTCGCAATCTGTCAATTGCGGATTTAATATTATAAGTTCGCAATCATTACATTGAGTTAAGCGATAAGAATATATTGAAAACAAATAGTATATTTTCATACTTTGACAAACAGGGCATGTACGAATGATATTTCCAAAGTCCTCTTCCATATCAACACCATATTAGAGTAATATATTTATTATTACATTATTTAACTAATATTCTATTTATTATTTTAGTATATAGTATTCTAAACACACTTAAACCAATTAATATTTATTTATTATATATTTTACTGTATTATTTATTGCATCCTCAATATTTGTAATTTTAGTAAAATAATTTTTTTCTAGTGAAGAAACATCAATATAACGTACATTCATCATTCTATTCAGAGTATCTAAATTCACATTAGTATTGCTTATAATTTTAGATATACACAATACAAATATTTTTACTATTCTATAAGGAATTGACAATATAACAGCCTTCATATTTATATTGCTATAGATGCTTTTATTTACTAATTCGATGAAGTTCTTATATTTCAGTATTTTTTGTGATGCTAAATTGACTATATCACTATCCATATCTCTTTTTGCCCATTCCAGCGCCAATTTAACAATGTCGTCAACATATATCGGCTGTATTCCATAATCACCCTTGCCAATTACAATAGCAATCCTAAACTTAAGCATAGTTTTAATAATCTTATAAATATTTTTATCATCGTATTCTCCAAAAACAATAGAAGGCCTAATGATTAACAATTTTGAATTTTCGCTATTATAATTATCATCAAGATATTTCTCTACTTTTCTCTTTGTTAGCGCATAATTACTTTTATTATCAGATACAACAGCATAACTGCTTAAGTACACCATTTTATTTATATTATTCCTTTTTGCCATTGCTGCAATTTTTTTTGTGGCTTCATAGTTGATTAAATTATACATTTCATCATTATCATGATATATTATCCCTGCACAGTGAATAATTATTTTTGCATTCTTAAAAGCATCATCAATATTATCAATATCTTGCAAGTCACAAACGATAATTTCTATGCTTTTATTATTTGCATTATATTTCTTGCTGAGCAACTCCAAGAATGCTCGAAATTTCTTTTCAGATTCAATACGCACTAAACATTTACATGGAATATTACTTTTATACAATTGCTCAAGAAAATTTTTTCCGATAAATCCAGTTGCACCTGTTAATATTATCATATATATTTCTCACATATATAAAAAAATAATTAATAATAATACTATACTAGATTATTTCAATATTTTATTCAAAATTAAATAAAAATATATTTAATATATTTTAACAAATATCGTATCCTGAAATAATAGCTTACAAAAGCATATTCTCGTAAGCCAGAAAGTTGATTTGGAGTTAAATTTTCATGAGGAGTAATAAGTTTTGAGGCAGTATATTCCTCAAAATCATCTGTAGTTATTTTATCATATATATTCTCATAATATGGCGTTCCCGGATATGGTATTGCAATCGAAAATTGCGCAACGTAAGTATTAAGTTTTTTCGCGTATTTAATAGTTTTTTTGATAGATTCCTTAGTGTCTTTGGGCATCCCAAGTATAAAAAATGCAGCTATTTTTATATTCTGCTTATCGCATATCTTAAGAATATTTTCTTGGTGGATAATATTTATGGGTTTTCTTTTAAAATTTTTCAAGATATCATCGCTATATGATTCTATACCTACATTGATTGAACGTAAACCAGCATCTTTCATTATTTTTAGTTTTTCTTCATTTAGTAGATCTAATCTGGTT
>JANQEH010000219.1 GCA_028278455.1 bacterium
ATATTCCGTATTTATGACATTTCCCGATCTATAGATCGAAGGAGTTCCACCCTCCTGTCCGACACCTCCGAATGTATAGTTTTCTTCCATAAGTATCTCCAACTCTTTTGCAGGTACCGGAAAATGGATAGGTGTACCGGCAGGAACATGGATTACTTTTTGTCCTTCAATAACAAGGTCTGCCCATCCCCTGTAATCATAGTATGCTATTCCTGTCAACTGAGTTTCCATTCTCTTCTCATAGCACATCCACCTCCAAAGATCAAGATAGCTCTCTGTTCCATCCAGGGGCTCCATCTCACCATTACCCACCCGTGTTCGGTTTATCAATTCAGCAACATCCGCTTTAGAGCCTCCTCCATAACCGCGTAGAAATGCCTCGGTTTTAAGCATATCCATTTCTGTTATTGTTATATGCGGCATGGGGCCAAAGGCATTTGGACGTTGGTAGGCAAATTTCTGGAATCTGTAACGTGAAAAGTGATATGTACCCCTGATTGCCGGAAAGCACTGTGCGCTACTATAAAAGAAATATTTACCGTCAGTAGTGCCGTTGATATCTCCTGTAACTCTCCTGTCATTGCTATGGTTTATAAAATGGTTTCTATTTTCTATCGGTGTGTCCAGCCAGTTCTGATAATTATTAGAGGTATCAGAGTAACCGTGAAGTTTGTTATCTGCGACAAAATAACCCGGCCAGGTTGAGTTGTACTGCTGAGGATGCCACCAGTAATGGTCATCCCCTTCCGGAGCGAAGTCTTCCGTAATGCCATTTTCTACGAGTGAAACCACACTTTCCCAGTCTATAGCCTGTCTTTCTGCATTAGTTCTCGCCTTATGAACCCTGTATCTGGCAATGAATGAATTGCATAATCCGATAATGTCTTCGTTTGTTAATGTTAGACCATTGATCCATGTTGAGGGTAATATAAAATCATATTGTTCGCAAATTCTTATGCATTCCATAAGCAATTCAATTCCGTAATCAACAAGCTGACTATATTGCGTAAACTCAGGTTGGAAATCCTGCAGATCGATCCCCGAAGGTACAATATACGCTTTATCGAAAAATAGACCAAGGTAACCATAGGATAATCCCTGGCAAAAATGGGCGAATGCTTTTGCCCTTTCTGTGTCAGTGCTGCCCTGTGAGCCGAATTCCATTCCTTCGTAAATCTTTGCCAGGGCATCATTTATACTGGAGATCACTTCATAATGATCAAACCATACCCCTGAATTGAATCCCAAGTATCCGTTTGATGAAGAATTATTCCAGGCTTTTCTCGGTTCTTCTGAAAGAACGCGGACGCCATATCCACCCCATGAAGAAGACTGTTCATCGGCGAGGGATGATAATCCCCATGATGGATAATTGCCGTTAACAGCGAACCAGTACAACCTGAAGGCTCCAGAGATCAGGTCTTCTACATCCGCCTCAGTAACTAAAACTCTGTTGGTATCCGTATTATTGTCATTCCGGACATCCATATTAGTGTTACAGGAAATAATGAAAATAAGAAAAATAAACAGGATTATAATGTTCCATGAACTGATCCTCATAATACCTCCAAATTTCTGTCACCCTGATAGCCGAAAATCTTTCGCTTTCCGGTGCATATTATTTTATTGAGACCTTAAGTAAAATTCAAGCTTCACCCACTCAATATATATACACTTCACTTCTGGTTATCCCCTAAAAATAAAAGCCCGTTACTAATTAATAATATCGGGCTTTGACCTAATTAAAACAGGTTGGGAATTCTAAATAATTTTCAGGTTAAGTAATTGATGGCAGACCAAATCAATTCTTCAGTAAATATTTATCCATAAAACGTGCAATCCTCCTGTATTCATCATACCAGCATTCAGGATCGACGAATCCATGATCTTCAGACGGATACAGCATGAATTCAAAGTCTATCCCCGCCTGGATCAGTTTTTCAGCAAACTTGATTGACTCCTGGGCGTAAGAGTTTGAATCCTTCATACCATGCATCAGAAGCAGCGGTCTTGTCAGTTTCTCAGCATGATTGATCGGAGAACATTCCCTGAAAGCCTCAGGATTATCCTGAGGTCTTCCCATTAGCATGGTCGTAAAAATCGAATTATAATTGCTCCAATCGGTCAGACATCTGAGCGAAGCACCGCATGTAAAGTATTCCGGTTTCAGGCATAACGACATTAACGTCAGGAAACCTCCACCGCTGCCACCATAGACTCCTACCCTGTCAGGATCGATATAACCAAGGGATTCCAGGTATTTTATCCCGCTTACTAGATCGGAAAGATCTTTGCCTATACCCATCTTTTGGTAAACTGACCTGCCGAAATCCCGTCCATATCCTGTGGTTCCCCTGAAATCGACTTCCATTACAACATACCCCCTGTTAGCCATAAGATGATGGAACATCAATTCACGATGATAGTTTGTCCATTTCTTTACGACATTCTGTATTGTCCCGCCGCCATGCAGGAATATCAACAGTGGATACTTCTTAGACCTATCCATTTCCGGCGGAAGAAAGAGTTTTGCATGTACATCAACGTTGTCTTCAATGTTTTTAAAAGTAATGTATTCGGGTTCATTCCAATCAACTGATCTGAACTTTTCCGAAATAGTCGTTGATACTTCTAAAGGTTCAGCGTCCGGATCAATCTTTAGAACATTGTAATCATAAGGCCGGTACTCACCGGATTGATCATATAAAACCATCTTCCCATCTGGAGAAAATGTTAAATTCTCGCTGTATCCTTCAAGAGTATTCAGTTTATATTTTTCTCCTGTAAATAAATCAAGATAATAAATATGGGCCTCCGAAAGATGAGCCTCGTTCGAGATGAACAAGATCCCTTTTCCATCCGGATGAAGTTGGAATATTTTCTGAACAGACCAGGTATTGTACTGAACGTTCAGCTCGAAATCTCCGTCGGTCAGTTGTTTCAGTTCCCTGCTGCCAATGTCAATCTTATAAAGGTGATTGTTACCGCTTTTCTGCGATGTAAAGTAGACCGACCTGTCATCAGGTGAGAATTCTATAGTCTGGTTTTCCGGGGTTACCCATGCTTCATCTTCTTCCTCGAATAGGACTGACACCTCTGGTGAATCCGGTTCAGCAAGTACAAGAGACCTCTTCTTGTAATCCTGTTCTATCCTGTTGAGTAGAAGCATCTTGCTATCATTCGACCAGATCACGTCTATTAAAAAGCAGTTCAAGGCATTTTCGCCACCATGGTTTATATGTGTTGTTTTTCCTGTACCCAATTCTGTAACAGCTACATCCATAATCGGGAATGGATCTCCCGCAATATCATTTCGTGACGGATTTGCCTTTACCATCTTACCCAGGTAATCCGGTACGATTGAATTCCTGAATGGTACAGTAAAATCTAAAACAACCGACATAATGTATTTACTGTCTGGAGACCATTTATATGCATATACTCCCTCCGGAGCTACATAGACCGTATATTTGTCTTCCGGTTCGAAATCCGTAACTTTGCGTTGATAGTTATTTTCAACATTTACCGTGTATAAATTCATATCGTAACAATAACCGATATGACTGTCATCCGGTGACCAGGTAATTAAGTAGCTTCTTTTATGTCCCGTGATGTAATTGTTCTTTTTTGTTCTTATATCATAGAGCCATAATCCGCCATTATTGACGTATACTATTTTATCCGCTCTGTTGGAAGGAAAAAAATTAACCGGAATTTTCTGAGATTCCGAAAGTTTATTGACTTTTTTGGATCTTATATCTTTCTCAACGAGATCACCGTCTTGTACATACAGGATTTTCTGTGAATTCATGCTCCAGAAATAGCTGCCATGATGGTTCTCGACTATCTTTTCCCTTTTTTCTTTTTCGATAGAGAACAACCATATATTGGATATGTTGTCATTATCGACATCTCTCCAGAGGTATGTTACAAATTTACCATCCGGAGAAAATTTCCCCGCCTCCGGTCGATTACCTTCGATGGGCGGTGATGCCATGATCTCTTTAAGTGATACCTGATGATCATGGAATTGAGTTTGTGCAAATACTGTACCTGTGTAAAACAAGACTAATACTGTAGAAAAAATCATTAGTGAGGTAGTGATCCTGCGGAACTTCATTTTGGCCTCCGAAGTTTTATTTTTAGGTTTACAGCCTGTCATTGCTCCGGCGCGACAGGTTATATGCCATTTATTTTTTAAAGAACTGCTCCCATTTCCGGTTATACATTCTTAAAGAATCATCCGGTACACCGAGAATTTTCTCGAACACACTTTCGTAAAATCTCATTTTGAAATCGAGTTCTTTCTTTTTGTTCTCTACATTTTCATCTATCATAATGTTTGCCATTGTCTCGCTGAATGTATACGTCATCCTGATGAACATTTCTGCAGTCTCAGCGGGATGATCGCAATGAAATGCATTCTCTTTTATTCCTTTTTCAATGACCCCGGCAAGGAGAGGCTTGAAATCATCCAGATCCCTCTGCATCATCTTCTGGCGCAAAAACAGGTTATCACTTTTATTAGTATATTCAAACACTGCAAGTACAAGTTCCTTATTCTCCAGTTTGAATTCATTCAGAACTTCGAAAAGCCTGTTATATAAAGCTATAGGATCAAGGTCTTCATTCTGATAAATATATTCCATCTTGATCCTCATACCATCGACCAGCCTGTCTGAGATCTCTTCAAGGACAGTTTCCTTTGAATCGAAATAATAGTAGAATGTTCCCTTACTCGTACCTGATGAAGCAATAATGCTGTTAACAGATGTCTTTTCATATCCCCTCGTAATAAACAACCTCTCAGCTTTATCCAGGATTCGTTTTTTTGTTTTATTCAATTTCAGACTTTCGGTTTTTATCCAAATTAAATTAATAGACTATCGGTCTAGACCACTGGTCTACAAAATACAAAAAACACATTATCATTGTCAAGAATAATTTACTGTTTTAAATGGAAGGATTCGAAAAATAAACCGGTCTACCTGTTCAATGGTAAGTAGACCGGTCTGATAATAATGCCTGAAAAGTAATGATGAAAATTTTACTAAACGAGAAATTCTTCAGGTACTGCCTTCAGCCTTGCGATATCTGACACTTTGCATTTTACATCAAAACCTGATGAACATTTCACACTGCAGATTTCACAGTCACTGCAGGGATCTCCCGTGAGCCCGCTATATTCCAGTGTCTCTCTTGCTTTCGCAGGCTGTTCGTAACCATAAGCGTACATATAACTTCTCATAATGGTCGGGATGTCGAGATCATTCGGACACTGCGGGATGCATTCGGTGCACTGAGAACAGAACAGTGCCGTGGATGAATTCCCCTTGTCGAGTCGAAGATCTGCAAGCTCCCTGGCAGATAGGTTCAGGTCTTCCATAACTGAAAGGTCTTCGTATAGCTGATCAGTATTTTTGAAACTCGGTATGGCAGTATGTACATTCTCATCCTGTAGCACCCATTTCAATGCCGCTTTCTGGTTGATCATTTCCGTTCTTGCTTTATCCCAGTAGACACCTGCTTGTGTTTTCATTGCAACAACACCCATCTCTCTTTCTGCGGCATACTTGATTGCCTTTTTGACCTCGTTTTTATGGTTCATCCGAAAATTATACTTGGTCAAAACTACATCGTATACATCACTATCAGCTGCAAGACGGATGATCTCAGGTTCATTTGTATGCGTAGTCACACCAATAAACCTTGCTTTTCCGGAATTCTTGATATCTCTAAGCGCTTCGAGATATGGTTTATATTCCATAACCTCTTTATGCTGTATCCCGCCAAGATAATAAATATCGACAAAATCCGTTTGCAGTCTTTCCAGGCTGCCGCTAAGTGAATCCTTGATTCTTTGAGCACTAACAGCATTTTTGACCTGATCTGCTGATCTTGTATACTGCCACATCCCAATGCTTGTGCCCATTATATATGAATCTCGAGACCGGTCTTTGAGTAGGTTTCCGAACATTTTTTCGTCATTGCCCCTATGATAATCTGCAGATGTATCAATATGAACTATACCTGCTTCCAGGGCCTCTTTGGTAATAGAAGTGGCGTTATATGTTCCCATGCTTACAACCGGTAATTTTATCCCTGTCTTACCCAATGTTCTGTACACGAATTTTCTCTGTTTTTCCTGTGGCTCGGTATAAAACCTTCGGTTAGTAAAAACTGTTGGGGCAAGAACAGCTCCAGCCAGTCCCGTCATCCCCTTTTTCATAAAATCCCTGCGGCTTTTAGTTGGTTTTTTTAATGACATATTACTCCCTTATTTGTTTTATTGACGGAATTCAGGTTTGGTAAGAATTGTAATAATCCATTATACGTCAATTATCAGGTACTGTTCCCGATATTGATATGAACAGAAGTGATGCTCTAACTGTAAGTTGATAGTAACATTATAATTCACATTTCAGGGTATCAACCGGATTGGAATATGCAGCTTTTAAAGTCTGGAAACTAACTGTGATCAATGCAACTGCTAATGACAGAATGCCTGCAGTAAAAAACGAACTTATTTCCAGCTCAGTCCGGAATGCAAACCTGGCAAGCCATCTGTTCATTATATAATATCCAGCAGGCCAAACGATAATATTGCTTATAATAACAAGAACAAAAAATTCTTTTGACAACAGGTTAACAATCACCGGTAAAGAGGCGCCAAGGATTTTTTTGATACCAATCTCTTTAATCCTTCTATTAACGGTGATGGTAGTGATTCCAATCAAACCCAGACAGGTTATCAAAAGTGTAAAGATCGATGAATACAGGACTATCGAATTCCATTTCCTGTCTTCTATATAGTGGTTTTCTAGATTGTCATGAAGAAAACTATATACGAAAGGCTTATTCGGCTGTATCTCTTTCCAGATGTTTTCCAGCTTTGAGATCGTGCTCCCGAGATCATCTCCAGAGATACTCACAAGCAAGGTGAATAATGAACCTGCGGGATTGATCCAATGGATAACAGGTTCGATATCGTCTTTGAGGGAACCGTAATTAAAATCTTTTACTATACCTGCGATCTTGGTATCATCGGAAATCATCATCCCAACCGGATTTTTAAGCCGGAATTGTTTTACAAATTCCTGGTTAACCAATACCTCTGTATAATCCGTTGTAAGGGGCTCACTGAAGTCCTTTCCATCTACAATACTCATGCCCATAACATCGAAGTAGCCATGGTAGACATGAGAAAAATTGAAACGCTTTCTAATACCGTTAATTACCCATCTTCCTTCACCTTGATGTGTTCCCAGCGAATAAACACACCCTGATACGTTGTGAATATCGATATCACCTTCAGTCCTGTTCCTGAAATATTTAATCACTCTCTCCCCTTCCGAGAAAACCCTTTCCTGAGTTTCAATAACCATTATATTTTCTTTTTTATACCCGAGGTCGGCCTGATCAATAAATTCAATTTGTTTCCCCATTGTCAAAGTAGCGATAACCAGGAAGATCGATATTGAAAACTGCATAATTACCAATGCTTTTGTCATGACATTTCTACCTACCGGACTATGTTTCTTCCTGAAAATTGCAGCCGGTTGAAAACTCGACATTATAAGTCCGGGATAACTCCCCGATAAGAAGCCAAGCGCCAAAGTTATTAATGTAAAGATCATTAGATTTTTTATTGTAATGAAATCACCGAATTGAAGGTTCTTACCCGCAAGGCTATTAAACAAAGGTAGGACCAGAACAGCGAGTATTATACTTAAAACGGCTGAAAGAACTATCACTATTACCGATTCCCCCCAGAACTGCCTTATCAGGTTTCTTCTATTAGCCCCAAGTATTTTCCTGACTCCGATTTCAGTTGCCCTGACAGCCGCTTTGCCAATTGCCAGATTAGTGAAGTTGATTCCCGCAATTACCAGCACAAGAAAACCTATCGACGCAAGTATATACGTCTTATTGACTTCATTATCAGCTTCAGCTGCAACACCACTTGAATGAAGATGAATATCCATTATGTTTTGTAGCAAAAACTCAATCATAATCCCATTGTCTTTCCAATGTCCGGACTGTTTCCTTTCCTCAATGTATTCTGCAAAATATTGACTTACATACGATTGCATTCTCCCGTTGATCCAATCAAGTGAAAAATCATCGCGTAAAAGTACATAGGTTCTGCACCTGGGCCATGTGAGCGTTGTCAACGCCTCCGGCCCCCGGACATCTGTGAGATTACTGATATTTATCAGCTGTCCGTATCTTATCGAAGAATTATCCGGTGTATTTTCTACCACACCGGTAACCTCGAATAATTCTGTCAGCTGTCCTTTCTGAATTTCAACCATTTTACCGACAGGTTCTTCGTTTCCAAAATATCTCAGGGCCGCTGATTCGGTTAATACGATGGCATTCACCGAGCTCAGCACATTGTGAGGATCTCCTTTAATCAATTTAAATGAGAAGAATTCAAAAAAACCGGGATCAACAAGAGTACAATCCTCCTTAAATATCTTATCTTTATACCTGACAACCATACCCAAAGAAGAAACTCTCATGGATTGCTCGATCTCATCAAAATACTTCTCCATAGTCGGACCTGTACCATTAGGAACTAACCTGTAAGTATATTCGAAATAATTATCACGGTTTATAAGGGAATATATCCTGTCTGCTCTCTCATGAAATCTGTCGAACGAGATCTCATCATTTATAAAGAGTATTATCAGGATCGTACTTGCCAGCCCTAATGAAAGACCGGAAACATTGATAATGGAAGTAAGCTTACTCCTGAAAAAATTTCTATATCCCGATATAAGATAATTCTTTAGCATCATCGAACTCCTGTTTAATGAAAATATGAAATACTGTACTACAACAACCATAATTTGAAACCAGAACCACAAAGAGGATCTGAACTTCCCATCATTGTGTAAACGTTCATTATATTCTTCTTCAATTCCGTCAGAAAGGGCGTATTTATCTTCATAAAAAAATATCCGCGCCAGAATTTTTCTTCCCAGTACCGGTATTCCACCCTTCTTAGTCATCTCTGGATTCTCCCGCGAAAACGATTCTGCTAACTCCTTCCCAGGCTTGTTTCTGGACTTCGTATGTATGACGCAGTGCTTTTATCCCTTCTTTTGTCAGATTATACAGGACTTTCCTGCGGCCTCCCTTTTGCGCCTGTGGCTGGCTCTCCGTAGAGATGATATAGCCTTTTCTGACGAGAGAATACAGAGTATTGCATAGTGAACCATAGTTGATAGATTTACCTGTAAGTTCACTGATCTCCTTACGGATAGTAACTATATATGCATTTCCACTCAATTTGCATACTGAAAGAAGGATATATTCTTCATGCTTTGTAAGTTCATACATATGTCCAGCTCCAAACTATGTTTTTAATTTAAAAACATATATTATTACGTAAGTAATTTAAATAAAGTTTCAAACATACTGAGATTAACGAAAACAGGGTATAGTAAAGAGCTATACCCTGTTTCAAGAGGAATTTAATATCTGAGGTCAGGCTGACTTTCTATATATTTTTAGTATATCCCCAACCGGTATAAAGATCAATAGACATATCATTTTCAATTGTATTATCTGCCCGGATCCCCTGAAGAAAGTTTGCGAGTATCTTGCCGGGAGGATCACCCGACAGTATGATCTGCTGAATACCTGTTTCAATTTCAGGATTTTTAAAAACATATTCATCACCTCATTGGCAGGCATTAATCGTTGGATTTACCAGCGGTTCCATCATAGCAGCGCTGGCTTCGCTCGCTCCTAACCCATTAGCTGGTAATTAACAAGAAGCGGCAGACCTGAGTTAAGAAAATTCAGTTCATTGGTCTGGAAATCCGCGTTTCCAAGAATATAGTCTATATTTGATATTATTTTTGATATTGTTTTCATAACCACTGAAATCAACGATCCTGTAAGGACATTGCCAGGTCACTGTTGATCCAGTCTGAACATCTATAATAGATGAACTGTCTGTAGAATCGATATATCTGTTGCATGGTGATGTCCTGGAAATACCATTTTCATACCATTATTTGCATGGTCTTCCGCTACACTCTGCCAATTTCCACGAGATATTCCGGAAATATAGTCTACATCTGCCGAAAATGCTCAACAATTCCGTGATGAATCAAACTGAATACAATTATACCGGCATGCCTTGCATCCTTTAATCTATCTATTATCCAATCCGTCGTCTCCTCAGATTTACGTCCAGCTGTTTGGCTGAGATCGGGAAATCTATCATCGTATTTGCAGCAGTCCACGCTGAATAACCAAATATCATCCTGGATCGCTTCAATAAGGAAAGGGAAATTGGATCCCGGTATAATGCTTCTCCGTTTCCGAAATCTTCATAAATGGGAGCAAATTCTTCGGGTATCACGGTCGATACAAGGACAGGTGACGATCCGTTTGTGAAGCTATATGAATGAGGATTGCTAATGTCGTGATTACCGGGCACTACAAATACCCTTTTTCCTTCATCTTCAAGCTCAGTAAAATATGCCGCCACTTTCTCATAGCACTGTTTCTCACCGTCTTTAGTGAGATCACCGGCAACAAGTACTATGTCGACATCCTTAGCAGCAATCGCAGTGATCGCTGCTTCCATAATAGCCTCGCTTTCTGCAAGAAGTTTTCATCCTGAGCAATCCATTGCATAAAGGATTCACTATGTGATCCGAGTGATGGATCATAAATAGTGGGTATCTGCTATTACTGCCATTTTTACACCGGGCAGATATCAAATCCTGAATTTGTTACAGTGTTGTCTGTTGTTGAGCAGCCTGAGAAAACTATGTTTACCACGATAAGTAGTAGAATACTTCTTCTTACTATATTTATTACTGTTTTTTTCATAATTCCTACTCATGGCTATTTAATGAGAATACTGTTTTAAATTTTAATTTGATATTATTGAAATTTAGTTTATTCAGGATTAAGGAATTGTTAATTTTAAATTTAATAAAAGAAGGTGTATTGTATACAAAAGTAAAAAAGGCTGCCACAAAAAACATGACAGCCTTTTCAGTGATCGAGAAAAACCGGATTTTATTTTTTAACTTCCATTTTCTCGTTGCTCTTATTGTAGCGGTCTACATAAGCCTTTGCCTGCTTAATGTACTCCATATCGATTACCTTTGAACCGGATTTGATTCCCGGAGTCGTGTTTGCATTACCAACACCGCCGAATGTATAAGTATCCATAAGAAGGATTTCCAGTTCTCTTGCTGGTACCGGGAAGTATACCGGGCGTCCTGAAGGAACGTGAATTACTGTTTCACCGTCTTTTTCAAGACCTGCCCACGCACGGTAATCATACCATGCAATACCTGTCAGTGTAGTCTCGATACGTTTCTCATAACACATTGCTCTCCAGAGCTCGAGGTCGCTCTCTGTACCGTCAAGAGCAGGCATCTGGCCTGTGCCTACGCGTGTTTCATTGATCAGGGCTGCAGCATCAGCATTTGTTCCTCCGCCGTATCCTCTAAGATAAGCTTCTGCTTTAAGCATATCCATTTCAGCCTTGTACATCATAGGATGAAAACCGTATGCTGAAGGATACTGGTAGTCATATTTCTGCCATCTGTAGCGTGACCAATGATAGGTACCGCGTGATGCATAGTGACTCTGTGCTTCCTGATAGTAGAAATATTCACCGTCAGTTATACCGGTTTCATCACCGGTCACACGGCGGTCTGTGCTGAAGTTAATAAAGTGAGTCTGATCTTCTGAAGGTGTGTCCAGCCAGTCAGCATAGTTTGTCGAAGTATCCGACGGACCATGCAGATGATTGTCTGCGAGATGCCAGCCATTCCAGTTCGACTGATACTGAACCGGATGCCACCACAGGTTATCGTCACCTTCAAAACCGAAATCTTCGGTAATACCTGCATCAACGTGAGACAGGATAGTAGTCCAGTCAAGAGCAGCCCTCTCTGCGGCAGTTCTTGCACTGAAAACCATGTAACGCGCTATATAGGAGTGACATAACTGCTGTAATTCTTCATTTGTCAGTTCCTGGCCGTTAATCCAGTCACCGGGCAGTGTAAAATCTGCTGAACCAAGAGTTATCGCTTCTGTAAGAGCAGCGATTCCGGCATCAACAACAGTGTTTGATGTTACGAATTCAGGTGAATAGGCAGTCAACTCAATACCTTCCGGAAAAATGAATCCTTTATCGAAGAGGATTCCCACATAGCCATGGGCTAATCCCTGACACATTTTTGCGTACGCATGTGCACGCTCTGTGTCAGTGCTTCCATCTTCACCTATTTCGAGTCCGCCAAGAATGGCATTAATTCCGTCATTGGCGTTCGAAATAACTTCGTAATTATCATACCATGGATCCTCCATGAAACGGCGATATCCGTAGGATGATGAATTGTTGATCGGCTTCGCAGGTTCTTCAGACAAGTCTCTCATACCGCCGTTACCCCAGGATGATGACATTTCATCACCCAGAACTGTTAAAGCTCTACCGGGGGAATGGCCATATTGAGCGAACATGTAAAGTCGAAAGGCGCTCCCGATCAGGTTTTCAACGTCTGCTGGAGTAACAAGTACTCGTTTGGTATCCGGATTGTTGTCATTCCGAATATCCATGTCGGTTGTACAGCCTCCGACTGTCAGCGATACGATGATCAACATGATCGCGAACAATTTGAAATGATTGTTCATGTTTAACCTCCATTTGGTTAAGATTGATACGGATTAATACGGACATTAATTAATTACTTAAAATTTTTTCTTTAAAATTCCGGGTAGATTCAGAATCCACTGGGAAGGATGACTTCTGAATAACTCCCGAAATATATTCTTCCTTTTCGATCAGGGAAAGGCTGCCACTAAAAAGGGTGACAGCCTTATTCAGTGATCGAGGAAAATTCATTTCTCCATTATTTCTTAACAGGAACAACATCATTAGATTTATTATGCTGATCGATGTAATCTTTAGCTTTCTGAATGTATTCCATATCGATAACCCTGGAACCTGCTTTTATACCGG
>JANQEH010000221.1 GCA_028278455.1 bacterium
CCGGTATAAAAGCAGGTTCCAGGGTTATCGATATGGAATACATTCAGAAAGCTAAAGATTACATCGATCAGCATAATAAATCTAATGATGTTGTTCCTGCTAAGAAATAGCTTTCAGTGTTAATTCTAAAAGGCTGCCAATAATTTTGGCAGCCTTTTTTTTTGTGTTTAATTCTTTGAAGATAAGGTTTTTGTATAATTCCCGCAGTTAAACATTTGGTGAGGTAATGTGCATCCTGTTGAAAATTCTATTTAAAAGGAATATATTATTGCGATGTCTTTGAATAAAAACTTTATAAAAAAATGCAATGATGCATTTCACATAGGAGCAGATATATAGAGTATCCATTCTTTCCTTGCTATTTAGGGTGATATTTTAGTATTTTAAGAAAAAAGTAAAATATTTATAGTAAAAAGGGAATAAACTCTTCAGGCTTTCGGTAATATAGATAGAAGTACATTGCGGGAAATTGCTGCACCATTCATTTTTAAATAGAATTAATTTGTTCAACAAAAAATAGCGGGGAATGATTATGAGAAAACTCATTATTTTTATTCTTTGTATTGGATTGACAGCTTTGACGGTACATTGTGCCGGATCCGGTGGCGGCGGTGTCAAGAATGTATATAGGCAGAGTGTTACTAATACTGTACCTGGACAGGCATATAAGAGTGTTTCACAGAAGATTTTTGATAAGTACCAGTTTGAGATCGAAATTGACCAAACTGAAACCGGTGGAGATATGTACTATGAAACTCTCTGGAAGAACAGGGGACTTCTTCCAAGTGAGGATCAAATGAATATTCAACGTGCAAGAATTAAGCTGAGGATCAATGCGAGACCGAAATCTTCAGGTTCCATGAGCGACAGAGGACTGGATAGCGAAGTCAGCATGTGCAAAGTGGAGTTTATCGCATATAATGAGGCGATATTCGCCGGTTCACCGGAATGGCAGCCCCTGGAAATACATCCAGAATTAAAAGAATATTTAAAAAGGGTGTACGGTGACCTGTATGCAGACCTTCAGGGTGTCAATGTGATTAAATAATTCAATTGTCTTTAAGATATTGAAAAAATGCACCTTTCCACTATTTAAAGAGAGGTGCATTTTTTTATCCAGCCGGCAATAAATAATACTTGAAGAAATCAGGTGTTATGATTATTTTCAGTATGTAAACGCTAAATATTGAGATAATAATTATAGGAAGAAAGAAGATGTATATTAAACCGGCATCAAGACTGGGACAGATCAAATATTCTGTTATGGATACTATTGCACGTGCCCATGAAGCTGAGAAGAAAGGCAAAGAAATACTTTATCTGCATATTGGAGATCCGTTATTATTCGATTTTGATACACCCAGTCAGATAATCGAAGAAACGTATAAAGCAATGCTCGACCGTAAAACAGGTTATACAGAAACATCAGGGATCACAGATGCGATCGAAGCAGTTGAAAATTATTCCTCAGGGAAGGGGATCAAAAACATCAACGATATATTCATTACGACAGGTGTCAGCGAAGCCATAGACATGTCGATTGCCGCACTTGTTGATGAAGGTGAGAATATCCTGGTACCGATCCCCTGTTATCCTATTTATATTACTTCATTATATAAACACGGTGCATTTCCGAATCCATATTATCTTGACGAATCAAATAACTGGCAGCCGGATATCGAGGATATCAAATCAAAGATCAACGATAAAACCCGTGGAATAGTGATCATCAATCCCAATAATCCGACAGGTTCATTGTATAGTAATGAGACGATCCGGAAGGTGATCGACCTCTGCCTGGAGTATAACCTTGTATTATTCAGCGACGAGATTTACGACAGACTTTTATTTGACGGTGAAGTTCATACATCACCTGCGTCGATGACAGTAGATGCGACAATAGTAACATTTAACGGTCTTTCGAAGAGTTATCTGGCGCCGGGCTTCCGGATAGGATGGATGGTTGTCAGCGGTCATGAAAAAACGAACAGAGATTACTGTGAGGCAATAGCCACTTTTACAAGAGCAAGACTGTGCGCAAATCATCCGGAGCAGTACGCTATCAAGCCGGCGCTCGAAGGTGACCAGTCGCATATTACCGAAATGGTGGAGAAACTCCAGAAAAGAAGAGATATAACGGTGAATATGCTGAATTCTATAGATGGTATAAACTGCGTAGCTCCGAATGCTGCATTCTATGCCTTTCCGGAACTCCAGTTCGAAATTAATGATATTGATTTTGTGCATGGCCTGATCGATGAAACAGGCGTTATCCCTATGCACGGCAGCGGTTTCGGACAGAAAGAAGGCACTAATCACTTCAGGGTGGTTTTCCTTGCGCAGGAAGAGACTCTTGAGAAAGCTTACAATATTCTGGGCGACTACGTAGAAAAGATTAAAAAATAGTTCATTCCTTGAAAATTTTATTACCTTGAGAGGCAATATGAGTGTATTTTCTCTGAACAAGAATGATATTGAGAAAATCATTGATCCAGATGAAATAATTGAGGTAGTGGAAAGGTCATTTGCCGATTATTGTTCCGGTAAGGCCGTGATCCCCCCGGTTACAAATCTGGATATTGCTGAAAAGAACGGTGAGATCCATATTAAATCCTCTCACATATCAGGATATGATAATTACTGCATAAAAATTGCTTCCGGATTCTATAATAATAAGGATATCGGACTTCCAACAGGGTACGGAATTATGCTGTTATTCTCCTCAGAAACGGGGATTCTGAGCGCTGTGATCTTAGATGAAGGGCTTCTGACAGATCTCCGTACAGCAGCGGCAGGTGCCGTGGCGGCAAAACATCTTGCACGTAAAAAAATTGATTCTGCAGGAGTGATTGGAACTGGAGTACAGGGGAGACTGCAGATACAGTTCCTTGAAAATATCCGGGAGTTCGATAGACTGTATTTCTGGGATATCGATCAGGCTTCAGCAGGGAGTTATCATGAAGATATGTCCGGACTAATGCCCGATATAGAACTTATAAACTGCTATACACCTGAAGATGTTGCTGTGAATTCGGATATTATAGTAACGTGTACACCTTCAAAAAAGCCTCTGTTAAAATCTGAATGGATAAGAAAAGGAACTCATATAACAGCAATGGGATCGGATGGAGCAGATAAGCAGGAGCTCGATCCGGAAATTCTCATTAATTGCGATAAAGTTATTACAGATCATTTTGGGCAATGCAGTATTCTTGGCGAGACGCATCATGCAATAAAAACAGGATTACCGAATGAGGATGTTCATGCTGAACTGGGTGAATTAATACTTGGAGAAAGACCGGGGCGGGAATCCGATGACGAAATAACAGTCTGTGATCTTACCGGAGTGGCAGTGCAGGACCTTGCAATCTCCAACTGGTGTCTCAGTAAGGCAATTGATGCGGGACTCGGTAGAGAGATCAAGATTTGAGTAAACGTCAAATTTCTTATTGCGTATAAATAATCTTTCTATATTATACCCCCCTTGATCCTCCCTAGAAGGGGGAGTTATATAAGGCATCCCCCGATGGGAGAGTGAAAAGAGATTCGCTATGCAGAGAAAAAACAGCGGTCCCTTTTCTGCAGGGAGTATAAACGGAGATCCTGCATCGAAGGTGGAATAAAATAAGAATCCTCTATTGAGCAGTATAAATGATGTAGCTCCGATTCTAAGGAGAATAAATGTCTTCCCATTTTAATGGGCGAGTTAAATACAGTTCCCTTTCGAAGGGGGATGTAGGATGATTGCATTCTTTCAATTTTCTGCAGGAATATATATTTGATCATATATTTAAATATTTCAAGTAATAAATTGTATTAAACTATATCCATCCTTTAATTAATCTGGTATTTTGCGTTAAAAATAATCCTTCAAAGATTTACATAAAAAAGAGGTGCTTCTATGTCTAAAAACTCAAAAAAAACCACGACAGCCCTGATCCTTGGATTGCTGTTGGTTTTCACATATACAACGGTATATGCGCAGCCGACACCACCTGAGGAAGGGCAGCCGAAACACTGGATCGTAAAGGGATTCAGAAACGGACAGAATTATTTTAAGATCAATTATCTCCAGGAAGTTACTCCCCTTAGAAAAGGTGAACTCGATTTCAAGCACTATCACACCTATGATGAGGTAAACTATTTTCTGAAAAAATGGGCTGATGAATACCCGGAGCTGCTTGATGTATACGTTGGAGGTAAGAGTTACGAAGGCCGTAAGATCATGCAGGCTACACTGACAAATAAGAGGACAGGAAAAGACACGGATAAACCGGCTATGTTCGTGGATGCGAACCGTCATTCCGGTGAGGTAACTTCAGCGGTATCTGCATTCTGGCTGCTGCATCATATGCTTTCAAATTATGGCAAAGATATGGAGATAACGGAGTTGATCGATAATAATGCTTTTTATTTCAGGATACAGAATTGTCCGGACGGCAGTGACTTGTATTTATATACATCTCAATATCTTCGCAGTACGGTCAGGCCTTATGACAATGATCAGGACGGCCTGATTGATGAGGATCCAATGGAAGACCTCGACGGCGATGGTTTTGTCAGGCAGATGAGGATCAGGGTTCCGGAAGGCGAGGGACAGTACGTAATCGATGAGAGAGATCCTAAAGGAAGATTGATGAAACGTGCTGAGAAAGGTAAAGGAATATATAATTTAATGTCAGAAGGTATTGACAACGACGGGGACGGCAGAATAAACGAAGACGGAATAGGAGGTCTTGACCTTCACCGGAATTATCCGGAGAATTGGAGGCCGATGCCGGAAAGAGAAAAAACCGGAAGAGGCTGGACACAGTACGGAGCAGGAGATTATCCGCTGTCCGAGCCGGAAACACGAACACTGGTAGTTTTTCTGCTGGAGCATCCAAACATCTCGATCATGAACACGATGGATACAACTGTCCCGATGCATCTCAGACCCCCTTCAACCTCCAAAAGTGAGGAAAGAATGTATCCCGAGGATTTGAAGTATTATGAGGAATTCGATAAAAAAGGTATGGAAATAACCGGATATCCCTGGGCGGGTGATGTCTATTACGACTATATGACAAGGGGCAGACCAGGCAGAAAAGGCTCACCTCTATTCGGACACAGTCCCGATTTCGGTTACTTCTATTACGGTGCAATCTGGTATGGCGATGAATTGTGGAACGGTGGCAGAGTTGGTGATTACAATGGCGACGGTGAAGAAGATGATCTGGACAAATTGGAATACAACGATAAAGAACTCTCAAAAAGCAGGTTCCAGGAATGGACAAAAACGCATCATCCCGAATACGGTGAAGTTGAAGTTGGCGGATGGAATCCTAAATTCTGGCGTCAGAATCCGCCGCCCGTGCTGCTGGAAGAATGGGCAGTTAAGTAGGCTAAGTTCAACCTTTTCCTGGCAAAACAGCTTCCGAAAGTCGTTATGAGCGAGCCGAAGATTAAAGGCGGAAAGGACGGTGAATATACAATTGAAGTTGAAGTCGAAAACACCGGCGGTCTCCCTACAGCTTTTCTGCAGGCGCAGCTCGTTAAGATCGTCAGGCCGGATATGCTTACACTTGAATTTCCTGAAGACGTATACAGGCCAAGAAGCAGAGGAAGAAGTTATTACAGAATGCAGGAAGAAGAAACTCCGCAGAAGAATAAGATTACTTTCATAGATCCTGAGCAGGGTGCACCATCCTTTGAGGTAGGCCGGCTCGAGAAAGGTGAGAAGAAGAAGTATAAATTCAAGGTGAAACTTGATGGCATTTCAGGAACTGAATGTACTCTGAAATTCTCTTCCACAAGAGGTGGAGTGATAACGAAGAAAATCCATATAGGGAATTAAATTTATCTACGAATAAAATGAATGCCGGCCTGATAAGTTTCAGACCGGCATTTTTCTGTATAAGAGATAGAAAGAGAGGATACTAATTTTGTTTCGGATCAGTAATGATCTCCGTATTTAGTTGACGCAGATCCGTTTTATCCTTATTAATAAGCCAGATATTGCTTATATCCGCATAGTAAACTGTAAATGCTATCGTGTTGCCGTCAGGTGACCAGGAAGGCTGCCAGCCGGTAATAAGTTTGGAATTATATTTTCCTTCGATATCATAAATATTGATATGTGTACTGTCGGTACTGTTCGATTCATAGGCGATTTGTGTGCCGTCGGGAGAGTAGACAGGCAGCAAGTTTACATTTTCAGGTTTAACAACCAGTGTGTCTGTGGGAGTTTCCGTATGGGGGTAGAATCTTATAAGATCAGTTGCTTCTCCTGTCTGGTCATGATAGACTGCAGCTATAATAGACTGTCCATCGGGATGCCAGGAGGGGGTAAAACCATTAAAAAGGTGCTGTAAACCGGTACCGTCTTCCCTTATCATATAAATTTCATTCATATTTCCGGTTGGTGTAATATTCTCGAGAAGTATCCATTCTCCCGAAGGCTGCCATTTCGGGTAAGTCATATTAAAACTTCCAGAGAAATCCGTTATCAGGTCTAGGCTTGATTCATCAACAGAATCCGGTGTTACTTCAATACTGTATAATTTATCGGAATATGTAAATACAAGCTTTGATCCATCCGTGTGTAAATCGAATTTCAGATTATTTACATAGATATCTGTGTTTTCTATTAATTGTACCAGGCCGGTTCCGTCAACATTAACCCTCCAGATCCCGCTCAGCGGATCAAGGTTCCAGAGAACACTACTATAATAAATATGCGGAATCTCTCTTCTGAATTCAAACAGTATCTGTGATCCGTCCGGTACCCAGGCCGGATGCTTATCCTGTGACGATATTTTCCATTGCGGATACGGATTCAAAGTCTCGTTCTGACAGGATAATCCGGAGAGGATCAAAACGAAAATCAAAAGAGTTTTTAATTTCAATAAATTATTCATGTGAATTATACCTGTATTCTGGATATTTATTTCTCACACAATCGCACTTTATTCTTATTACGTTTAAATTAACCAATATCCCTATTTATGTTTGTTTTTTTGACTATTTTTATTATATATTATAAGTCTATTCATCAAATAATCTGAATCAATACCTTTCAAATTCCTTCGGGAAATTACATTTGTGATCCAAAAATACAGGAGATTGTCATGAGTAATTGTCTTAACACTTATTCTAACGCAGGAAAATTGCGCAGGACTATAACTGTATCATTTCTTGCAATTCTGCTCTTTCTGACAAACACTGTTTACCTTGCGGCTCAAAGCGAAAGGATAGATGAAGTATATACTAAAAAGATTCTGGAATACACAACAGAACCTTTCTTCAAAACGAAATATGTGGACCATCTCCCTTATTCTGAAGATGTCCCAACTCCACTTGATATATTGGGAAGAATAGCCGGTGCTCCAGATGTTCTAAGTTACTCCCATGAGGTCTATCAATATATGAATGCACTTGCGGATGCGTCGCCCCGTGTACGGGTATTCAGCATGGGAACAACGGAGGAAGGCAGAGAAATGATAGTTGTAGTGATTTCGGATGAGAGAACGATAAAGGACCTCGATGATCATAAAGAGATAACGGCAAAACTAGCTGATCCGAGAAAGATAAATGAACGGGAAGCTGAGAGGCTGATCCAGATCGCAAAGCCAATGTACTGGGCAACAGGCGCGCTTCATTCTACGGAAACCGGTTCTCCCGAGATGCTGATGGAACTTGCATACCGTGTAGCTGTAGGAGAATCCGAATTCATAAAAACGATCCGTGAAAACATGATAGTCATGATAACACCGATCATTGAGCCGGACGGCAGGGACAAGGTTGTCGATCTTGCAATGGCAAAGAGAAAAGATCCCGAGTCAAATCTGCCTTCAAGGCCGATTTACTGGGGGAAATATGTTGCTCATGATAACAACAGGGATGCTGTAGGACTTGGGCTTGATCTTACAAATAACCTGCTCGATACATATATGGATTTCCATCCGCAGGTTATGCACGACCTGCATGAATCGATAGCCTATCTGTATACTTCAACCGGTACCGGGCCGTACAATGCATGGGTGGATCCCATTCTGATCGATGAATGGCACGAATTGGCATACCAGGAAGTCAGCCAGATGACAAGGATGGGAGTTCCAGGTGTCTGGACTCACGGTTTCTATGACGGATGGGCCCCGAATTATCTGTTTTATATTGCCAACGGACATAATTCTATTGGCAGGTTTTATGAAACCCAGACAGCAGGGGACGGGGCTACAAGGGTAATCAGGTCTTCGGATAACAGGGATTGGTATAAACCGAATCCCCCCCTAAAGGAAGCGGTCTGGTCCCTGCGCAATAACGTCAATTATCAGCAGAGCGGTATCCTGATAGCCATGAATTATGTGGCAAAAAACAGGATAAAATTCATGGAGAATTTTTACCTTAAGAGCAAAAGATCGATTGCAAAGGCACTAAATGAAGGTCCGGCAGCCTATGTTTTTCCCGGTGATGAGCCTCGTCCCGGACAGGCAGCTACCCTGCTCAGACTTCTGCAGAAACACGGTGTTGAGATCCATCAGACAGAAAGAGCTGTAACGGTAGGAGAAACTGAATACCCTGAGGGCTCTTATGTAATCAGAATGGACCAGCCATACTCACGGATGGCAGACCTGATGCTCGATAAGCAGCTCTATAACGTAAATGATCCAAGACCTTATGACGATGTAGGCTGGACACTTGGTCCGCTGTATAATGTTAAGACTGAACGTATAAACGACACATCAATTCTCGATAAGCCGATGAAATTGATCAAAAGTGAGGTAAGAGTCAAGGGAGGAGTCGAGAGGTTCACTGACGGCGAGGTAATTGCTTACCTGATAAACCATAATGCTGATAATTCTCTGGCATCATTCAGGTTTGAAAACAAAGAACTCGTCATCGAGGCTGCTGAGGATGATCTCGAGATCGGTGACAGGGTGTTTAATCCGGGAACTTTCATTCTTAAAGTATCCGAAAATTCGGGAAACCTGGAAAGACAACTGAGAGAAGCCGGTGAAAAGTACGGTTTTACAGCATACGGTATATCAGAACTTCCGGAGGTAAAAACACATCCGGTCGAAGCTCCGAGGGTGGCAATTCTGCATACCTGGCAGAACACCCAGACAGAGGGATGGCTCAGAATGGGCTTCGACAAGCTGAGTATCCCGTATGATTATATCTCTGTTCATGAAGTAAGGGATAATCCCAACCTAAAAAACGATTATGATGTAATCGTATTCGGGCCTTCATCTTCGAATGTTTCCAGTATACTTTCTGGAGTACCAATGAGGGGTGAACCTGTACCGTGGAAAAAATCTGAGATCGCCCCGAATATCGGTGTACAGGCTGAAACTGATGATATTAGAGGCGGGCTCGATTTTGAAGGTGTTGTAAATATCTATAATTTCGTAAAGCAGGGAGGTACATTCATCACGCTTGGCAACAGCTCTGCGCTTCCGGCTCATTTCAGTCTTTCAGGTGGAGTGGTGATCAAGAATACTCAGAATCTCTGGGCTCGCGGGGGCGTATACAGGGCTTCAGCATCAGACAGAAAATCTCCTATTTTATATGGATATGGAGATGAACTTGGTGTCTATTTTAATACCGGTCCGGTTTTCGGTACAGGAAGCTCAAGGGTGAGAGGGCTGCCGGATCCGAAGAGTGAAGGATCGACAAAGGGCAAGAGGCCCTCCGGGAGAGGTGACCTGAAAGACAAGGACATCGTTCAGGGACGCCCGATAAATATGGGAAAAGGGGCAGTCCAAGCCTTTAAAGAGGCAGAAAAGAAAAAAGAAAAAACAACAAGAAGAAGAACAGCCCGTGGACGATCAAACCGTGCCAAAACGATCCTCAGATTTGAACGTGATCCCGAGAACCTTCTCATAAGCGGCGGATTGGACCATGGCGAGGAACTTGCAGGTTCTCCTGCGGTAGTTGATGCTTCGATCGGATCAGGACATGTTGTAATGTTTGCAATAAATCCGTTCTGGAGATACGAGACTCACGGTTCATTCTTCCTGGTATTTAATGCTATAATGCACTATAAGGATCTTGGCGAGAATAAATAATGTTTTATTGTATCTGAGTTGTCAATCGAATGAGGGATCGGGAGTCTGGGCGCGGCGGATTCCGGCAGGAACGAATACAGGCACGAATATGTTCTATATTGTCTGCTATTATATTTGATATGACTCCCGCTAAAAACAAGAAAGGAAATTCCTGATGAGACAATCCCGGATGAGAAAGAAGAAACAATACTATGATGGTGATAAAAATCTTTCGGAAATGATCCGTTGTCTGCTTGACAACAGGGAGAAGTTTCTGACTGATGTTGATCTATTCGAGAGCAAGGCTGACAGATTATCGTTCCAGAGACTGGTTGATGAATTTGAAGAATATTATTACAAGGATAAATCAGCAGCAGACCTGCAGAAAAAAACTTCGAAGATCATAAAGAGCAGGAGTGACCTGATAACCAGGCTTCTCTGCATGATGAAAGATAAGATTGAGCTGATCGAAAAAGACATGTCAGTTGCTGAAGATATCCAGAGGAACCTTATCCCCGACCAGGTGCCGAAAATTGACGGATATGACATTGCAGCCTATTACCATCCTTCCC
>JANQEH010000278.1 GCA_028278455.1 bacterium
TCTGCTGTATGCATTATCCCTGAACAATTCTCTTTCTAGGCGAAATATCCTGCCGGACTTTGTATTGAATTCATCATAGCTGGTCTCACGCTTAACCCATAAAGTAATAATCATACATGTTGCTATACCTATGGCAAGACCGAAAACATTTATGAATGAGAATAGCTTATACCTTATAAAATTCCTGAATGTGACTTTTAGATTGTTTCTAAACATTGTGATGCTCCTCATTAGACTTAAATAAACATACCCCAGAATTGATCTTGCAACACTACTATGACACCATAAAACTGCTTTATTTCTACCTTCAGAATCGTAGATCTCGCTGTATGTCTCCTCATAATCCTCAATGACAGAATGCCTGCCATTATGCTCGGAGATAAATCCGATAAGCAAGCGGCAAAACCTTGGGATTTTTCTAAGGTCCTTTGCCATTTTATATACCAAACTCCAGACTTTTAAGGCTGCTGTGAATATTTTCATGCAGGACCAGAGTCTCTTTTAGGGCTGATTTCCCTTTTTTCGTGATAATGTAGATTGTCTTTCTCCTGCCACCCTTTTCGGGAACCGGTTCGCTTTTTGTAGTATAGACAAATCCCTTCTTGATAAGGATCTCCATAAGATTATAAAGAGTACCGTAGACGATCTCTTTCCCGGAAATCTCGATCACTTTCTTCCTTATCAATGCCCCTCTTGAACTGCCTCCAAGCATCATCAGTGAGCTGAGAATTATTTCTTCCTTAAGAGTTAGTACATTCATGTCATCACCTCATTAAATATCATCGAATATTTCGACCTTATATATAAGAACGAAATATTCGATCTTATGTTTCAATTTGTTTAATTTTTAACTGATCGAGGGAAGGTTTTAGAAGTCTCGCAAATCGAAAATTCGATTATTCATGCCTGATCGATCTTACAGGATCAGCAGTAGCAGCTTTGATCGACTGGTAACCTACTGTTATTATAGTAATAATCAGGGCAGCCGTACCCGAAAGTATAAATATCCACGGACTCAGACCGGTCCTGTAAGCGAAATTTTCCAGCCATCGATCCATGAAAAAATAAGCTGCTGGCCAGGCTGCTAAATTGGCAGCAAGGACAAGCCGGATAAAATCTTTTGACAATAACTGCACTATGCTATTAACTGAACTGCCCAGCACTCTGCGGACACCTATTTCCTTAGTCCGCTGTTCAGCCATATATAGACTGATCCCGATGAGACCAAGGCAGGAAATGAATATGGCAAGAAGCGTGAATAATTTAAAGATTGTACCTAACCGGTTGTCACTTCTGTACTG
The DNA here is from genome assembly GCA_028278455.1 of bacterium. Classification (GTDB taxonomy): domain Bacteria; phylum SM23-31; class SM23-31; order SM23-31; family SM23-31; genus JANQEH01. Next base: position 1,302 of record JANQEH010000278.1, read on the forward strand.
CTGCTCGGAAAACTCATCTGCAAAGGAATGATCGATCGGAAAATCAGGAGAGAAGCTTTTTGCATTTTCTACTATCGAATTAACAGTTTCAGCTATATTTTCCGAACTGATTTTAATAAAAACTATATAAGGGACAGAATGTCTTGGATTGAGCGTAAAAACAGTAGGAGTTATTTCACTGTGAAGTGATTTGTTGTGGAAGTTTTTTACAACACCAATGATCTCACCTTCATCCTCCCATATCGAGAACATCTTTCCGAGGGGATCATCCAAGCCTGTTAGTTTTAACGCGGCTTCATTTATAACATACTTCTGAATATCTGTCGAATATTCCCTTGAAAAAGGCCTCCCCTGTACCATCTCCATTTCAAAAGTTTTGAAGAAATCATATTCCTGAACAACATGGTTGATCCTTATATAATCCGCTTTTGTTTTTCCCTCCCAGTAAACAGGATTGACCAGACTGATCTGCGTTGGGTAGTTCGAAGCTGCAGTTACATTAATTACAGCCGGATTACTTTTCAAAGACTCCTTGAAAGCGTCAAAATTCCTTCTTAGCTGTCTATTATTGGGAAAAGCGACGATAAGATCCTCATTTAATCCGAGATCTTTATTCCTGATAAAATTCATCTGCTGATAATTAATACCCGTGCAGATAATAAGCATAATAGTAGCAATAAACTGGAAGACGATAAGCGCTCTCCTGATAGTCAATCCTTTTGTCCCCGGATTCTTATCTCCCTTCAAAACAGTGGCAGGCATAAACGATGAAAGCATAAGTGAAGGATAACTGCCTGATATTACACCCGTAAAAAGAGCTATCCCGAAAAGTCCAAAAATAGTCCCGGGCAGAAGTATACTTTCCAGGCTTAACTGTTTTGCTGATAGATCATTGAATGACGGAAGCAGCAGGTAGACCATTATCAAAGAGAGAAAAAATGCAGTAAGAGTTGTCAGCATGGACTCGCTGTAAAACTGATTTATAATGTCTTTTCTATGAGCACCGGCGACTTTCCTCAATCCGATTTCTTTCGCCCTTTTTCCGGATTTTGCTGTCACCAGGTTGATGAAATTAATACATGCTATACACAGGATAAGTAATGCTATCGTACCAAAGATATAGACATTGAAGATCGGACCATCACCGGTCATGTTATAAAGATGGAGACGCTGAATACTTTGCAGCCCCAACACCTTGTTATGTTTTCCCCTTGTATCATAGACTTGCAGAATATCTTTCAATTTTGTCCGAAGATCTGGTATATCAGCGTTCTCTTCAACATAAATATAAGTGAATAACTCACTTGACCATGATGTGTTCAGCCTTTTGATGTTAGTATATAATTCGATAGGAACCAGGAAATCAAACTGAAGAGTGGAATTTAAAGGTACATTTTCAAGTATTCCTGTAATCACAAGATCATACCTGTTGTTCATAGAAACGACTTTACCGATTGGTTCCTCTCCGGGAAAGAACCGGTCTGCGAAATCCTCAGTAACTAAAATTGAATTTCTGTTACCAAAAGCAGTATTCGGATCACCATGAAGCAGGGGAAAAGAAAAAAGATCAAGAAATTCTATGCTTACATATGCTCCGGTTTCGTTAAATAACTTGTTTTCAAATTTAAAAGTTCTCTGTCTTGGCGCATATCTGACAGCCTTCTTAATCTCCGGGAAATCCTGCTCAAGTCTGGGTGCCAAAGCGAGAGGGCTGCTCTGCCACCATACCGGTTCTACATTTACCATTACATGAAATATCCGGTCTGAGTTTTTATGAAAACGGTCGTAACTCCACTCATCCTTGATCCAGAGAAATATCAGGATACAGCATGTCATCCCCATTGTCAGACCGGAAATATTAATGAACGAATATGTTTTATTTCTCTTAATATTCCTGAAAGCGATCTTGATGTAATTCTTAAACATTGCACTGCTCCAGAATAGATTCATCCAACAGAAATTGATATAGCTTATTATTGCCTGGTACCAGTACCACAACGATGCTGATAAGTATCCGTTTTCAACGTACTTGGAACTGAATGCTTCTTCCATTTCATATGTGAATGAGTATAGCTCATCATACCTGCTCATCCTTTTCAGAAGCCATTTAGCCGGCAGTGGAGGTTTCTGATCTGTTCTTGTCATGAATTACTCGTGCCTCAGCGAATTTACAGGATTGACAGTCGCTGCTTTAAGAGATTGAAAAACAACTGTAAAAACAGCGATCAGAACAACAATAATTCCTGATAGAATAAAGGCTTCCGATCTCAGATCGATCCTGTACACAAAATTCCGGAGCCAATCCTGCATTAAGAAATATGTAACGGGGACAGCAAATGTGAAAGCAACTCCAACAAGGACAATAAGTTCTTTTATCAGCAGGCCCAGTAGACTGCTTATTGAAGCTCCGAGCACCTTTCTTACACCTATCTCCCTGGTTCTCTGTTCGGTAGAGAATGCAACAAGCCCAAATAATCCGAGAGTACCAATCAAAATAGCGAGAAAGGAAAATATTCCCGTAACCTGCATTGTTTTCATTTCATTAGTATACTGGCTTTCAATCCGTTGATCAAGAAACGCATAGCTGAACTCTGCGTCACCTGTAAATTTATTCCATATATTTTCTATCCTTCTCAATGTTTCAGGTATATTTTCATCTCCGATCCTGATAATTACATATCCGTAATTTCTCAACCTGCCCCAATTGGAAAACAGAAAAGGTTTTATATCATCATGCAGGGAGGTATAATTAAAGTCTTCAACTACACCAATTATCCTCACATTGCGCAGCTGTTCAAGTTCTATACCGACTGGATCCTCAAGATTCAGCGCTTCGGCAAAAGCCCTGTTTATTATTATCGAATTTGAATCTGACTCAATGAAATTCCTTCCCCGGATTATCCTCATGCCTACTGTTTCTAAAAATTCCTTTTCAATACCGGTATTGAAAACCGTTACTGCCCGGTCTCCCTTATCATCCGAATGCCTGATGGATATGAAATGTTTTGCAGTTCCGGGATATTCTAAACTTCCTGCCACATTCAGTATCCCGGGATCATTTTTAAGCTCCGATTTAAATGCAGCGAGCTGCTGTCCTATCGCTCTACCGTTCTCTACCACGATCACATTCTCCCTGTCAAATCCGAGATCCTTATTCAGCATGAATTTTATTTGATCATTGATAATAAATGTCCCCGCTATCAAAGATATTGATATCATGAACTGGATGACTACAAGTCCGTTTCTCAAAGTACTTTTAGAAGTAAATCTGCCTATTCTTCCTTTAAATGCTGAAACCGGCTTGAATGACGAAAGAAAAGCCGCCGGGTATAAACCGGATAGAAGGCCGACACAGATTATTATGAATAATAGGGTCGGGAGAAAATAAATATCGCTGAAATAATTCAGTTCTACTTCCGCACCGGTCAACGATCTAAAAAGCGGGAAGAGTATTTTTACGATCGTAAGAGCAATGATCAATGATATTAAACTCAGGATTACAGATTCAAAAAGAAACTGCTTCATAAGGTCTCTGCGGAATGCGCCGAAAGTTTTTCTTATCCCGACCTCTTTTGCCCGGATCACGGAACGGGCAGTTGACAGGTTTATAAAGTTAATACATGCTATCAATAGAATTACAATTGAAATTACGGAATACATATATACATAAATAATATTCCCACCCGGTTCGATGGTTTCTTCAATATTTGACCTTAAATGGATATCTCTGATAGGACGCAGCCTGTAATTATAACTGTTACCGAGGGCATAATATTCGTCCATAGTCATGTGGTATCTTTCCTGGATAAACGGAGCATACAGGTCTTCAAGCAGCCCTCTGAATTTCATACCGAAGACTTCATTGTCAGTTCCATCCTGCAAGCGAAGGTAGATCAGTGAATACCATCCAGAAAAAATTGTCTCATTCGAGGCAAACCTGGTTGAGTTCATTGAAACCAGAAAATCGTAATGAAAATGGGAATTCGGTGGAAGATCCTGCGATATACCTCTCACAACCAGATCAATCCCGTCAAACATATTGTTCCTGAAATTAAGGATCTTTCCCATCGCTTCTTCTCCATCGAAGTACTTTGCAGCCATTGACTCCGTTATGACCACTGAGTTAGGCTCAAGCAAAACATTTCCGGATACACCTTTGATCAGTTTAATGTCAAAAACATTAAAAAATTCCTCATCAGCGATGAATACTTTCTCCTCCAGAAAACTCTTCTCTCCGGCAGATACCATAGTATTTTCCACATAGTGGGTGATAAGACTCGTTGCGTACTCTATCTCGGGAAGAGTTTCTTCAAGAGTATTAGTGAGCGCCGTGGACTGCCCCCCTATAAATCTTATCCTTTCATCCGGATATTTTCTTTCAAGCTCAACCCGGACAATCCTATCAGCATTTTCAATATAACTATCGTATGAAAGCTCAAACTGTACATAAACCAGTATGAATATAACCGAGACAATACCTGATACAAGGCCGGTTACATTTATAGCTGTAAAGCTCTTATTTCTCTTAATATTCCTTAATGCGATCTTTAAATAATTACTTAACATTACCATGCTCCTGTAAAATGACAATTGACAGTATCGGGCTAAACTTGAAATTGCCTGATGCCAGTACCACCTGACAGCAGCAAAGTATCCCCTGTCTTCAGCTGTTGTCTGAAACGCATCATCCAATTCCCTGGTTATCGAATACATTTCCTGATAACGGTTCATTTTTATAAAAAGCCACCTAGCCAGGCGCGGCGGTTTTAATTCAGTTTTCTTCATATTCAGATAAGTGCGTTCTCTGGCATTGCTTTCCAGAGTGATTCCTGAAGGTGTTTTGATTCGTTCAGTGCAGTTTTACCCTGTTTGGATACGCTGTAATATACTCTTGAATTACCACCTGTCTTAGAATCAGTACTCTTTTTCTCGATCTCAACATATCCTTTCCTGACAAGCTGATCGAGATTGTTGTAAAGTGTGCCGAATACCATGGTTTTTCCAGTAAGTTCGATCACCTTTTCCCTGATCTTTACCCCGAAAGCGTCTTCCTTAAGGCACAGGATCGCTACCAGGTACATCTGTTCAGTTATTGATAAAAGTCCCATGTTCTCTCCTTGCAATTACGAGTTTCTCGTATAGTCAATTACGAGTTTCTCGTATTAATGTTCCAGTTTAAAATAGGTTCCCTGCAAAATGTCAATAATATTCTGCTATCTTTAAGCTAATGGATCAAAAATTATTAAGCTATCTCGGGGTGTATTTGGAATTTTCCTGTTTAAAAGACTGAGTGGCGATACCAGTAAAATAGGAAAGCCTGATTCAGGACATATTGAATCAGGCTTCAGTTTTATATTTCGGTTATTGTTCTATTTCCCGAGTGAATTTTCAGCATAATATATCATTGCATCTCTCATAAATCCTGAAAGCCCGGTTTTGAGCTTTTCATAGTAATCCCTGAATTCCTTATTTTCGATATATAGATTCCCAAGTCCGCAATATACCTCCTGTGAAGGAACATAGAAATTACAAATCCACCTGTAATGACGTCCTATGAGGACCTGTACTTCAGGATCATCAGGCTCTCTGTCTAAAAGTTTTGCAATTTCCAGGGCCACCTCCTCCCCTTCATTTTTAACCTCTTTCCATTTTTCTTTTGTCATTTTGGAGATTCTTTTTTCTGATTCCCGGACAATTCTCCCGTCATACTTTTTGCGTACCTCCTGCTTATAGCGGTCAACCTGTTCTTCCGAAAATCCTGCATATAATTCTTCGTCTGTCACTAAATTCATTTCTTTCTCCTTTAGGCTGTTTATTGTTTTATCAATGGTATTTTGCAGCTTCCTAATCCGAATAACTCTTTCCTGTAATAGGACTCTGTGGTTTTTGAGCGCCTTTATTTCTTCGAAATCCGGATTATCTAAAATCTCTATTATTTGTTTCAGAGGGAAATCTAATTCTCGAAAGAACAATATTTGCTGAAGTCTCAGAAGTTCATTTTCTGAATACAATCTATATCGTGATTCTGAACGATAAGCCGGTATCAACAGACCTATATTATCATAATGATGAAGCGTTCTGACACTTACTCCTGCCAATTTTGCTAATTGTTTTACAGTATATTTCTTCATTATCATTTCAAGCTGTTACAATATTTACAATATACAACCATAACGTTACGTTATAGCAAGAACTTTTTTAGATTATCTTCCAATTACTTTTTTACCTGCAAAAATTGATTATCCGGATTCTGTTTCGAATTGCTAGAATAATCTGCTCTTTGACCGGTTATAATTTACTATTGACATCCCATAATCAAATTCCTACATTATTTTCACATGCCTGGACTCGGAACTTATAGGGTACTTTCTCACTGAGGGATTCTGTTTCGAAAACAAGGTTGACATTCCAAACCAATCAAAGGAGCAATTATGAAAAGACTTTCAGTTCTAATCATCGCACTATTTTTTTGCAGTAATGCATATGGCCAAATAAGTGCAAAACTTATGCGGTACATGGACGTTTCCGAAACTCAGATCACCTTTGTTTACGGAGGTGATATCTGGATAATGCCAAAGGCCGGGGGAACGGCAATACAGGT
>JANQEH010000306.1 GCA_028278455.1 bacterium
CCTCCTGTGATTCATCACTCTGCTTTTCGCATGAACAATTTCATTTTTCCCGATCGAAACACCTGCCTCCAGTCTATTGATGTCTTCCCTGTTTACCGCTTTATGCACCTCGACATTATAAGTCTTCTCAACCTTGAAACTTGGGTGTGTCAACCTAAAACTCAGATCGCCGTCATCGGTCAGAAGCAGTAAACCCGTCGTGTTCAGGTCCAGCCTGCCGACAGGGAACAGGCGTCTGTCCGTATCGATAAGATCAAGGACCGTTTTTCTTTTTCTCTCATCACTTGCAGTACAGACAACACCTTTTGGCTTATTTAAAAGAACATACTTGAAATCTTTCCGGAAATAAACCGGCGAAGATCTGTAAAAAACTTTATCTATCCCGGGCTCGATTTTGAAACCCGGTTCTCTGATTTTTTCTCCGTTTACCCTGACGAGTCCGTCCTTAATTATCTTGTCGCACTTCCTCCTCGCCGCTATCCCCGCTTTCGACAGATAACTGTTCAATCTCAAGTTCTTCACTGATCTTGTCATTTTGGAGAATATCTTCTATTTCTTCGGTTTTAGGCAGTTCATCGATAGAATCAAGTCCCAGATATCTCAAAAAATCATCTGTGGTCTTATAGATCAAGGGCCTTCCCGGCGCTTTTTCCCTGCCTGCGATACTAATCAGTTTACGCTCCAGGAGAGTCCTTAAAGGTCCTCCGGAATCGACACCTCTTACCTTATCGATATCAACTCTGGTAATCGGCTGATTGTAAGCTATCAGCGCCAGAGTTTCCAATGCCGCCCTGGACAGTCTGTTTTTCCTTCTTCCTGCCATCAGCCGGTTGATTATACCGGAATACTCCTTCCGGGTAATAAATTCGTACCCTCCGGCAACTTTCTCCAGCAGAAAACCTCTGTCTAATTCCTTGAACTCCTGCTGAATCTCTTTTATTATACCGCCAGCATCATTTTCATTCAGGTCCCCCACTATTTCTGCAATTTTCTTTTCTGACAGTGGGAAATCCGAAGCAAAAATCAGAGCTTCAATGGTTTTTTTATGATCATTCATCCCTTTAAAACCTCAATGGGTTTAATGGGGAACCAACGACCAGCTTCATTTTTTAGCTTTATATATCCAAATATCATGAAAAGGCTGAGCCTGTCCAATTCGAATGATCCTTTTATTCACAAGTTCGAGTAATGCCAGGAAATTAAGCACAATGACAATAGTCTCGTTCAACTTTACAAAATGATCATTAAAGGAAATTTTATCTGTTTCGTCAAGTTTTTTCAGAATTTTATCCATCTGCTCTTCAATAGTGAAGGGCCATGGTTCAATATAATGAAAACTCTTTTCCGGGTCCTTCTTTATAACTGCATTGAATGCCCGGATCAGTTCATAAACTGAGACCTGTTCCAAGTAATAATCATCGTCCTCTTCTTCAGCTTCCGAATCAAAAACCGTCTCCTTTCCGCGGGGAAAGCAGTTTCTTCTTTCAGTCTCAAGCTCCTGAAGCCTGAAAGAAGCGTCCTTAATTCGCTGATACTCGAGGAGGTTTTGAACAAGTTCAAATCTCGGATCTTCCGCTTCCTCATCATCATCAATATAAACAGGAAGCAGCATCTTTGCCTTAATGCGCATCAGAGTAGCCGCAACTACAATGAACTCTCCAGCGATCTCAAGATCCAGAGATTTAAGAAACTCTATGTATTCAAGATATTCCTTTGTGATCTTAGCGATAGGAATATCGTATATATCTACTTCGCCTTTTCTGATAAGAAACAGAAGCAGGTCATAAGGGCCTTCAAAAACATTCAACTTGATCTGATATGACATTATCAATCAATCCCGAATCTAACCGAATTTCATAGCCTTATGAACATCATCCATTGTTGCAGATACCACTTCCCGTGCTCTCTTATCTCCGTCTTTAATGATATCGATTATATCGTCTTTTCTATTCTCGTAGTATTCCCGGTTCTTCCTGAACGGCTCGAGGAATTCAATCAGCTTATTTGTAAGGTTGTCCTTACAGGCAACACATCCGAGTTTACCAGACCTGCATTCCGGTTCTATAGCTTCCACTTCGCCCGGATTAAATTTTTCATGCAGATTAAAAACAAGACAGACTTCTGGATGTCCGGGATCTCCCATTCGAATTTTCTGGGGATCTGTAACGGCTTTTCTAAGCTTCTGCTTTATGCTTTCAGGATCTTCGGTCAGAAGTATTACATTACCCACCGATTTGCTCATCCTCTGCCCATCCAAACCAGGTAATCTGCTGAACTTTGTCAGTTTGATATCGGGAACTGGAAATACTTCATCATATATAGTATTAAACCTTCGAGCTATCTCACGTGTCAGCTCTACATGAGGCGCCTGGTCTTCACCTACCGGGACGAAATTTGCTTTATAGATCAATATGTCAGCAGCCTGGAGTACAGGATACCCGAGATGGCCGTAACTCATGGTCTCTTCAAGCCCAAGGTCTTTCACTTGCTCCTTGACTGCTGGATTTCTCTCTAGTCTTGATGTTGTTACAAGCATCGAAAAGAGTAGATGCAGCTCAGAATGTTCCTTAATATTCGACTGGATAAACATTGGGCTCTGATCCGGATCTAGACCAGCTCCAAGCCAGTCAATTACCATATCGATAGTATTACCAAGAATAACATCTGTTTCACCGGGTTTTGTAGTAAGAACATGCCAGTCGGCAACTAAATGATAATTCTCAAAATCTTTCTGAAGTTCCACCCAGTTCTCCAGTGCTCCTGCATAGTTGCCAAGATGAAGCCTTCCTGTCGGCCTCATTCCGCTGAGTATCCGTCCTTTTTTTGCCAAATCAACTGCCTTTTCATTTTTGATCGTGATCAAACGCTAAAAATCGGGGTGTCTTAAGCACAAAAATCCCAATTTTTTTTAAACTAATAAAGTTAGGATATTTTCTTTAAATAGTCAAGGATTATAATGGGGAAAAACGTGGTATAAATGATAATGCTGACAATATTGTATTACTGAAGAATTACATTAACAGCTATTTTTTTTCTTCAGTCTCTTTCTTGTCATCTTCCTTTACATCTTCGCTAACTTCTACCTGCTCCCCCTCGCCATTTGCCTCTTGCTTTTCACCAGTTTCACCATTTTCTGATTCTCCATTTCCACCCTCATCTTCATCTTCCTTTTCAGCCCCCTTTGTCTTTCCGGCTTCCTTAGCCAAAACCTCATCTTTGATCTCTTTATAGTGTTCCTCGTAGAATGACGCAAGCTTTGCAGAGAGCCCCTCACAACGGCCGTAAGATCCGGCTGAAAGTCCGGCAACATCTTTGAAAATTGTTATCGATTTCGCACTTGCAACAAATTCCTTACAGTCTATAAGATTTCTATTGCATACGAATATAACCGGGCTTTTGAATCCGGTCATCGGATAGGGAGCTGCCTTGTTTCTCATACAGCTTTGGACAAGCATTTCAAGCTCATGATAGAAATCAAATAGGTTATCGAACTTCAATCCCTTTGCAAGAGAATCGACGAATTTTTTTGGCAATTCATTATTGGTCGTCTTGACATATAACTGGTCTGTAACTTCTCTTGGTGCCTTGTAATCACCCCAGAGACCGGATATCTGTTCATTAAAGAGTCTTGCTACACAGAGAATCTGAGCATATTTTGATGCTTTTGATTCATTTTCGAAGAAATCGGTTTCACCCTGATTAAATTTAAAACATAATGCTATCGCATCCATAACATCATCACTCAGCTCCATGCTCTTGAGATCCTTGGTATTGGTGGCATTTGCTTCGTAATATTGTTTTTGTCTCTCCTCTACAGGTCTATCCATATGTTCACCGACAGTCCTCCATCCACCGTTATCTACAGTTAAAGCAGCCTGTCCAAGCTCCGAGTATTCCTTTGCGGTAGATTTCTCTTTATTGACATAATACATATTTATCATAATTCCGGTGGCAAATATCAAAGTATTCAAGACATGATTATAAAAGGGGCTGATTGTTGTTTTCTTTGTTTTATCCTCAAGGAACTTCAACCTGCTTATATTCAATACAAGATTATCATTATCGAGGATATCATTCCACCTTGATTCCAGCATATTTGAGACAAGGTTCATGATCTTGGAATACTCCATCCTGCTTTTCTTGGATTCGATAAGCCGTTTTGCGGCTGCTTTTATTTTTTCTTTCTCAATTAAGTGGACTTTGTCGGTAAGCTGGATAACAACTTTGTTTTTTATCTCCGGATTATTTTCTTCTATCTTTTTCAGTCTTCCGATCTTCATGGCATCCATATCTGAATTTGCGGCATAGAGTATACCGCCTTTTTCATTCACAAGATCTTCGGCAAGGATATATCCGTCCGGGACTGATTTCGAATTTTTTGGATTATATCGGACAAAAACAGCAAAATCATCTACATTATCAAAAGTTATACTGTCAGCAGAAATGAGCATAAAACAATCCTGAATTTATGGGAAAATATTTCGGTTCGAAGGAAAATAATTCCCTTATAAACCATTAAAAAACAGCCTAATACAGGCTAGTTCGTACTAATTTTTAAGATTTCGATCTTTGGCACTAAAATTGCATTATTAAATCTATAAGGAATAATCCCGAGGTAAAAATATGGATATTTTAGCCAGTACACATTTCGGTAAAAACCAGATCAAAGCTATCCTTAAATACCGCTCTAAATTGGAAAAGGCATCTAAAAGAACCATACCCCTTGCAGAAGCCATTATCTGTTGGATAGCGCTGGGATACGCAGAAGAATACAGAAACATGTATTTCATTCATGACTAACCGGGAATCAGGCTAATAAATCGACCTTATTCCCCAATTGACTCTCTTCATTTATTCCGGGTGCAGCACTAATGTTCGCCGGCGTCTGGTTTGCGATACGAGCGTTGTTACCCGCAATGTTTTCTAACTGGTTTTGTTCAGTCCTCTGTACTCCTCTTTCAACAGGACTTTCCTGGTTGACAGCTACCTGATTCACCTCTCCTGCATTATTATCAAGAAGAGTGCTCTGTTCAGTTCTCCTCAGGGCACTATCACCAGTACGCTCCGTATTTAGATCGACCTGACTATTAAAATTATCATTCCGGATTAATGGATTGTTCTGTCCAGTCAGATCGCGCCGCCTCTCGACATTACCGCCTCTTCTTGCTCCCCCTGCTCTCAGATCCGAATTCTCATTCTGCTGAATACGGGTCTGATTCGTCTCATTTAAGACATTTCCTTCATTCCTGCCTGCCTGCCGGATCCTGTTCTCTCCCAGGTTGTCCTGCTGGATATTATTCTGATTCAGGCCGGAATTGAATTGTGTTCCCTGCGTATTTCCGACCGCATTACCGGTGATACCTATCTCAGCCATAAACGGTCCTTATTTACATAATACTCCAACTTCAAAGATACAAAATATGTCAATATATGTCAATATTATAATCTCACTTTCTTTCGAATACAATTCTGCCGTCAACGATTGTCATGTCAACTTCAGTAGTGAGAATGTCTTTAGGATCCATTCTGATCATATTTTTATCGAATATAGTAATATCTGCAAGCTTTCCTTCTTTAAGCGATCCTCTAATATCATCTGCAAATGCAGCATATGCATTGTTTATGGTAAATGCTTTTAGCGCTTCATGAACAGATATTTTCTCCTGAGAGAACCAGCCGCCTTCAGGTTCGCCATTCAATGTTGTCCTATTAACAGCTGCATGAATCAAGTATTTAGGATGGCAAAGATATTTTGCGGCTGATGTGCCGGGTATATCTGAACCAAAAGAGAGTACAGCGCCGTTATCTATCAACCTTTTGAAAGCATATGCTCCTTTACATCTTTCAGTACCTATACGTTCTTCCATCCATCTCATATCATCGGAAACATGGTATGGATTCACTTCAGCAATGACATTCAGAGCCTTAAATCTAGGGAAATCCTGATCTCTAATAACCTGTGCATGTATCACTCTGAAACCTTCAAGATCTTTTCCGAGATCCGTCATCAGTCTTTCATATGTATCCAACATAAGAGCCACACCTTTTGTTCCTATGGCATGAACATTAGAAACGAATCCAGCCTCGTAACCTACTTTGATGTAATCATACATTTTTTCCATATTAGGAACCATCAAATCAGGATCATCACTAGTATGACGTCTGTAATGGCCAGAGTTTTCGGGTTGATCACTGTACGGCTCAAAGAATAGTGCACCGTGTGTTCCCATAATGCCGTCAATGTAACCTTTGAGTGCTCCGAACCTTAAGTAATCATTTTTTTGTTTTGTAACTGGATGAACACCCATTGTCAGACCGGCATCCTTTAATTCAGCCCCTCTGCTAAGGTCAGGCCTCATCCAAACTCTGCAAGTCAGCTCGGAGCTTTCCTCAAGTTTTACATATCTCATTTCCTGGCCTACTGGAGTTATATCGTGTATCTCAGTGATCCCCTGTTCTGCCAGGGCTTTCATTCCTGCTCTCATTTCATCAAGAATACGCTCTTCCGATTTAGGTTTAACAACATCCCTGATTCTCTTCAGTGCAGGCGATCCTGCATAGATCAAACCTGTAGGATGGCGTCTTCTATCCAGCTTCATACCTTCAAGCCTCTCATTATCCAATCCGGCAGCTTCAAGAGCAAGAGTATTTGCCAGGAATAGCTTGCGATCAAAGCTTGACAGAAGGCAAGGATTGTTTTCAGTAATTTCGTCAATGGCCCACCTGTCAGGCTCCCAGCGTCCTCGTTTCTTTTTACCAGCCTCTGCCGCTCCAAATGCCCATTCCTCGTAGCCCCCCCATAAACCTCCGGTGATCCACTCGTCGTCACCAAGGATATTCACTACCCTTCTGAGTTCTGTTTTAAGTCCGTCATTATCTGAAACTGTCAACAGGTCTACACCGTTTATCTGTGCACCATATCCATTAAAATGTGTATGGCCGTCAATTATACCGGGAGTTACAAATCTGCCGTTCAGATCTATCACCCTGGTACGGTCCCCTACATAGTTATCATAACTCTCGCTTTCACTCAAAACAGCAGTGATCTTGTTATCAGTTATCACTATTGACGAAGCCCAGGGATTGTCTTCTTCCATGGTATAAATCTCACCGTTCGCCAAAATTATATCCGCAGGTGTTTGAGCGCATGAGAATAGCAGCGATCCGGAAATAAGTATTAAAAATAATATTAAATACCGTTTCATTGTTACCTCCATAAGATTTGTATATTTTCTGAAAATAGTCAGCGGTCTACAATAAAGAAAATCTATAGATATCCGATGGTGTGTGAAAATAATGCTGAACAGAATCTGAATTAAGTAATAACATTTGACGGTGATCTGAAAATATTTGAATACTTTTGGAATATATCAAGTAAAATCTGTTTATTCTATAATATTCTACAACTGATATATTGATCTATTCATGATCTTTAATGATCTCCTCCGGAAAGTGCCAATGGTTTATGTGTTTTTTTTCATATTTTCTAAAAAAATTCATTATATTCAAAAAAGAGTTCTAATATATCGAAACTGATTCGATAGTTGGTAGTAAAACATTGTAACTCAACAATTTCTAATAATATGTCCAATTTTCAGAAGGCGGCGCTACTTTTACTCAAAATTACCGGATCGGCTGTTATAACGATTGGGATAATTGCATTTCTGCAAACCCGGGGTGAGAGAAGACAAGACCTGGCAGAAAACACATTCGATTCCCTGAAAAGCTCAATCCTTTCGATCTTCCCTGATACGGATGGAACTGATGTATCATCTGCGGTAGCAGCTTTTTCCGATACTGAAAGTAATATTTCTGAGGATACCAGCCCCGGATTGAGGGGAGGAGCTGATACACACCGGAAAGTTACACCAATGACTTCCGAAGATCTGAAGCCGGCAAAACCTGAATTTATCTCAGAAGATAAAGAAGAATTGATGAAGAGTAAGGGATTAAGGAAAATTATCCCCGAAGAATTTCCGGAATCCAGGATAATTGAAGATTATGAGAATGAGAAAAAGGAGTCGCAGATAATGATTAAGGGAGATATGAATATCGACCATGAAACTTTAGGCGAACTCATTTCACAATCCCTGACTATCGCGCTTAATGAAGTCAAGATTCCAAGAGCTGAATTAAAAGCAATGGAAAGTAAACTAGCCAATGCTGAAAAATTCATTGATCTCAAAAACTTGAATTTTGAAAAAATCACCGCTATTACAGCAAGGGTAGGAATCTTCGTCGCGCTTGAACGGAAAATTAAAAGAATAGGTATAAGACTCGGCGGTGATGAATCTAATAATTACTATAAGCCGAACATTGAAATAAATGATGATCTTGAAATTTCAAAGATAACCCCCCGGGATGATTGCCCTGATGACATTGCAGATGAGATGATTGAAAGGATCAAAAGACTTCCAGAATATAAAAAACTATCCCGAAAAGGATACTTTGATAAAGAGAAATAACTATTCTCCAAATAACTCGGAAACTTCCACCTACCTTCTCTTATTATGAAAAATATTTCACTACACTATTTGTCTGTTTTATCAACTTTATTATTCATAGTTTTTTGCGGCGGTTCAGAGGAAACAGAAGAAAGCAGCAAAACCTATAGAATACATATAGTTTCCTCTGAAGAATGGGGTGGGACAGATCACCAGGGTGAATATAAAATGCAGATCCCTGAATTTATTACAGTGCACCATTCCGGTGAGGACTGGGATAGAAACAGGGATCCCAGGGAATTCCTCGTCAATCTTCAGAAATGGAGCAGATCAGAAAAGGAATGGATCGATATTCCTTATCATTATGTGATTGATTTTGACGGAAACATATATGCTGCGAGGAATCCAGATTATCCGGGAGATACAAATACTGATTATGACACTGAAGGGCATCTACTAACTTGTCTTATTGGGAATTATGAGAATTTAATACCGAATGATAACCAGATCGAAGCGCTTATCAATGTCCTTACATGGCAGTGCCAGGAGTTCAATATTAAACCGGGAACACTAAAGGGACATAAAGATTATACCGATACGGCATGCCCGGGAAAGAATCTTTATCCATATATAGCTAATGGTTACCTCTTAAAGGAGATTAACACTAGACTTGGGAATGTGATTCTTGAAAAATAACCGTTATTTGCTGACACCCGGATTCACGGTTATGTATCTTGGAGAATTATAATTCGTAAACCTAGCCAGAACGACCGGTACAGCGTTTGACTTGTCTTCCACCTTTACTACACTGAAATCTTCGGCAAACCATATTATTCCTTCATTACTGTTAATACTGATCGCAGTAGGCTGCGTAATTGTAATTGGGACTACATCATGAAAACCAAGATTGAAATCTATGTGATAAGAATACGGCAGTTCTACAGGAAGAAGGAACACACCGCTACTAACCTTTATGACCTCGTTATCTTTAGTATTACTTATCCAGGCTGATCCTGAATTTTCATCAACATCAATTCCCCTCGGTTCCTTGAATCCGGCAATAATAAACTGTTCAAGATTAATTTTCTTGATACGTACTACCCTGTCATTCCCTGTATCAGCCACCCAGCAGTAACCTGTTGACTGATTGATCGCCAGAGCTTCAGGTTTCAGGAAATTGTTAAATACAAGGTGCTTGACAGGTGCATTTACAGAGTCAATATTATATCCATCGGGTATATCATGATCGAGTACCACTATTCTGTCGTTGAAAGTATCGGCTACCCATATATCACCTGTAAGATCATACACATCCAATGACCTGGGGCTGTCAAATCCTCTTATACTCCGTAAGATAGTTCCATCATGCGATAGCTCGACCACCTGAGCTGTATCACCCATTGTAGCTACAATGATATTACTGTTTGGCTGTACAACTATATCAGATGGCCTTCTGAGATCGGTGATCTCCTTTAGCTTCACACCATCAGTAGTATATTTAACGATCCTGTTGATGAATTCATCTGCAATCCAGACCGATCTATCCGCAAAATCAATAGCCACCCCTTTCGGCTTGTTGAATCCTGTCAATGTTAATAAAGGAGTACCGGATGGTGATATCTTCACTACCTGGTCGTTAAATGTATCAGCAATCCATACGCTTCCCGTTTCCTGGTATACAGTTAGAGAAATAGACTTCTCTGTATAATCCCCGATATTATCATACACTGTTACTTTTATCTCCGAAGTACCAACTGAATTAGAAGCTCTCCATGATACTGAGTCTGCGGTAATATCGGACTCAAAAGTCCCGGTGTTGGATTCCCATTTATATGTCAACAGCCCTCCGTCAGGATCAGAAGCTACCACTCTCAAGGTTACTATCGAGCCTACAAGTACATTTGATTTGCTTGAAGACAGAGAGGATATAACCGGCTTTCTATTATCAACTACAATGACTGTGCTGTCAATATCCCTTGAGTTAAAGGGATCTATTACGGTCAGGATAACACCTATTCTACCGGATGTGTCCGGTGCCACCCAGATCGCTGAATCGATTGAAGAGTAAGTAAAACTTCCTAATCCAGGATTCCAGATAAATGTCAGGCTGTCTCCATCGATATCCTGGGCATCAGCCTTGATAGATATTGTCTCATTGAACTGAACGTTCTTCTTTGAGGGTGTAATACTAAGAATGATCGGTGAATTATTCCCCGATTCTGTAGTCTGCTGACAAGAAACAGCAAACATACATATTATTAATATCAATCCGGTAAATAATCTTTTATCAGCCATTAATTTTCATTCCACTCGTTTCTAAGTTTATAAAAA
>JANQEH010000310.1 GCA_028278455.1 bacterium
TGATCCTGTTTGGAGGCGGTATCGCACTGGCGGCTGGATTTTCCTCCAGCGGCCTTTCGGAATGGATAGGACAAAATTTGAACGGCCTCAAAGGAGTTCCGACTTGGGTGTTCATTTTCACTGTTTCGTTGATGGTAACTTTTCTGACGGAGATCACATCTAATACTGCCACTGCATCGATCTTCATGCCTGTCATGGGAGGGCTCGCTGTTGCAGTTGGATTTCATCCGTATCTTCTGATGCTGCCGGCAGCGCTATCAGCCTCTTGCGCATTTATGCTACCGGTAGCAACACCCCCGAATGCCATTGTTTTCGGCTC
This sequence comes from bacterium, assembly GCA_028278455.1. Classification (GTDB taxonomy): domain Bacteria; phylum SM23-31; class SM23-31; order SM23-31; family SM23-31; genus JANQEH01. Next base: position 320 of record JANQEH010000310.1, read on the forward strand.
GGGAAAGATCAGTATGCTCCAGATGGCAAGAGCAGGATTAACCCTGAATATTGTTGGAGCTGTAATTATAACAATTGTTGTCTATTTTATTGCTGTACCCGTTTTAGGATTATAAATATATGCAGGTAGCAAAGATATTAAAGATCACCTTGATCTGTCTGGTCCTTTTTCTGATCGAGTTCAAGTTTGACATTATCGAAATTATGCTCGGAAATATAATGGAATGGACAAATGATAGCCGGCCGAAAACGGGAGAATTATGGGAAAAAGCTCTGAATAAACAGGCAGCTGCCGAAGAACTGGGCATTCTGAGAGAGCAGAACAGGCTGAATGATGAAGAACTTGGAGAATTACAGTTTTTCGGAGATGCTGTACATTTTTTAGAGAGCAGGGGTGATTTTGTTTTAAGTGGTGTGAAATTCATTGAGCTTTATAAAACTCTCTCAAGACAGACTGCAGAGCAGATCATTGCGCCCCTGCATCTACTTGAACTCATCAATACCGAGAGTATAAAATACAGCCTGCTTGGTAAATCAGAAGACAGATTGAAAGTGATACTAATCAACGAAAGGAATGAAATACTGCACCAGGCCGAGGTAAATATCGGCCGGTTCGAAAATTCTGGAGGTGCAAGAATCAGGAACCGGATAAACCAGACCAGGTTTAACAATGATTCAGAAAAGATAGTTACAAGGGATCTTTTTTTTAACGCTTACAATGAATTGACAGTAAATATAAGGCTTCAGATTGTAAATGATCCTTTTCAGCTTGTAAAATGGGGTGAGCAGCTTCTGAGAGTTGCTATTTTGAAAGACAGAAGCACAGGAGTGATACCGGTATTATTCGAGGTGCGCACAGGTAACGAGATCGAATACATTGAGTTTCAGGCAAGGCCTCTGGCGGTTTATTATTTGATCCAGCGTCTGAACGATCTGGAAGAAAAAACCATTGGATAGACAATAATATTATGCTGAGAATCAATATTAGAAGAATAATAATCTTTTTGTCAATAGTTCTGCTGCTGTTTACTTCCTGGACTGCTTATCTCATTACGCAGCTGCCAAAGCTGCCTGACAGACTCTCAGAATTCGATCTGAGTCTGAACACGGTAATATACTCCAATGACGGCAGAGTAATAGAAGAAATCGGTGAAAGAACATATATTCCTCTGCAACAGATATCCCCGTATTTTATAGATGCTGTGCTGGCAATTGAAGACAAACGATTTTACGATCATAATGGAATTGACAAAATATCACTTGTTAAATCTATCATTGATAATGTTCTCAATTTCAGTTACGTGAGAGGTTTCAGTACTATTACTCAGCAGCTTGCAAAGAATATGTTCCTGACATTCAGCAAAACGCTGCTGCGGAAATACCAGGAAGTGCTTTTGGCTGTTCAGTTTGAAAGAAGGTATACCAAAAACGAAATACTCGAGGCATACTGCAACCAGATAAATTATGGTGGCGGCGCCCTTGGAGTAGAAAATGCCGCATTGATGTATTTTGGTAAACACGCATCTGAGCTTGATTTGGCCGAAGCTGCGATACTAGCCGCTGTACCTCAATCTCCGGTGAGTCTATACGAGAATATTGACAGGCCGCAGAGGCGTCAGAGGCTGATTCTGAAGGCGATGCTTGACCAGGGTTTGATAACAAGATCTCAATACGATCAGGCACTCGAGTACCGGTTCAGATTCAGAAACCTTCTAGACAGAAATAATGTTGCATCCCATTTCATAAACATGGTAAAAAGGGAAGTATCTGCAGAACTGGGAGCAGACCTGGTGAATTACGGCGGACTCAAGATATATACTACCATCGATCTATCAATGCAGGAAAAGGCAGTCGAAGCAGTTGAAGAAGGATTGATGCAGCTCGATTCCAGGCTTGGCAAGGGAGATTACAGGCTCGCGGACAATGAAGCAAGAAAAGCTTTTCCACAGACCGCACTTGTGTCAGTAGATCCCCGGACGGGTGAAGTGAAAGCCTTGGTCGGAGGCAGAGATACAAGAGGAGATTTCTGGAACAGGGCTGTAAGGTCAAAAAGAAGCCCGGGCTCATCGTTCAAACCCTTACTTTATTTCAGCGCTTTCAATGATGCAGATTATTCCGGTGGTTCGGTAAAAGTGGATTCCCAGGTAACGTATTCTACTCCTGCCGGAGATTGGACTCCGGATAATTTCGATATAGAATTCCAGGGGCCTGTAATTTTGAAATATGGTTTTATAAGATCGATCAACACAATTGCGGCGCAGCTTATCCATGAGATTACCCCGGAAAAAGTGGTTGAAAATGCGGGAGTTCTCGGGCTTGAAAGTGAACTGTTACCTGTCCTTGCATTGTCTCTTGGTTCAGAGGGTGTATCGGTTTTGGATATGACAGCACCCTATTCAACGATTATAAACGGTGGTGTCAGAAATAGGCCGTATTTTATTAAAAGGATTGAGGATGCTGCAGGTAATACACTTGTAAATGAATATATACACCAGCCTGAGAGGGTAATCGATCCAACCGCTGCATACCAGGTTGTTGACCTACTCCAGGGTACATTGGATGAGCGAGGAACCGGGGCGGCAGTCAGGAGACTCGGATTCAGACTACCCGCCGGAGCTAAAACCGGGACGACAAATGATTACAGGGATGCATGGTTCGCAGGCGGTACACCTGACAATGTAACAGTAGTCTGGATCGGTTATGACAGCTTCATCCCGATGATAGACAGAAACCGTATTGGGATATCAGGTGGATCCGGTGCTCTACCGATTTGGACATATTATATGATGAAGATAGAAGCCAGGCTGTCGGGAATGGAATTTGAGGTCCCTAATACTATAGAATTCAGATATTTCAATATATATTCCGGGGAGGAAGCGGACGAAAAAGATCCTGAAGGGATCAGGGTAGCGGTTAGAAGATAATCACAAATCTTTCAAAACAGGCCTGTTATGCTTGATACATTTCCATGGCTGTCAATTGTACCGCCGTTAATTGCAATAGTTGTTGCTATCAAATTCCGCCAGGTGTTTGCCGCCCTTTTCATAGGAATATGGACCGGTACCACAATACTGGCAAACGGGAATCCAGTCAGCGGTTTTGCCGATTCGCTTGATCTGATAATTAGTGTCTTTAAGGATGAGGGAAACACTAAAGTCATTTTGTTTACACTTCTGATTGGATCGGTAGTAGCTTTTATCCAGAGATCCGGTGGTGTTCACGGTTTTATTGAACTGGTAGCTAGCCGGAAATGGATCACTACAAGAAAAAGAGCACAGATAGTAGCGATGATAGTAGGAAGTATCGTTGTTGTCGAGACTAATATCAGTGTATTGGTAACCGGGACGATCGCGCGTCCAATTTTTGACAAACTGAAGATATCCCGTGAGAAGCTCGCATATATTTGTGATTCCACTTGCTCTCCGATATGCTGCATGGTACCGGTAAACGCCTGGGCTGCATACGCGGCCGGTCTGCTCGCAATGCAGAATATTGAGGAACCGTTCAAAACGTATGTTATGGCTTTACCAACAAATTTCTATGCAATCTTCTCTGTAACTCTTGTTGCTATCCTTGTTTTTACTGGAAAGGATTTCTTCTCGATGAGAAAAGCTGAAAGAAGAGCTGAAGAGGAAGGGAAGGTACTGCGTGATGGTGCAATACCGATGATATCGACAGATGTGGTGTCGCTTGAACCCAAGGAAGGAATTAATCTGAAGGCGTCGAATATGTTAGTTCCGGTGATCGCAATGATTGTAATGATGATCGCGGGAATGTACATAACCGGTAAGGGGACACTCGTTAACGGTTCCGGATCAACTTCGGTTTTCTGGGCAATAATAGCCGCTGTGGTTTCCGGCGGAATACTATACAGAGTCAGAAATATTCTCTCATTCAAGGAGCTAGTAGATTTATTCTTCAAAGGTGCCGGGGGATTAGTTCCGTTAGCTGTTCTTATGGTATTTGCTTATTCCATTGGCCAGTTATGCAGGGATCTGAATACAGGGCCCTATGTTGCGGGGATAACAGCAAACATCATTTCACCCGCGCTTCTACCGGCAATTTTGTTTATTGTTACTAGTTTTATCGCCTTTTCCATAGGATCATCCTGGGGTACCTGGGGAATAATGTTCCCGATCGGTATAGGGATTGTGCAATCTCTCGGGCTTCCTGTTGTCCCGGTAGTCAGCGCACTTTTAAGCGGAGGAGTTTTTGGCGATCATTGTTCACCCATTTCCGATACGACGCTCGTGTCATCAATGGCTTCCGCTTCCGACCATATTGACCACGTTAATACTCAGCTTCCTTATGCATTGACTGCAGGCTTTGTATCAGTAATATTCTTTTTAATCATTGGATTCATTATGTATTAGGATTTTTGATCATTTTCGAGGTGGATGAACGGATTTTAACGAATATTTAACAGAGAGCCTTAATTTGCATGACAAAATGACATAATTATTGATTTTCATTCATTATATAGATATATTTGCATCGATGGAAATCCTCTTTTTTAAACTTAATAATAAGATCACCGGGCTTTTTGCGAAATACATGCAGGAGGTAGTTATCAATACCGATCCTGTACCTTTTCTACCGGTGTCCGATCATATTGACAGACTGATGGTTCACAAAGGCAGGATTTACGGTCTGATCGACCTGGTGAAATTTTTTGATATGAAGCATGAAAACGGAAAGCCGGGTGAGATCATTCTCGTTAAGTATAAAGAGGTGGAATTTGGTATTATAGTCGAAAAGGTCATCCAAAAGCTGAACGTTGCTAAAAATAGGATTGTACCACCGGGAGAAAAGTCATTTCTACCAATAGAATATATAGGACATGAGTGTAAAGTCGGGAACCGGCGAGTACCGGTAATTGCACCATCCAAAATTCTTCTTCAGAAGAATATCAGAGACTTGTGGTATGATAAGGAAGCATTTGGAAATCGAAAGTAGGAAAATAATGATACAAGGGAGATATAATGAAACTTAGAATAAACAGGGACATAGTATACCTTTATTCTTTGATAATTCTATTAATGATAGCATGGTTTGCATATTTCAGTGTAACTAATAACAAAGATTTTGATGACCTGAACCTGAATGTTATCGCACTGATGGAATCGAACCAGGCTCTGGATGATATTAAACGTAATGATTTCAATCAGCTTATGGTTACACACGCTGATTTCCTGATCAATCCGGCCATGGAAACGATGAATTCACTTGTACAGCAGGCAAACGGTTTTATACTGAGTGTCGGCGCAAAGAAGTCACGGTTGATGGGAGAGATCAACACACCCGTTTCGCAGCTGCAGACAAACCTTGTCACTTACAGGGATAAATTTGAAATTATGCAGAATGCTGCAAACGATAATGATCTGAGGAACAGGATCAATAGAAATCCGGCTTTTCTCGAAGAGCTAAATACACTTTTAAATGTGATATATCTGGATCTTCAGTCTGCAAGAAACACACTTTCAAGACAGATAGTTACTGAGACAAGCAGGCTCCCTGTCATTCTTTCAAATAATTTTAATCTGTTCCTGTTTCTTTTCACGGGAGTGATAGTTATAAGTATATTTCTCGGACTATTTATTACGAGAAGGATTACAAGAGAAATAAACGGAGTTTCTGAAGAACTCCACGAATCATCAGAAGAAATATTACTTACCGCAAACAGGGAAGAAAAAACAATATTAGAGCAGTCAAGCTCTTTTGATGATACAGCAAATTCAATAGAAGCGTTGTCGATTTCTGCCGGAGAAGTTGCAGAGAATTCACATCAGGTTGTGAAGCAGATGGAACAGACCTCCGAGAGAATGGAGGATCTGAAAAAGAAAGCCCACCAGATTAGTAAAATATCAACGACTATTGAAGAAATAACACATCAGATCAATATACTTTCACTGAATGCTTCCATTGAAGCCTCGCGTGCAGGTGAACAGGGAAAGGGATTTTCAGCCGTTGCAACGGAGATCAGAAAGCTTGCTGATAATACAAGGGGCTTTACCGATAACATTTCAGTGCTAATTGCAGATATTCAGGATTCCATCAATGCAACCGTGGATTTTTCAAACCAGTCTGTTGAACTTGTTAAGAATATAAATAATTCAGTTGATAAACAGGATGACGCAACAGAGCAGATTTTCAATGCTATTACACAGCTGACAGAGAATATGAAAATAATAGCTGATAATATAAGCGGAACAGTTGAAGCAAGTAAGGATCTGAATATTATCTCCAAGAAATTAAAGTCAATGGTTTGACCTTATAATCATGGTACCAAAAGAGAAAAACCGGAGCTCGGGAGAGCTTAATATTGATATCTTTGACGGGATGTCCGAAGAAGAGATAAAGGACCTTTTAGAGGTGTTTTACGAAGATCTTTCAGGAAGGGTAGAAAGCCTGGCAGACCTGGTTCTAAAATTGGAAGAGGAGCCTAATAACAAAAATACCATAAATGCAATTTTCCAGGAATTCCACAGTATTAAAGGAACCGGCGGAACTTTCGGTTTTCCAGTTCTTAGCGATATTGCTCACAAGCTGGAATCGATACTTTCTGAGATAAGGGACGGAAAGGCTCAGGTAACACCGGGACTCATAGATCTTCTTATGGATTCTGCTCCATTATTGAAAGATATTATCGTCAAAATAAGTGAAAGAAAGACGTTTGAAAGTATTGAAAGATCAGTTTTCGGTCTACTGGATTCATATACACCGGATAAACCTGCATCAGCCGACGATATAGCACCTCCAGAAAAAGAAGCATCAAAGCCGGGAACAGATGACTCCGATTTTATCGAACTGGTCAAGCTGAAGCCCGAAAAGATCGATAATCTGATAGCGCTTTCAAGTGAATTGCTCAGAAGACAGCATATAGACTCTCAGCAGCTTGGAGATTTGCAGAATATTATAAATGAACTTAAAAAGAATTCTGGGAAATTCAGAAGTAGACTTGAGCGGATGATCACAGCTAACAGCCAGGATGATGTTGAATCTGCGGTGCAGCTAAAAAAACTATTAAAGAAATATGATGATCTGGGTAAGGAACTTTCAAAATTGATGGGGGATTCCGAGAACTGGAACAATGTTTTTGAGAACCAGGTCAACGAGCTGCAGTTCGAGGTTTTGAAAACAAGAATGGTAATGGTAGATGAACTCTTCAGGAAACTAAAAAGAACCGTAAGGGATATACTTAGAACAGAAAAGAAAAAGGTTCAGGTTACTTTCACCGGTGGAGACACTGAAATTGACAAAATCCTGATGGAAGAAATCAACGATCCAATGATCCATATTATCAGAAATTCTATTGATCATGGAATTGAACTCCCTGAAGAAAGAGAAATGATTGGGAAAAAACCGGTAGCCTCTATAGAAATATCGGCATTACCGGCAGGAAATGAGATACAGATCAGGATAGAGGATGACGGCAGAGGTATTGATGCAGAAATGATAAAAAAGACTGCTTTTAAAAAAGGATTTATCAAAAAATCCGAATTGACTGAACTTAATCATAACCAGATTGTTAACCTGATATTCAAACCGGGTTTCTCTACCAGTGAGAAGGTGACAAAGATCTCCGGCAGGGGAGTCGGTATGGATGTGGTCAAATCACGGATCGAAAGGGTTCGTGGTGTCATACAGATCGAAACGAAAAAGGGATCGGGAACTACATTTCTTCTGAAAATACCCATGACTCTTGCGACGATTAAAGCCTTGTTTTTCAGAGTAGGAATATTTTATTTTTATATTCAGTCGATAGCAGTTGAAAAAATTATCAGGATTGGATCAGATGAAAGGAAACCGGATAAAAGATTTGAGGAGATCCTCATAAACAATAATCCTGTGCCGTTTATCTATCTGGGAGATATTTTGGGGATACCTGAGCCGGAACAGAATGTTAAAAAAGGAACATACATAATACTAATCCGGTCCGGAGCAAGGAGGATGGCTATAGAGGTAGATGATTGTATCGATCAGCACGATGTCGTCCTCAAGCCTAAAGCGGACCTGATCAGGAATATAAAAATGGTAGCCGGTGTATCAGTACTTCCGGACGGCAAAGTAGCTTATGTTATAGAACCTTCTGAGATATTTGTAAAAAGCGACATGATGCTCAGGCATATAGACAAGAAAAAAACATGGGATCTTGATATCGGCGGTAGTGATTTTCCTGCAATCTCAGGTATAGAACAAGGTATTACTTTTAATGTTGAAGAGAAATCTGAAGTCGTTTATTATCTGCATTTTTTAAAAGGAAGTAAACATTATGGGATTCCTCTTCAAAATATCTTAAATGTGTTTAATCTGACTGACAGGGAATTTGCACAGAAGATCGAAGAAAAATACAGGTCTATTCTTCATTTAAAGAATAATACTGTAAAGCTTATTGAACGGCAGAAATTCAAATCACCTTTGAATCTGATCGAAAGGACTGGCGTGAAATCAGCCGTAGTTGTAAGGATGAACAGTAAAGATTCTCTGTTGTTAACCGATGAGCTATTAAATATTGAGGTTTTGGATGAAGAGGATCTGGTAAGAATGGATAAATCAGGTTCAGACATAGAGAATATACCGGATATTGTTATGATTAATAAAGAAATTAAAGGACAATAAATGCGCATTGGAATTACATGTTATTCGTCTTATGGCGGTAGTGGTGTAGTTGCAACTGAGTTGGGGAAGAACCTGTCAAAAAAAGGTCATGAGGTTCACTTCATCACATCTAGTGTGCCGTTCAGGCTACATTCGTTTGAAGGCCAGATCTATTTTCATGAAGTGAAGGTTGTAACATATCCTCTTTTTGAGCATCAGCCCTATGCTCTGAACCTTGCAGCAAAAATGAGTGAAGTGATAAAATACAACAAACTCGATGTTCTTCACGTCCATTATGCCATCCCTCATGCTATAAGCGCCTACCTTGCAAAGCAGCTCAACGGGGGAGGAGTAAAAATAATCACGACACTGCATGGAACAGACATTACTGTTGTAGGCAGCGATCCTGCGTTTCTCCCTGTTACCGAATTCGGGATAGAACAGAGTGATGGCGTTACTTCTGTATCGAAAGCTCTTTATGAAAGCACTATGAAGGAATTCAATATTACAAGGCCGATCGAGGTTATCCATAATTTTATCGATATTAACGAATTTTACAGAAGAGCCAATCCGGAGATGAGAAAAAGAATAGCTCCTAATGGTGAAAAGATCCTTGTTCATATCTCAAATTTCCGTCCTGTTAAAAGAGTTGATGAGATTGTAAAACTGTTTGCCAGAATCCAAAAGGTGGTTCCTTCTAAACTTATGCTGATCGGTGACGGCCCTGAGAGAGGTAAGGCTGAGAAATCATGCAGGGATCTTGGTATCTGTGATCATACGGTTTTCCTCGGAAAACAGAACGCGATTCCAGAATTGCTATCAGTTGCCGATCTTTCAGTATGCGCAAGTGAAAATGAGAGTTTCGGGATGACAATACTCGAGGCAATGAGCTGTGGTGTACCTGTAGTGGCATATAAAGTCGGGGGGATCCCGGAAATTATTAAGGATGGTAAGCAGGGATTTATGATAACTGATAACGACAGTGATAAATTCGTTGAGTCATGTGTCAGGATCCTTACAAATGATGATCTGCATGCAAAATTGGCAAAGTCAGGAGTGGAACGTGCGGGATCAGAGTTTGCCTCGGATGTGATAATTCCAAAATATGAAGCTTTTTACAGGAAAATTGTTGAATCGTAATAAGTAATTGAAAGGTCAATTTTTACATGAAGAAGATAAAACTGAACAGGCTGAAACAACTGCTTAGGAAATGCATGGATGTGAATATTGCCGTTATCGGTGATGTGATGATAGACCGGTTCATCTGGGGAAAAGTATCAAGGATATCTCCGGAAGCACCGGTTCCGGTTGTTAACGTGACTTATGAATCCACTCACCTTGGTGGTGCGGCGAATGTCTCAAATAATATAGCCGGTCTTGGTGGAAATCCATATCTTTTTGGAGTAGTAGGTAATGATCCGGCTGGGAATGACCTTGTTTCAATTCTTGAAAAACAGAATTTTGAAAAGGTCGGGATCACAATAGATGAGAACAGGCCAACAACAATGAAGACAAGGATAATCGCCCATGATCAGCATGTAGTAAGGGCAGATTTTGAGACTACAGAGGATATTAAGAGCAATGTACAGAATGACCTGATAGAGTCTTTTAAAAAGGTTCTCCCGAATCTTGATGGAATTGTAATGCAGGATTATAATAAAGGTGTCCTGACAAAACCACTAATTAAAAAGATAATCGAGCTTGCAAATGAGTATAATTGCCCGGTAGCGGTTGATCCTAAATTCAATAATTTCTTTGATTATAAAAAGGTTACACTGTTCAAACCAAATATTCTTGAAACAAAAAATGCCCTTGGATTCTCACTTGATTCAGACGAACGAGTGAACCTTGCGGGAAGAATGCTCCTTGAAAGGTTGTCGTGTGATAATGTACTTATTACCAGGGGATCAGAAGGAATGTCGTTGTTTCTGTCAGATGGGGAGGAAAAAAGAGTACAGACTAAGGCAAGAAATGTTCATGATGTTTCAGGTGCCGGTGATACTGTGATCAGTACTCTGACGATGATACTTGCTGCCGGGGGTGACGTAATTGAGGCTGCAACTATCGCCAACCATGCAGCGGGTGTGGTCTGCGGGGAGGTCGGAATTGTAGCAATAACTGAAGATAAAATAATTGAGTCATTTAACAATGATAAATAGCAAAATTGAAAATATCTACGGCCTTGTTGAACTTATCAGCATTCGTGATAGTCTGAGAAAGCGGAAGAAGAAAGTAGTATTCACAAACGGCTGTTTCGACTTTATTCATAGTGGACATGTGGAATATCTCCGGGAAGCGCGTGGATACGGTGATTTTCTGATAGTCGCTGTAAATACCGATTCTTCTGTACAGAAGCTGAAGGGTGCCGGAAGACCGGTAAACAGTGAAGATGACCGGGTATTGGTGCTTGCCTCATTCAGATTTGTTGATGCCGTATGTCTGTTTGATGAAGATACTCCGGCAGAAATCATCGCTGCTTTACGTCCGGATGTACTTGTAAAGGGAGCTGACTACAAGGTAGAAGAGATTATCGGTCATGAGCAGGTCCTGGCTGAAGGAGGAGAAGTAGTCCCGATACCTTTGATCCCTGGGAGATCAACAACAGCCATTATAGAGAAGATAAAGAAACTGGCGGAAAAGGAATGAAAGTAATCTTATGAAGCAATTTGAATTAGTAACAAATTATCAGCCCAGGGGAGACCAGCCTGAGGCGATCAAAGAGATCACCCAGGGATTGGAGAAGGGAGTAAAATTCCAGACACTGCTTGGAGTAACAGGTTCTGGCAAAACCTTCACGATGGCAAATTTTATTAAGGAATTTAATAAACCCACACTGATAATTTCTCATAATAAAACTTTAGCAGCGCAGCTGTTTGGTGAATTTAAAGGTTTTTTCCCGAATAATGCGGTAGAATTCTTTATCAGTTATTACGATTATTATCAACCCGAAGCTTATATACCCAGTAAAGACCTTTATATAGAAAAAGATACATCTGTAAATGAGGAGATCGAAAAACTCAGATTAAGGGCTACAAGTGCTCTACTGGAAAGAAACGATGTTATTATAGTCTCTTCAGTTTCATGTATATATGGTCTTGGATCTCCTGAGGATTATGCAAATATGCATGTTAGAATTAAAAAGGGACAGCATACAGAACGTCGGACTATCCTGGAAAGACTTATTGATATTCAGTATACAAGGAATGATATTGATTTTCACCGGGGGACTTTCAGGGCAAGAGGTGATGTTATCGAGGTTTTTCCGGCATATTCGGAAAATGCTATAAGGATAGAGATGTTTGATACTGAAATCGAAAGAATATCTGAAATTAATGTAGTTACAGGAGAGATCCTTAATGAAAAGGATGTAGCTTTCATTTATCCGGCAAGGCATTTCGTTACGACAATCCCGAAACTTGAAAGAGCAGTCCGGAAGATAAATTTAGAGCTTGAAGACCGTCTTGAGATTCTCAGGAATGAAAATCAGCTCGTAGAAGCCCAGAGACTGGAGCAGAGAACCAAATATGATATAGAAATGCTTGAAGAACTGGGGTATTGTTCCGGTATTGAGAACTATTCACGCCACATTACCGGTAGAAATGAAGGTGAACCTCCGTTTTCACTGCTGGATTATTTTCCCGATGAATACCTGCTGATAATCGATGAGTCTCACGCTACGGTCCCTCAGATAAGGGGTATGTTTAACGGAGACCGTTCAAGAAAGACAACACTTGTTGACTTTGGATTCAGGCTGCCTTCCGCACTTGATAACAGGCCACTGCAATTCGAAGAATTTCTGGATAGGACCGACAAAGTGCTTTTCGTTTCAGCAACTCCAGGAGATTACGAGCTTGAGCAGTCAAAAGGGGTTATTGTCGAGCAGATAATCAGGCCAACAGGCCTCCTGGATCCCGAAATAGAAGTAAGGCCGATCAAGGGCCAGATCGATGATCTGATAAACGAAATCCGCGAGAGAGTAGCCCGAAAAGAGAGAATACTTGTAACGACACTGACAAAGAGAATGTCGGAAGATCTCAGCGAATACCTCGCCTCCCTTGAAGTTCGAGTCAGATACCTTCACTCCGAGATAGATTCGCTTGACAGGGTAGAGATACTCAGAGACCTTAGATTGGCCGAGTTCGATGTGTTGGTAGGAATTAATCTTTTACGTGAGGGGCTGGATCTTCCGGAAGTGTCCCTTGTAGCTATTCTGGATGCGGACAAAGAAGGTTTTCTGAGGTCTGAGAGATCCCTCATGCAGACTTCAGGCAGGGCAGCACGGAATGTGCACGGTAAAGTGCTACTGTATGCAGACAAGATCACCCAGTCTATGGAAAAAGTCATTGGAGAGACAAACCGCAGAAGAAAGATCCAGATGAAGTATAATGAAGAACACAATATTCAACCCCAGACTATTTACAAAACGACAGAGGAAGTCCTTCTTTCAACATCAGTAGCTGACGCTAAAACTCAGACTGCAGTCAGAGAAAAGAAACAGTCATACAAGAGTCTCTCACCAATTGAAAGACTTGAATTAATTGACAGACTGGAGATCGAAATGAAAGAGGCCTCTGATAATCTCGCTTTCGAGAGGGCGGCAGAACTGAGGGATGAAATAGAAAAACTGAGCTCAATAGCAAAAACTAAAAGCAAACACATATATTAAAAGGAAACGGACAGGCAAATGAAAGTATTAGTTGTAGGAAGCGGAGGAAGAGAACACACTCTTGTGTGGAAGATCAAACAGTCAACCAGAGTAAAGGAGGTAATATGCGCCCCAGGCAACGGCGGTATCCTCGAACTGGCAAAATGTTTTCCTATAAAAGCAAATGATATTCAGGGATTAATTAATCTGGCGCAAAATGAATCAGTGGATCTGACTGTGATAGGGCCTGAAGCACCCCTTGTTGAGGGAATTGTTGATGAATTCGAGAAGAGCGGAATGAGGATTTTCGGACCTTCAGCAAAGGCAGCACAGATCGAAGGAAGCAAGGCGTTTGCCAATGACCTGATGAAAAAGTATAATATACCAACCGCCGATTTCGAGGTATTTGAAGAAGAAGGGAAGGCAAAGGAATATATTAAACACAAAGGCGCCCCGATCGTAGTTAAAGCCGATGGGCTTGCCGCAGGTAAGCGAGCTGTTGTATGCAGCAGGATTGAAGATGCATTTGATGCTGTA
>JANQEH010000075.1 GCA_028278455.1 bacterium
ACACTGATGGCACAAACCCTTGCAAGATTTCTCAAGGTACCTTTCTCTATTGCAGATGCGACTGTATTGACCGAAGCCGGTTATGTCGGAGAAGATGTCGAGAATATCCTGGTGCGCCTTCTGCAGGCAGCCGATTATAACGTTGAAAAGGCTGAGCGGGGGATCATTTTCATTGATGAGCTGGATAAAATTGCCAGAAAAGAAGGCAATCCTTCTATAACGAGGGATGTTTCCGGCGAGGGAGTGCAGCAGGCATTATTAAAGATTCTCGAGGGTACCGTATCCAGTGTTCCCCCACGCGGCGGCAGAAAACACCCGGAACAGAGCCTGATCAGCATCAACACTAAAAATATCCTATTTATTTGCGGGGGCGCTTTCGACGGCCTTGAAAAAACCATTGGTGCAAGGATAGGAAAAACCAGTTACGGTTTCCGAAAAGAATCAACAAGAAAGAAGCTGGATGAAAACAAGAACATACTTTCTAATGTTGAACCTGAAGATCTATTGAAATTCGGACTTATTCCCGAGCTGATAGGGCGCCTCCATAATGTAGCTGCTCTTGGCGAACTCGATGAAGAGGCCTTACTGAGCATTCTGACTAAACCGAAGAATGCCCTTGTTAAACAGTATCAGAAGATGTTCGAGATCGAAGGTGTAAGGTTGAAATTCGCACCCGATTCTCTAAGGGCTATCGTTAAAACTTCGCAGAAACGCGGATCAGGTGCCCGAGGCCTAAGGTCGGTCGTGGAAAGCTTCATGACCGAAATCATGTATAATCTTCCCGATATGAATGGTGTAAAAGAGTGTATGATTACCAAGGATACAGTGTTGAAGAAAAAAGAACCTGTCTACATGATCGATAAAGACAAGGAAAAAAAGCGCGCTTAATGAAGTGATTATTAAGAAAGTAGAATTTGTTAAAAGTGTCGCGGCTATTTCGGAGATTCCCAGGCCCAGGCTGCCGGAAATAGCATTCGCCGGCAGATCAAATTCGGGTAAATCCTCCCTGATCAATACAATCCTTAACCGAAAAAAAATGGCAAAGACCAGCTCAAAACCCGGGAAAACAAGGCTGCTGAATTATTTTAATATCAATGATAGATTCTATTTTGTAGATCTGCCAGGATATGGATTTGCCGGTGTTTCAAAAAAACTCCGGAATGAATGGAAGGGACTGATCGAGAATTATCTCACAGACTGCAGTGATCTTCAGTTGGTAATGGTGATTTGTGATATCAGGAGGGGATTGACTGAAATGGACCTGCAGCTAATCGAATGGTTAAACCGTACAGGCCTGCCGGCCCAGATAATGCTGACTAAAGCTGATAAAATATCAAAAAATGATTCTAACAAAACAAAATCAAAAATAATAGAACAACACGCACTTGAAAATGAACCGATAGTCTTTTCCTCATTGAAAAAAACGGGTGTAAAAGATACTCTGACAATAATCAATAAATACACGGTGGTAATCCATGATACTTAAAGTTTTCAAATACAGAGCAGAAGACAAAAACAGTTACGGAATCTTTTGTGAAGGATTGGATGAATCTTGCAGCTATGATTTCAGAAAACTATATCTTAAGTATAAATCAGACACAGAGCCTGTCTACCTTGCACATCTCAGGACCGCAGATATACTTGAGATAATAAACAATGACGATAAATTCGTCGAATTCTGTATAAATAATGTGGAGAACCATGGATCTGATAGCGATCTTAAAACGGCTGAGAATTTCCGTTTTCTCGTACCTGCTGAACCATCAAAGGTGATCGCTATTGCCAGAAATTATGCCCTTCATGCCCAGGAAAGCGGTTCACCCGTTTCGATGGAGCCTATTTTCTTTTCTAAGCTTACCTCAAGCCTGATCGCCCATGGTGATGAGATTTTGATCCCTGAAAAAGCGGGAAGGGTTGATCATGAAGTTGAACTTGCAGTATATATTGGAAAAGAAGCCTGTAATGTAACCAGGGACATGGCGATGAACCACGTCGCAGGGTATACTGTATTTAATGATGTAACAGCGCGGGAGCTTCAGAAAAGAGACAAGAAAGGCGGCCATCCATACACCAGAGCAAAGGGTTTTGATACATTCGGGCCATGCGGACCATATGCGGTACCTGCAAGATACATCGAAGATCCCCAGTACCTTGATCTTGAACTGAGGGTAAATGGCGAAACAAAGCAGAAGTCAAATACAGAGAATATGATGTTTCCGGTAGATATGCTTATCTCTTATATATCATCTATCTGCACGTTGAAAACAGGAGATCTGATACCCACAGGTACTCCGGAGGGTGTGTCTCCTTTAAAATCCGGGGATACGGTTACTGCTGAAATCCCTGGAATTGGAGTACTCGAAAATCCCGTCAAATAAACTAAAGAAACTAAAAATAATTAATCCGAATATAAAAAGCCGGACCGGGCTGGTAGAGGCCTGATCCGGCTTTTATATCTATTCTTAACGTCTACTAATTGATGATGCAGTTTTTATACTGCGGGAGGCTTTCGGTTTATTCACCAATTAGTTACATATAGTATATTGGCAAATTCAGTGCCAGCCGCAATCATAAATAAATATCAGCCTCAAATCAACATTGACTGTGCAAATTCCTGCCTATTTTGGGCAAAATCGGACTTATGCAAAGGATTGCACGATTGTTGACAATTTAAGATTTAAAAAAAATGGATTCCGTCTCGAAAACCGGATTGACAGAAAGAATGGATTTCATTACAATATTTTTGCGTTTATGGAGAGATCAAAACTCATTTTTAGGGCGGTTGAAATATCCGAACCGGATCTCCGGGATCTCATTTCTCAGAACATCCATCATCCTCAGGATCCCCATCCCCTTTTGTTCCGGATATCCCACAGTTTCAAGATAAACATGAGGATCTATGCACAGGTTTTTCATCTGTATCAGGTTTATCCCGCTAACCTTCACCAGCTTTATTAAAGTCTCTACCTCTTCCTCCTGGTCAGATATTCCCGGGAAGATAAGAAGATTTATTGTCACGAAAACACCCTCATCATGAGCTGTCTTTATCGATTTTAATACATCAGCATAGGCGTGATCGATGGGGCGGTAATACTTCGTATACCTGTCATGGTTAGCGCTGTTCATACTTATCCTGATGCTGTCCAGCCCCGCCCTGCAGAGTCTTTTCACCGCAGAAGGATCGCTTCCGTTAGTATTTATATTGTATGTTGCATCAGGATATTCGTTCTTCAGTTTTATTAGCGCTTTTTCTATCGTATCTGCCTGTACAAGTGGTTCCCCTTCGCACCCCTGGCCGAAACTGATAACCGGATCGGCTGCATTTCTTATATGATCGGCTGCAAGTGAATATATCTCATCCGGTTCAGGTACAAATTTGATCCTCTCGTGTGATGCAATTATATCACCGGAGCGCTGGTAAGATATACAACCTATACAGTCTGAATTGCAGACTGGCGAAGTCGGTATCGGACATTCCCATCTTTCCAGAAAGAAATTCTTAGCCGCAAAGCAATGATACTCCGTAGCACAGATCGAAAGCTGGTCGACCAGTCTGTTATCTTTCAACCGTGATTTCTTTTCGAGAATCAACTCGTCCAGACCTCGGTCATCATAACTATCGGGCAGCCATTTGGAATTGTCGTCAACTTTGACTGCCGACACCATGAATTCATCATCACCCCATGCCATTGCTGTATATCCCCACAATGGAAGCCTGCTCTTAGCTGTCCTGTAATAAGCTCCGGGAAGAAGGATTCTCGTATATCCAGGAGGCAGGAATGCGCTGACTGCATACAGAACCTGGTCACCCGTATCCAGAAGCACAGGTTCGTTTAATTGGTTGTTCCACCCAACGGGAGAATAATCTGGAAGCGTAAAAAGCCTGCTTCCTACAGGCAGCGGGATCATCTCTTCAGGTTCGGGGAGAACAAAATAATGAGCAGAACAACCTACCATAAGGTAATCGGGATCGTCAAAGACATTCCCCTGCTTATCTGAATATGTAGTGTAATGATTAGTCAAAGATTAGCAGAAATCAACTTTGAATTTCTTCTACAAAATTAAGCTCTTTAAGAACCTCTACAGCATTCTCATAATCTTCATCATTTACTTGCCAACCAAAAGACTTCATTTTATTCATTATCTCATCATGTTTCATAGGTCTATTTTCTTCAGAAAGTGAAAAGTGAGCTTTTGCAGCAACAGATAAAGTTAAATAATCATGATTCCTCAATTTTTCAATCTTTTGAACAAAATTTTCAATTTTAGAATATTCTTGCTTATTCTCACTTATTAACTCTTCAGCAAATTTTTTACCGGACTCTGTGAGCGAATAATCATACCTTTTTAATTCAAAACCTCTGTTTACATCAATACCATAAACATAAGTAGCCACACTTACAAAGCCTAAACCTATTAATTCATCAAGTCCATTTTCAACCACTGAAGAATATGGACCATAATAATAGGCCTTAAAAGAAAATTTTCTTTTGAAAAAATGTTCGAACAAATAGAGTTCTTTTTGAATTTTCGTCTTACTTTGAATTTTCTGATCACTTGAAGAATAAATTAATAATAATATATAATGTCTCGTTTCCATTATTACTCCAATCCTGATAATAAGTCTATTATTGATTTTTCTATTTCAGAAATTATTTTGTATTTATCTCTTATAGTCATTTCTTTTAAAGGTGCATATACTTCAAATTTTATATTCTGTGTAATTTCGTGTTGCATTGATACGAAAATTGTAGATGACTGTTCAAAAGGTTTTTTTTGACTATTCTGATAATCAACTACTATATTCCCTTCCTGTCCACTGAATAAATCCCAAATTGATTTAAGTTTGACCGAATTTACAATTACAAATTCTTTTTCACAATTAATCTGATTTAAATTAGAAATTTCCTCTTCCAGGTTCATTTTTAGTTGACTATTTTCATTTGAATTAATATCCCCCAGTTTATCTCTTATCTTCTCTTTTATACCAGGAATATCCGGGATATTTTTAGAAAATATTCTTTTAAAAAGATTTCTCCTATAAAGTCTTTGAAAAATTTCTTTTGCGAAACTTTTTTTGCTTACTGATAATATTTCAACGTTTAGTCTATCATCCCAATAATTCAAATAATTATCCAGATACTTTTCTGTTTTATCGTAAAAGTACAACACCTTTAGAAATTCTAACTCATCAGAATCGATACCAGTTTCAATTCCTCTTATTATCATAGCATCAGTCATTGTCCTTACTTTATGACTGTAAACTTGTGTTATCATATAGTACTTAGCTAAAACAAATTGCTCTAAAGCATTTAAGCCATCTTCCTTTATTGCAATACTTCTATCATTTGAATCTTCATTAATAGAAAAAGTATTTAATAATCTATCAAAATCAAATACCCCATATTTTACTCCGCAGTAATAACTATCTCTAGACAGATAGTCTATTTTATCTGCATCTAATGGTCCTGAAACTATATCTTTCATCAAAGTATAGTCAACATTATTACCACTCAATAATCCAACTATTCTTGTTTTATCTTCATTACTTTAAAGTTCACTTATTTCTTTATTTTGCTCTATAAGATCCCAAGTAATAATTTCGTGAATATCCGAATTGTCTTCCCCAAATTTTTCATAATTATACTTTTTTAAAATTCTCTCCGAAACATGTGAAAATGGGCCGTGACCGATGTCATGTAGCAGTGCAGACATTCTAATTACTTTAATTTTTTCCTTGTCGTCATCATTAGGAAATAGTTTTTGTGCCATTTTTGGTGCTACAAAAAACACTCCTAGAGATTGCTCAAACCGATTATGATTTGCACCTGGGTATACTAAATAGGCCATTGCAAGCTGTCGTATTTTACGCAGTCGTTGAAACAAAGAAGTATTAATAATATTTAGTTCATCATCCTGCAGTGTTATAAAACCATGAACCGGATCTCTAATTTCATTCATTATGTGACCCCATCAAGTAGATGTGATATACATTTGTATACATAAAATAAGTATTATTTGCACTATACACAAGAAAAATCTCAATTATTGAAGGATTTATGAATAATCAACCTTATAATAATTGTAATTACTTGATTTCGCCTGTTTCGAGCATCTGCTTTTCTTCATCATCCGTCATTTTGTGCATCGTAATATTAGCAAATCCGAAAATGATGCATATCACGGGATTGAGCAGGTTAAAGAAGGCAAACATGAAATATGCTCCCGCCGAAACTCCAAGCACACCTCCCATAAATGCACCGCATGTATTCCACGGTACCAACGGCGAGCTTAATGTACCGGAACCTTCTAAAAGGCGTGAAAGATTTTTCGGATGAAGTTTTTGTTTTGTGAAGGCGTTCCGGTACATTCTTCCCGGGACAACTATCGAGAGATATTGGTCGGGAGCGATTATGTTCATTCCAACACATGTCAATACAGTTGCTGTAACAAGTGAACCTACAGATCGGGCAAGTTTCAGGATTGAAGCGGCGATGCACTCGAGCATCCCGCTCCCTTCCATCACACCGCCGAACGCAAGTGCAGCGAATATCAGCGCAATGGTATTCATCATAGAACTGAGGCCGCCCCGGGTCAGAAGACTATCGACCATTTCATTTCCGGAATTCCCTTTATACCCATTCATACCTGCCTGGATTATCTCCGAGATCGAGTTTCCCTGGGCAATCCCAGCCACAATCCCTCCAATTATGGCGCCCCCGAGTAGGGCAGGAAGAGCGGGTATTTTGAAAATGACCATGAATATCACCAGCATTGGAGCAAGCAGCAGCCATGGTGATATATTGAATGTATTGTCAAGGGTATTGAGCATAACGTTCACATCCTGGGGATCAACCCTTCCTCCGCTATACTGAAAACCCAGTATCGCAAAGATAATCAACGCAATTATCAGGCTTGGTACACCTGTAAATGCCATATGCCTGACGTGAGTAAACAGGTCTGTTCCCGCCGTTGCCGGAGCAAGGTTCGTAGTATCTGAAAGCGGAGACATCTTGTCACCGAAATAAGCTCCGGAAATAATCGCTCCTGCAACCATTGCAGGGGGAATCCCCATTGTCTGTCCTATACCGATAAGGGCGACACCGACTGTCCCTGCAGTAGACCATGAGCTTCCCGTAGATATCGATACTACCGCACATATAAGGCACGTAGTTACAAGAAACACCGATGGAGCAATCATTTTAAGACCGTAGTAGATCATAGCAGGGACAATTCCGCTGATTATCCATGTCCCTATCAGGCAACCGATTATCATCAGGATCAGACATGCACTTAGCGCCAGGGTTATCCCTTTGACAAGACTGCTTTGAACTTCCTTCCAACTGTATCCAAGATAAACAGAGACGAAAGATGCTACCGCGGCCCCGAGGATCAAAGGTATATGGGATCCTCCGGTCTCTATATCCAGTCCAAGTCCTATGATTGTATATCCAAGCATCATAATAAGTATCAGAACCGGAATAAGAGATAAAAACAGTGTGGGTTTTCTTTTTTCGCTCTGCTCCATGGGGTGTCCTCGCTTTGATTTACAGGATGGTAATAGCCTTAAAGATATTCTTTCACAGTAATAAAGTCAATCTAAATTATTAAAAATATTCATTTTAATCAACATAAAAATGCGATCGGAACCGGCATCTAATACCAATAGTACGCTAGCCGGAAAATTTAATATTTTACCTGGATACTTAATGCAGGTTGGAAATCGAGATAATAAATAGACTGCTACACTTCTGCACCGGTTTCAGATACAATTTCATCCCTTTTCTGCTTTCTGACCGGCTTTAATGAAACAAAATCTTTGTTTTCAATTCCGTTCTTATTCCTGAATTCCGAATAAACTCTGTTGATCTTCTTAAGGCTATTTATGTCATATTTAGTTATCGCCAGTATCCTTTGACTCATGAAATCTATTTCTTTTTGGAGTATATCAAGCGGAGTGGAATGAACAATATGGCTTTCCAGAACAAGATTGAGATCATTAAAACCGAATGAGGATTTGATTAGAGGTAGTGTAACTATTATCAGCTTTAGTCTTTCGTTCCTGTCCTTAATTATTGAAGTAGTATAGACAATAATATAAAGTTTAATTATTACTAGGACAAGCTGGAGACTGATATATATTGTCAACCAATAGATAGTGATTCTATACGTATAGAAAAATGATGTAAAAAAAATATAAGCACAAGGTGCAAAATGCCATGCAGGTTCCATAATTGTAAAGACTATATCCTTTTTCCACAATTTGTTTTTGAAGTTCAATATAATGCTGAATATGCAGATGCATACAAAACTGCTTAAATACAATTTGAATGGTGGAGTATAAATGCTTAATTGGGATCCTAAAATCACAATCATCTCTATACCTATAGAGGTAAATAATAAAAACCTGTTTCTGTTATGACGATATCTCAGGATTGGTATAATATAAAGAAATACCTGCCAATTAAACGGCCTCCCTAACATCACAGGTACAAGCAGAATAAATAGATTAATCATTCATAAGCCCGCTGATCGGAAAAAAGTTAGGCGGGAAGGCATTAATTAGGATGTGACCCTAATTCGCCGCCCCGCCTTTATTTAATAATTTTTTTTAATTTTTACAATATAAATTTCTAAATATTCTCCATTCTCAGTTTTTTCTGCTTTTTATCGAGGTCATCCGACATACTGATGAATTTCCACCCTACATTGATCAGCTCTTTACCGATTGATTCAACAACCTTTGTTTGTTCCTGCACCTGATCATTCAGGCTTTCACCAATCAGTTTTTCGAGAAACAAAAGGGCATTTTTAGATTTTGTAAGTGTCACAAGTTTGAAGAAATCGAGTATCGGTATTGAACTGCCACTCTTCTCCTCCCAGTCATAAGTCCATTTCCTGATTGTCGAGGTCTTCTTCCCCAGCTTCCCGCTTAACCATGTATAGACATTTCCCTCGCTCATCACCCTGTAATCACCGTCAAGCTCATCTTCTATCATTTTCCTGACAAGAAGAGCCCCTGCCTCCGAATAGCTCCTTAATTCGCCTTCATAAAGCACTACCGGGAGTAGACTATCCTTTTTTCTTCCGTTATCGTTGTTTGTTCTATTCATGATCCGGTCTTTTAGTATCTTTTATTATTATAACTTTTACTGAACTGAAAAAAAACCACAAAAATCGGTCAAGAATGCGGTTATTCTTCATGTGTCTTGAATAAAAAAGCTGTTCAGATCATATTATTCAAGGTGGTACCTGAAACAAAGCTCATTTCGTCCCCGCCGATGACGGGACAGGAAATCTCAGAAGTCTACCCGGTATTCAGATCTGGAACCAGGTGCTAAAAGCTCTATTTTTAAAAAATAATTTTTCTATTGCATATTTATCAGGTTTATTATACATTTTCTACCGGGAGCCGATCAATAACATTGAAGGAATAATAAAATCAATGAGTGAGGATAGTAAGAAAGATTTCTCGCAGTTGTTTTACGAGGGTGAAATACGGGATCTGAATGAAGCGGGTGCTATCTTCCTGAAAAGACTGATCGAGGAGGATCTGCCTGCAAACTCTGAATTCCCGGATGGTATGGATCCATATAAGTGGCTTGCTGATGTACTGGGAAAACATGAGCGGTCTGTAAAGGCGTGGACTTATGACTGGGGGGAGGAAAGCGGTACGAAGCCAACGATTATCGATTTTCTCAGGATAATAAAGATCACACGTTCGCAGAGGACAATGGAATTCATTAAATGTCTGATATATGAAGGATCACCCGAGGAGCATGCGGATGACCATAATGAGCTGGTGATGAATATCGCCGAGGTTATGAGGGACCTTGCCGACAGGATCGAACAGATTTCGACAAAAAAGGACAAATGAGAATCACAAACGTTAACTTTACTTAGCCTGTGGTTTACTATAATTAAGTACTGAGATTTCTCAGCTCCGTCCCGAAGCTTCGGGACTCCGGTCGAAATGACAAAACCTATCTTGTGTCTGTCATTCCGACCGGAGTAATGAGCTTGCGAATTACACTGTGAAGAAATCTCAGAACATGATCTCAATTAGCTGCTGAGGTATATAAAACATACACAGGAGGATTCTGAAAAATTTTTTGGAATTAAATAAGAACTTAATTGTAAAACGTTAAATAACGGCTATTTCATTGGACAGTCACCCGGGGATACCAGCATGAAAAGATCATTATTATTCATTATCTTCATCACTTTAATTTTCACATCCACCGCATTCTCTCAGGAGCACTCGTTCTATTACGATGAGGGGGTACGCCTGAGAGAAACCGGTAACTTCGAGGAAGCCGCCCGGTGCTGGGTGCAGGGAGCCAGGGTACTGTACATGCGGGGTATGGTTGATCCGCGGTTAGGTATAGCCATGATCGAGATGGTTACCGAACAGAAGATGGAGGATCAGTACGAATTTGCGAGTAATATCTATCTCTGGGGATTCTCCCGCCCGGACCTGATGGACCACTGGGATGCTGTAAAAGAAGAGGCTGATCGCGTTATTCCCCTTCTTCCGATCGAGAAGAGGGGAGAATGGAAGGAACTATTGAATAAGAAGGATATTTCCATCGGTGCGGAGATCAGGAGGTTCTGGATAGAGAGCGATCCGGTACAGACTACCGCTGTGAATGAGCGCCTGATCGAGCACTGGCAGAGGATCGACTTTGTCCGTCATGGGATAATAAAGAATAAGTTTTCTGGAGTTGTCGGTAACGGATACGTTGTTGAAGATTACCAGGAGGACCTGAAAAAGAACAAATATTCTCCATACGGTACTGATGATAGAGGGACTATATATGTAAAGTATGGTCATCCTGATGAAATGAAAAACCAGAACCTTTTTGCGAGTGTTCCGCCGGAAAACCTCAAAAGGGATATGGAGATGAACACACCTTTCGATGTTTTAAAGCACAAGAGATATGATTATTATTCTATCTGGAAATACGAATATGTATTTCCCGGAAGACCGCTTATATTTATATTCGGATCACCTGAGGGTACATCCTACCAATTACTTGACGGGCTGGATGACTTCATCCCTGAATCCGCATACAGGGGCAATGCAGATGGGTATATGGGCACCTACAATAAAGGTATACCTCCCGGTACAAGGCTTCAGCATGATGCCTACCGTGAGAATAAGGACTTCGATCAGTTTTTTATGAACAGATATCTGGATATTCTAAAGAATATGGAGCTTTTCAGGCAGGGTAAGATCACCAGGTTCGATTTGAGGAATCTCAAAGCAAAATACAATTTTGAGGATAAGAACAATCCGGACAAGCTATATGGTCAGCAGGTCTATTCCGAATTTGACAGATATGTAATACCAATCGACATTATTTTTACGCGAAACAGGATACTCGATGAAGAGAATAATCCTAAGATTGCAGTCACAGCAATGTCCTACATCGAAGGTCAGGATAGTATAAGTATTGATTTTGCGGTTGATGCAAGTAAAAAGCAGGGTTACACACTATTCCATTCCCTCATAATCCGTGATTCGCTCATGAACGAGATAACACGGAATACTGATTCACCGGAAGAGCTGTACGAGAATACATCTGCTTTTGTGATCAATCATACACCCGATAAAAAGCATTTCACTATCGCGGCTGCTAAATACGATCCGGAAAGGAGTAGGAATGTCCGGGAGAGTATAGTATCAGGTGATATGCCTTTTTCCGGGCATAAGACTTTCGAAGTGCCGGAACCTCTTGACTCCGATCCGGGAAAACTCGAGCTGTCCGACCTCGTTACAGGATACAGGGTAACCCCGGAACTTATCCGTAAGGGATTCCCCTTCCCTGTCATACCGGGAAATGAGATACCGTCAGGGGAGAACATGCAGATCTACCTCGAGATCTATCACCTTATGTTCGGGGGAGACGGTAGAGGGCATTACACGATCGAATTCAAGGTCGCCAGATCGGGTGAGAAGGGATTACTTGCAAGACTGCGGGGAAGGACCGATCCTGAGCAGATACTATCTCAGACCCACACACTCGAATCACGCGATAGAACGGCTAAAGAGAGCGTGGAGTTCGATATATTGGAGCTTAAGCCTGGGGAATACGAATTCGAAGTCGAAGTAACAGACCTGGTCTCAGGCCGGAAGAAAACAAGAACCGGGATTTTCAGGATAAATCGCAGGAAATAATATCCTCTCGCAAAGACGCAGAGACGCAAATAAAAGACCTGGATTTCCAACTTATGAACTCGAAATGACAGGTGTAAATCAGTATTTAATATCTATTGAATATGTTCAAAATATCTGTCATTCTGAATTTACCTGTCCTGCATTTGCGGTGGTTTCAGGATCTACTATAAGGTTAATTGCATGCAAAATAGAAGAAGCGCAATAATTGTGTTGAAAAAATTCTTATTAGTATTCTCCATTCTGCTGACAAATCCCTATTCACAATCCTTTGCCCAGAATAATAATAATTACTATGAACGGGGTATAGAGAAACTTGAATCCGGAAGAGTAATGGCAGCGATCAATATCTGGATGCAGGGAAAAACGATGCTCCAGGAAGATGGAAAGACGGATCCGAGAATTGGGATAAAGTTTATCGAAACTGTAACGAAAAATAACCTTAAAAACCTTTCTGAGAGAGCATGCGAATTCTACATGTGGAGCTTTTCCGTTGATAATTTTAACGAATTTTCAGAAGTATATATTGAAGAAGCTGAAAGAATTCATCCTCTTTTCTATATCGATGATGCGATGTCATTGAAAGAGAAAATAAAAAAGAAAGACTCTGCGATAATAAGGAGTATCTGGGAGTTCTGGGTGCAAAGGAATCCGACACCTGCTACAAAGATCAACGAAAGACTGATCGAACACTGGAAACGAATAGAGTACTCACGAAATAACTTTAAAGAAAATAAATACTCACCCTATATGACAGACGACAGGGGAACTATTTATATAAAATATGGTGAACCATTCCTGAAAAGAACCGGGACATTTGGACAAAATCTCAATCCTTCAGTAATGAGTAAACACGGCGCAAAAGTGGCAAAATACCACAGGTATCCTCAATATGAAGTCTGGATGTACTTAGATTTATGGGAAGATGACAGGGTGTTATATTTCTTTGGGGCACCTGCAGGTAAACGCTATGGACTTTTAAACGGAGTTGAAGATTTCATCGAGAATTCTGCTTTTTCTGAATCTAATCTGGTAGGCAGCAGACTACCGGGAACCACTATTCAAATGTCTTATTATGGAAACATGTTACTTTTTGGAGAAGAATTTTTTGAGAGAATACGTTTAATTGAGAGTACAACCAACTATAGAGCTGCCAGAGGATTAAGAAATAAATGGAAAGAAAGAGACAGGTTGAATCCACTGAAAATATATGCTCCCGGTGAAATAACAAAAACAACCGAATTTATTAATCCAATTGATATTGTATACTCTTCCGCAAGACTTCTCAATGAAGAAGATCAGCCTCAATTGTCTGTGGTGGCAATGGCATATCCGACGGGTGCCGGAGAAAATTATACACTGGATAACATTCTTATCAGGCTGGACAATGAATGGAATGAAATTGACCGTATTGCAGATGTTCCGGTAAACCAGTATGACAATACATCAACATTTCTGATCGAACACTCCGATAGTACACTGAATTATATATTAACTGCCGAAGCGATGCCGGAACAGTTGTCATACACTGTGACAAGCTCGAATGACACAGTGATGATGAAATTTGCCGGAAAAGAGATTCTCGAGAAAAAGACACCGCTCTCGACAGATCAGACTCAACTGGAAGTCAGCGATCTGATAACGGGTATAGATATTCCATCAAATGCTGTTCTTAAAGATTATCCTTTCCCTGTCCTGCCTGCAAAAGAAATCTCAAAGGGTGATTCTCTTCAGGTGTATTTTGAAGTCTATCACCTGTCATTGAATCCGGAAGGCAAAGCCAATTATGAAGTACAGTTTGTTGTTTCGAAGATTCCCGAAAAGAGTTTCGTAAATATGCTTCTCGGCAGAAGAAATCCGGATGAAGTAATAACCCAGACCTTCACTTTCTCAGCCAATTCGACAAGATCCAGGGAAAAATCAACATTCGATATCTCAGAGTTGAAAGAGGGTAGTTATGAGTTCATTGTTGAAATACGGGATCTGATTTCTAATCAGGAAAAGATCAGAGAAGGCAGATTTATAATAATAAAATGATGATTCCTATTCCTTCCACTTTTACCGGGACTGGAATTAGATTTTATACAATTGAATATTTTAAAATAAAATCCCTGCTTAAAACAGCGGTTTGCGTTTTCTTATAAAGAGCAGCGTTACATCATCACCGTAGGGTATACCGTCACAGAATTTTTGAAGTTCATTAAACAGGCTGAGCATTATACGTATCAGGTGTCTTTCTTTCTCTTTCTTAATAATATTTATAAACCGTCTGTCGGAGAATAAAGTATCATGCTTGTTCATCGCTTCGACAATACCGTCTGTGTAACATGCAAGAATATCCCCCTCTCCGAGATCAGTATATCCGGTAGTATATTTAGCTTCATTTATCATCCCTACAACCGGACCGCCGGGATCCAGGGAATCAACCTTGCCGTTCTTCCTTATTATATATGGAGGATTATGACCTGCATTTATATATGTAAGAGTACCTGTATTTATCTGCAGGCCGCCAAGAAAAAGCGTTACAAATTTCCCCCCGATCATTGTCTTTACGAAGAATTTATTAAGGTTTTCAACTATGAAATACAGGCTTTTTTCTTCCTGAATCTGTCCCCAGATGTAGGCATCCATGCTGGAAACAACAAGTGAAGATGGGACTCCATGGCCGGCAACATCTGCAATCAGGAAATACAGCCGGTTATCTCCAATTGGGAAAAAATCATAATAATCGCCTCCTACCTGACGGGAAGGATGGTAA
>JANQEH010000090.1 GCA_028278455.1 bacterium
CGCGAACACCGTCACGATCACCTGGGAGACCGATGAGCGCAGTAACACCTTCGTCGATTATGGTGAGACCGATTCCTATGGAAGAGACAAGGGCAGCAACTCAAACGTGACCGATCACTCGATCACGCTGACGAATCTGACGGCGGCCTCGACGTACCAGTTCATGGTCAAGTCTTCGGACCTCGATAAGAACGGCCCGACCACCAGCGCGAACATGGCGGTTACAACTCTTGCAGAGAGCGACGACCTGCCTCCGGTGATTACCGGCGGCCCGGAAACCGCTTCCGTCGATGTTGACCGTGCGACAATCGCCTGGGATACCGACGAGCCGAGCGATACGAAGATCGAGTTCCATACAACCAATAATTTCTATGATGACGCTGAAGCGGACAGGACCACCCGTTCCGATCCGGACGACGTCACGAACCATTCGATCACACTGACCAACCTGACTGCGAACACGACGTATTACTATCGCGTCAGCTCGACTGACCTGAGTGATAACGGTCCGACGACCAAGACCGGTTCGTTTATGACAACGGCGACAGCAGACGCAACAGCGCCGGTTGTCACAGAAGTTATGGTTTCAAACGTTACCAACACCAGTGCAACAGTAACATGGACCACTGACGAGCTGGCAAACAGCTATGTCGATTACGGTATGGATTCAACGGTATCCAGCTCAAAGGGCGGTATCGACCTGATGAAGTCACACTCAATGGTCGTCACGAACCTGACAGCCAATACAATGTACTACTACAGAGTCGGATCAACCGACCAGGCTGGTAATGCGAGTGACCTGTCTGCAATCGCGAGCTTCACGACTGCAGCGGCCGCTGATACCGA
Source organism: bacterium (assembly GCA_028278455.1). GTDB lineage: Bacteria > SM23-31 > SM23-31 > SM23-31 > SM23-31 > JANQEH01. The sequence goes on from JANQEH010000090.1 coordinate 847, forward strand.
AGCGCCAGTTACCCTGACCGGCGTTGATATCGAGGCCGGTAATGGTGCCGTTTATGTCTCCTGGACAGCATCGACAGAGGATGATCTCAAGGGATACAACATCTATCGTAAAACGACCGGAGACTTCTCGCTCGTGGCATCAAATATCACAGATGCGTTCTACTATGACCGAAGCCTGACAAACGAAACTGCGTATACATACACTGTGTCAGCGACCGACAGGTCGGGTAACGAGAGTGTGGTGTCTTCAGAAGTAACTGCGACGCCGAACACCGCGTTTGTACCGACGAAACCGACGTTGACATCACCGGCAGCCGGAGTGACGATTACGAACACCAAGTCACCCGCGCTCGTCGTGACAAACTCAACCAGCACCCGTACTCCGGTAACCTACGAGTTTATGGTGGCTACCGATATGACCTTCCTGAACGTCGTTAAATATCAGCAGGAAGTCGCGGAAACCGCCGCAGCGACAAGCTTCACGCTTGACGTGAACCTGGATGACGGTGATTACTACTGGCGTGTGCGCGCGCATGACGGCGTGTTCTTCGGTCCGTGGTCCGATGCCGGAAGTTTCAGCATCGAGTTCGTCAATTCAGTCGAACTGGTTGGATTCGAAGCATTCCAGGATGAAGCAGCGATCAGAATCCTCTGGGAGACCGCGCTGGTCACCGGATCGGAAACGTTTGTCGTATACAGAAGCCTCGACAGGGAATCCGGTTTCGAGAAACTTGACTTCACTGCAGAAGCGGTTGAAGGCAGTAAATATGAAATGAATGACGGTAGTGTCGAAGTCGGCCGTACCTATTTCTACAGACTGACGACTGAGAATGAGTACGGTACCGGTGAAACACTTGCTGAAGCGGAAGTTCGCGTACTGGCTCCGAAAGTATTCAAGCTGCACGGAAACTATCCGAATCCGTTCAACCCGGAAACGACGATCAAGTTTGAGCTTCCTGCTCAGACCAGGATCAAGCTCACGGTCTACAATATACTCGGTCAGGAAGTTGTAACCCTGATCAATGAAGAGCGTGTGGCAGGTTTCCATATAATCAAGTGGGACGGACGTAATACACGCGGCCTGAGAGTTTCCTCCGGCATGTATATCTACAGGCTGGAAGCCGGCGAATTCGTCAAGAGCAAGAAGATGCTGCTGATCAAATAATAGAATGACGGTAATCTGAACTAAAACAGGACGGATCTATCGAATAAAAATACCTGTAGTGTTCGTTATGTCGGTAGTGAAAGGTATTTAATGAAAAAGATTGTTTTTGTTAATCCACCTTTATCGATGTATGAACGCTACAGGTATTTAAGTTTATCCGGCAGTACTTTTCCGAATCTCGGTATTTTGCAGCTCGCTGCAATTGCCCGGCAGAATGGATTTAAAACCGCTGTGATTGATGCCCCGTCACAGAACCTGGATGAAGAAGCGTGTTTTCGTAGAATTATGCAGTGGAACCCGGATATTGTCGGATTTTCTGCTGTCACTTCGTCGGTACTGAGGGCTGCTTCCCTCGCAGAAAGACTTAAGCAGGCTTCGTCTGATTTGGTCACCATTCTTGGGGGAGTGCATATTTCTGCTATTCCTGAAGAGACGATGAGCAGGTTTCCGTGTTTCGATCTTGGGGTAATCGGGGAAGGCGAACTGACACTGGCAGATGTTTTTAACCGGATCAGACATAAAGATGATTTAACCGGTGTAGACGGTACCGTTTGCCGCGAACACAATGGGCAGGTAGTAGTCAACAGGAGGGAAGAGCGGGCGGAACTCGATGATTTACCGTATCCGGCTTGGGATCTGCTGCCCGGTTTTCCACACAAGTACAGACCGGCTACATATAAGTTTCAACGCCTGCCGGCCACATACCTGGTGTCATCCCGCGGCTGCCCGTATACCTGTTCTTTTTGTGACAGCAGTCTGTTCGGCAAAAAAGTACGCTATTTTTCTGTAGACTACCTGATCGATCAAATCCGTGAGCTGACAGAGCGTTATGGAATCAGGGAAATTGTTTTTGAGGACGATGTATTCCTCCTGGACCGGAAGCGTGTGGTTAGTTTCTGCGAAAAACTTCTGGAAAATCATATTAAAATCAGTTGGTCGTGTAATGCAAGGGCTGACAACGTCGACTACGAACTGTTTAAGCTTATCCGCAGCGCGGGTTGCTGGCTCGTCAGTTTTGGAGTCGAAAGCGGTGATCAGGAGATACTTGATAAAAACGCAAAAAGCCTGGACCTGGAGAGGATCGGGACTGCGATTGATGCTGCCCGTTCTGCAGGTATTTTTGTAAAGGGATTTTTTATTCTCGGTCTGCCGGGTGAGACGGAAACTTCCATGAGGAAGTCTATTGAATTCGCAAAGAATTCTACAATGACTGATGTCAGCATCAGTAAAATGACCCCATTTCCAGGCACGGAAATTTATGAGAAAGACGTCCATTCAGGAAGGTTTGATAAAGACTGGATGAACATGAACCTTCTCAATTCTGTTTATATACCGGACGGTTTAACCGAAGAACTGCTGGACAGGTATTATAAAGATTTCCTGCGTGAATTTTATCTCCGTAGAAGCATCATATTTCAGTATGCCAGGAGAATTCTGCTGAATCCGAAGCTTGCGTCTACCTATCTTAAATCTGCCGGAAGCCTCGTTAAGGCGGTCTCAAAATAAACTTGTATTAACGTGATTAGGCTAAAGTGACTACTGTTGTTATTCCGAACTGGAACGGCCTGAATTATCTCAGGGAATGTCTTGCGTCTCTGAAAAATCAGGACTATCCCGACCTGAAGATCATAGTTGTAGATAACGGTTCAACCGATTCTTCCGCAGAATTTGTACGCAGCGTTTATCCGGATGTGAAACTGATAATCAATGACCGCAATCTCGGTTTCGCACCTGCCGTCAATCAGGGGATTAAGGCTGCCGAATCCGAATACATCATTATTCTGAATAACGATACTAAAGGTGAGCCGGACTGGGTAGCCAGGCTGGTGTCTGCGGTAAAAGATGACAAAAGTATCGGTATGGCGGCTCCGAAAGTGCTCAGTTATGCAGACCATTCAATAATTGATTCCATTGGCGGCGGCCTGTATCCTGATGGGATGTCGCGTGCTCGTGGCAGGCTGGAACGCGATACCGGACAATTCGACCAAATTAATGAAGTTTTATTCCCGAGCGGCTGTGCCGCGTTGTACCGCCGGTCCATGCTGGATGAAATCGGACTTCTGGATGAAACATTTTATGCATATGGTGAAGATACCGACATCGGGCTACGAGGCCGATTGGCCGGTTGGAAAGCGGTATTTGTACCGGAATCGAGGGTATATCACCACTATTCAGCAACGACAGGTTCTGCATCTCGTTTGAAAGCGTATCTTGTCGAACGGAACAGGTTCTGGATTGCATTGAAGTTTTTTCCGATGAGTATGCTGATTTTAGCGCCATATTATACGTTTATCCGGTATTCCCGGGTTATTATCGGTATGATGCGCCAGGAGGGTACAACCGGTGAATTTGTGCGTGATTATTCCAGAATTGAACTGGCCACAGGTCTGTTTCTTGCCTATGTCGGGGCGATTATCAGGATTCCGGAAATGATTCAGAAACGCCGTACAATCCAGCGTAACAAAAAGATCTCTGCCGGAGAATTCAAGGACCTGTTAAAGCGGTTCCGTCTCAGAATTGACTCTCTAATTTAAGTGACATGGTTGAACTCTACGCATCAGTTGTTATACCAGTTTATAACAATTTCTCTGTATTTAAGCAATCATTTATGTCCCTGATCAGACAGGCCGATGTCAAAGGGCAATATGAGATTGTTATCATCGATGATTGCTCAACTGACGGAACTGCAGATTATTTCGGCAGTAGTATCTATTCCGAAGCATGTGTTGAAGCAGGATTCGATCCCGGACAGGTCAGATATATCAGAAACAGTTCAAATCTTGGACGTGCCAGGACAAGAAATATCGGGATTTCGAACAGTTCGGGAATACTGGTCATATTTCTTGATGCCGATAACATCCCTTCCGATACATTTGTAGCGGAGCATATCAGATTTCACAGGTCGATGGAAAACACTGCAGCAGTTGGAAATGTTGTATTCAGGGGGGATTATACCCGCAGTAGAATGGTCCGGTTCTGGATGGGCCGATATCCCGGTTCGGGACGTTTTAATGACGGTGATGAACTGCAGTTTTATTATCCGGGAGTCCAGAATGGTTCGGTAAAAAGAGATGAGTTGATTAAACAGGGTATGTTTGATGAGGCGTTTGTCGCATACGGGGGTGAGGATGAAGAGCTCTGGTACCGGCTCTGCGTTATCGGAGGCAATAAAAGCATTTTCCTGGAAAACGCTGTTTCGTATCATGAAGATGAAGAGTTCACCTACGACCGTTTTTTAGTCAGAATTAAACGATACGGACGTCTTGCCGGACCATTGATGCAGAAGAAACACCCGAACTATTTCAAAACGGAAATCCGTACGCGCCTTCTTGAACCGCCCAGATATAGTGAAGATGCTATGTCGGAATACCTAAAAAAGTGTTTAATCCGCGTATTCACCGGATTTCCTATTGGTACAATTGTTGAGTTTCTGGCCAGAATTTCGGATAAAAGGGCTTATCTACCGGTTCCACTCTCATTTTATGGGCTCGTTTTCTGCAGATACTATATTCAGGGAACAAAGGAAAGGACTCCTGCTGATTCGAGCAGGACCGGCATTTATTGATCGCTGCATATATGAAAATCAGTATAGATTCAACATTTCTTTATACAAGCATCGGTTTCGGAACCTATACCCGAAATCTTGTCATGCATTTAATGAAGCATGACAGGGAAAACCAATATTACCTGCTTGCGAACCGCCTCAAATCCCATATTCCTGTCTATGACTCAATTGATGAAAATATAAAGCATTACGACATTTCGCTGCCTGCGAATTTCTCTTCGATCATAACTGACTACACAATTCGACAATTCTGGGCATATTTTGCGGTCCCCAGGATCATTTCTGAAACAGGTTCAGATATATTTCATTCGGTAGATAATATTAGCGGACGTTTTTTCAGAAAAAATTTTCGCCTGGTTTTGACTGTTCATGATATCATACCTGTTGTATGTCCAGATTTAGTAAAAAAAATGGACCGTTTGGCCTTTTACCTGGCGTACCCACAGGCGTTGAACAATGCTGACAGAATTATTACCGGTTCGGAAAGTGCAAAAAACGATTTAATCGAACGGTACAGTATTTCGGAAAAGAAAATAAGCGTCATCTATGATGGATGTGATCATGATATGTTCAAACCATCCGGAGATAAAGATAAGATAAGAGAAGTCTGTAGAAAATACGGTATTGACGGACCGTTCCTGTTCAATCTGTCGTCAGCCTCGCCGAGGAGAAATTTGATGAGGCTCCTGAAAGCGTATAAAATTTTGCACAAAAGAGGGTACGGAGATTTCAAACTTGTATTGGGAGGCAGCCGCGATTTTAAATATGAGGAGTTGTACCGGTTTGTGCAGGAAGAAGGGCTCGAAGACCGAATATTAACAATCGGGTACGTATCACAACAGGATCTGCCGTTCCTCTACAATGGAGCCGAACTATTTATCTATCCAAGCCTTTACGAAGGATTTGGACTGACCGTACTGGAAGCAATGGCCTGCGGTACACCGGTAATTACTTCTAATCTTTCTTCGCTACCCGAAGTTGTCGGCAATTCCGGCTTATTGATTGATCCATTTTCGGTTGAAGAGATAGCAGAGAGTACTATGGAATTGCTGGACAATCATGATAAGAGAAAGGAAATGAGTCTGAACGGTATCAAACAGTCAAAAATATTTGACTGGAACAGGACGACGCTGGAAACCATCGAAGTATATAAAAACTTGTGATAATTCATATACCCTGACTAACTTCCAGAGTTGTTAATTCTTATTTGTATTGTAAATTATAGTTTTGCTTAATATATTGTTTATAGTGGGATTTCTGCGTTTTTTTTCTACTTTTGAGGTGTCGAAAGGTGAAAGAAATACTGGCAATAATACCAGTTTTCAATGAAAGCAGGCATATTCGCAATGTCCTGAAAGACGCGGTAAAATATTGCAATGTCTGTGATCTGCTGGTAATCAACGACGGTTCAAACGATAATACACTCTCTATTGTCCAGGACCTCAATATTGATGCTATTTCGCTGCCTTTCAATACCGGATACGGAAATGCACTTCAGACAGGCTTTAAATATGCTCTGAGGCATGGATACAGATATCTTATACATTTTGATGGCGACGGTCAGCACGAATTAAGCTGTCTGCCGCAGTTCATCGAAGCTCTATTCGCAGGAGAAGCAGATGTAGTTATCGGATCTCGTTTTTTGGAGCGTGAAGGTGATTACCGTTATTCAATTTCGATAATTAGAAAGGCGGTTATATATCTTCTCAGAGGAGCAATCAAACTCATTGCCGGAATCAGAATTACCGATCCAACCTCAGGATTTATCGGATATAACAGAAAAGCCCTGGAATTCATGAACTCAGATTATTACCCACCTGATTATCCTGATGCGGATGTAATAATCATGCTGAGCAAAGAAAAAATGAGCATCAAGGAGATTCCGGTTGTAATGTATAACCTGAATAACAGCGGTACGATTCATACCGGAATCAAACCTCTATATTATATGTATAAAATGTTTTTATCTGTTTTCCTTTCAATCTTCAGGCTTAAAAAGAAAACATTATAATATAATTCGGGAGTCTGCCATGCCAATACAGCAGAAACTGACAGGACTGATATTCTCGATACTGTTTTTTATCTTTCTGATCGAACTCGTACGAAGAAAAAAGATTAAAGAGGAGTATGCCCTTCTCTGGTTTATTATAAATTTTATCTTTATCGCCATTTTGATTGATTATAAGATTCTCGAATTTGTTACCTCACTCTTTGGAATGGGGCTGACGAGTTCGGCGTTGTTCTTTCTCGGCATATCGTTTTTACTGGCATACTGCATATTTATTACTATCAAAATATCTACCATTTCACGTCAATCCAGTAATCTTGCGCAGGAGGTTGCCCTGCTGCGGTTTAAGCTGGAGAAGCTCGAAAAAGAATCAGATGATTAATATTGTACTTTAAATGAGTTACAGACTGTTCATGACTGATATGGTCCTCAGCAGAGGGCAAATCTACGTTCTGCTGTATTATCTCGCTACAATTGCTGTGCATAAACCGGTTAACGATTTCTCCGTTTATCTCTCAAACCTGATGACTCTCCCTGAATACAATTCCCTGATCAAGGTAATGTATTACTGTTTTACCGGCATGTTTTTTTTGTTTTTTATAGCCCGTTTACAAAAAAACAGAGTAAAAACTGCATTGATCTGGTTGTGTTTTTTCAGCATGATTGAACTCGCGAACAATACTCTTTTGGTTGTCAATGCAGAAAAGATTCATTATATTCAGTATGGGATTTTAGCGATTCTTCTTATGCGTCTGAACCTGGACAGCAGGGCTGTTTTTGTCTCCGCGGCATTTCTGGGATTCTCAGATGAAATATATCAGTATGTAGTGCTGAATGGATCGCTTGCCGAGCGGTATATCGACTTCAATGATATGCTGCTTAATATTCTTGGCGCAGTAGGAGGGCTTTTACTTGTAATGACATTTTCAGGGAAGGTTGCAAGTCGGTCTGATCATCGTTCTTTTGGAATATTATTAGTAAAGCTGTTGGCAGCAGTTGCTCTTATTCTTACTGGTTTTGCATTATTGGATTTCATATTGAACGGATCGGCGGGATTCAATGCATTTTTTGGTACAACCAGGTTTTCATTTGACATTTCTGCTATGAAAGATTCGGGTCTTTTGAGTACATACCATGTACTGTCCCTGTCAGAATTTATCGTTTTTTTTACAGTAGTTTTTATTGTATTCGACGTGTTGTTATTCCGCTTTCTGGAGCAAAGTCAATATGAATTGATCAAAAAATAGAATGATCCTTATAAATAATATCGGAATAACTGCTTAGTATTTCATAATATACAAATATGATTATTAATTATGTTTTTTAGTTATTGATGTAATATATGGATAATAAACTCTCCCAAAGATTTATTGTATTCTCGACTATTCTGCTGCTTACTGTCGTTATCAGTTCAATATACTTTCACGTCCTCGAAGGTGAGTTCATTCTTGATGATTATACTTCAGTTGTGAACGGAATCAACATAGAATCATTAAACCCTATTGATCACTTCAAGCTTCTTCGACCCCTTGGCAATTATACCTTTGCACTGAACCATGCCTTGCATGGTCAAAATGTATTCGGTTACCATCTGATAAATATCTTAATTCATATATTCAATAGTATTCTGGTCTTTTTATTTATCAGGCAACTCTTTTCAGCGCCTAAGATCCGGAATTCCGGTATCAGTAAGAACAGAGACGTTGTTTCCTTCTTTACTGCGCTTCTATTTGCAGTACATCCAATACAAACTCAGGCAGTGTCTTACATTACTCAGCGGCTCGAATCTCTTTCAACCATGTTTTTTCTCTCAGCTTTTATTCTGTATTTTCAGTCAGTTTTTTTTGAGCAGAATAACGAAGATAAGAAGAAAATATATTCCCTTTACGCATCGTCAGCTGCTTTATTTCTATTTGCACTGCTGAGTAAAGAGTCGACAATCGTGCTTTTTCTGATCATACCTTTGGCTGAACTAATGCTGTTCGGTTTTTCTGTGAAAAGATTCGGCAGAAACTGTCTGACCGCTCTCATGGTTCTGTTGGTTATTTTTGTGATAGTGTTATCTGCATTTAATATCAGTGACTTATACAGCAGCATTTCGGGAGCTACATTCCTGGAAAAGCTCGATTCTGTTTCCCGCGAAACAGATGAAATTTCAAGAAAGGATTACCTGATTACCCAGGTAAACGTTATCAGAGTATACCTTACAACCCTGCTGCTTCCCGTTGATTTAAATCTCGATCACGGGTATCCGGTTATCGACAACATAAAATCACCGATGTCTCTTTTCTCTTTAGGAATGATCGTGCTTACACTCCTGACGGGAATATTACTTTTCAGAAAAAACAGGCTGATACTTTTTGGAATATTGTTTTTTTATATAACAATGTTGCCGACGTCGAGTATAATACCTATTCGCGATACCCTCTTTGAGCACAGGCTCTATTTACCCTCAGCAGGATACTTTTTGGCATTTGTAATGTTTTTTATTATAGTCGCTGAATCGTTTCGGGGAACACGGTTTTTGAGCAGAATATCCGGCTGGTCAGATTCATTGAGCGTCATATTTTCTTCTAACAACAAACGAATCATACTATTGTTGATTTTGTGCAATATATTCGCTTTTGGTACATTTAAGCGCAATACTCTCTGGGTTTCAGAAGAGGCTATGTGGAAGGATGTTATAAAAAAGGCTCCGAAAAACTGGAGAGGATACGCGAATCTGTCTGAAGTATACCGCAGAAAAGGTCAGTTTGATGAGCAGGCACGTGCACTGCATAGTGTGCTGATTCACGGAGCCGGATTGGAGGATATCGATTATTATGCATTCAACCTCTCCCTCTATTATTATACCCGCGGAGAATTTGAAAACGCACTATTCTATTTCAACAGAACAACTGAGATTGATGAAAACTTTGGAGAAGCTTACTTCTATAAAGGAAGAATCTTCCGTGAACAGAAGGATTATCCTAATTCAATTTCCGCATTTGAGACAGCACTGACTAAACCAATGAATTTAAGAATAATTCCTGTAGAAGCAGTTCAGTACCATTTAGGCATGGCGCATTATGAAATTCTCAGTGAAAACAGAACCGGTCAGATATATCCCGCAGAAGAATTAGTTGATAAAAACAGCCATCATAAAGATGAAGCGGTTAAATATTTGACACTATCGATTAGCCAAAACAATATTAATATGAATAAGCAGCAGATAACCGATATTTTAGCTGTTCTTGAAAAGATGTAAATTGTATATTACTGGTTACGATCCCTGTGTCAATCTGCGAGTAAAATTGATAACATGGCTATCTGATTATGTCATTGACAGTATGAATATGATAAATAGCTTCATTAAGTGCATAGACATAAATTGACTGAAGAATGATGGAATATGAGAAACAACGTGTACTAATCTTTGAAGAATCCTTGGGAAATTTCGACCAGATCGCGGCTGTTTTAGCTGAGAATGAAGTTGATGTAACCTCCACAGATTCTCTCCCACTTTTAGCGAAAAAGCTGATCAGTGACTCTCCAGATATTCTTATTGCCGATCTTAATTCATTTAATTCTCTGACTGAAAATGACCAATCGCTGTTTATCGATCAATCTGTCTGCCCGTTTGTATTAATCAGCGGAGGAGGCGAATCCTCTGATAAAAAGATTGATCTTTTAAATAAAGGAGTTGTTGATATACTGCTCTGGGAAACCGATACTTGCGAAACCGTATTACGTATCAGGAACCTTGCGAGAATCAGCAATTTCAGGAGTAAACCGCAAGTTGCTTTGAGTAAACTCTCAGACTTTACTCAAAAACTGCTTACTATGCACTCGGATTCACATGTCAGTATTTTAGTGGCTGATTCTAAGAAAAGAATTACCGGAGTGAGCAATTCTTTCTGTGCCCTGATCGGCTATTCAGAAGAAGAACTTCTAAAAAAGAAAATCAGTGATATTATCTATCCTGATGACCTTGCCGAAAGTGAAGATAAACTTTCGCAATTGAGACTGAGTGACGTTAATAATACTCAACTCGAATTACGATTTATAAGGAATGATGGTACACTGATTGACTGCGAAGTCTTTATAATCGGTGAATATGACGATTCTGGAAATCTGATACAGACGGTTGCAGAAATCGTAGATATTACGGAAAGAAAAATTATCTATGATAAAATTAGATATGAAAACCTGCTTTTAGAAAACGTTAATGATGCAGTTATTTCAACAGACTCTGAATTGCGAATATTAAGCTGGAATCGTGCAGCAGAAAACATTTACGGGTATCTCGAATATGAAGTTATAACCAGAAATCTTTTCGATTTCCTGTCGACTGAGTTTCTATCCGATACACTTGAAGATTTTAATACAATCTTTATTGCTGAGGGGAGATGGTGCGGTGAAGTTTCACAGTTAAGCAAGACTGATGAAAGAAAATATTTCAATGTCTCGCTTGATATGCTTCGTGATTCTTTTGGTAATATGGTCGGTGTTGTTGGAATTTTTAAGGAGATTAAGGACCGACAAAAAAAGGATCAAATACCTTCATACAGAAATAAACTTGCAGAACTATTCCTGTCTAACGATACTGATACAGTACCGTTTGCATCGTTTCTAAAACTTATGTTGCATGAGTTCAACAGTGAATCCGGTTATTTCGGCTACTTCAACAGTAATGGCGATTTTTTGGTTCAGGGAGAAGATTCAGGGATAAATAATGATCTTGTTAAGCATGAAACAAGTAAACTGATACAAAAGGAACAGTGGAACGGACTTTGGAAAGAATCTCTTAAAAATGGTAAAACATTCGTTTCAAACAGAAAAATATACTGGTCTGAATACTTCTCATTTAAAAACAGGTTATTAGTAGTTCCTATACTTTTAGACGACAGACTGATGGGCCAGATCTGTTTAGCCGATAAGAACACCGATTATACGGAAAACGATGTAGGTGAGCTTGAAACTGTAGCGAAATATATCGCTCCTCTTCTCTCGTATCGTATCGACAGTCAAGTTTCCGTAAAAGGTAATAACACTATTGATCAGGAAATGTTGGAAAGTGGAAGAAAGTATCTTATTGTTGTCGAAGAAACCGATGATCTCATAACTCAGGTTGACTCAGACGGTGTATTGACCTATGTAAATAACTCTTCAAAAGATGTTTATGGTCTGTCGCCTTCAGAGATGATTGGGAAACAAGCGTTTGATTTTATATATCCTGAGGATCGTGATAAAACAGATGCAGCTTTTTCCCGTTGGTTGAAGAATCGGGAAACACATGTTAATTTTGAGAACCGTCAATTACATTCAGACGGTACTTTCAGGTATATGGACTGGAATATCTCCCTGCATTATGATGAAAAGGACGATATTAAATATATTAATTCAATCGCCCGAGATACTACGAAACTCAAAGAAGCCGAACAGAAGATCAAAGAGCAGAATGACTTCCTGTTTACCGTGATCGATTCTTTGGCTCATCCATTTTATGTTATAGACTGTGAAACATATGAAATTGTTCTTTCGAATAAAACTGCCAAAAATAAAATAGGTGTAAGTACGGTCCATTGCTACGAAGAACTTCACGGCAGAGAAGTTCCCTGTTCTGGAGAAGAGTGTTCATGTCCGCTTAAAAATGTAGTTGAGACCGGAGTGCCTCACAAAACAGAACATACGCATTTTCTATCTGACGGTACCGAAATAACAGTCGAAGTTCACGGGCACCCGATATTTGATAAAGACGGTAAAGTTATCCGAATGATTGAGTATGCTCTGGATATCTCAGATAGAAAAAATGCGGAAAAATCACTGATAAGACAATCAGATATTAATTCTGCTGTTGCTGAGATATCCGGAAAACTGATTTCTGAAGCCCACGATATTCAACCGATTTACCGTATGATTCTTAACCATTCTATTCAGCTTACAGGAAGCCGGGACGGTTTTATTTCGAATATCGACAGAAACAGCGGTGATAATAAAGGGTATGCTCTGATTGACGCGCAAAATGATCCTGATAAAGAATTCCGTGAATTTGTATTTCCCCGAAATGCTGATGGTACTTATAAAGGACTGTGGGGTATTACCCTCAATACCCGGAAGCCGTTTTATACCAATAATCCGGATATTCATGAAAATTCTATCGGCACACCTGATAATCACTTTAAGCTGGAAAGATTTCTGAGTATTCCTATCCTTTTAAATAACAAACTCGTCGGCCAGATTGCGGTCTCAAATAAATCGGATGATTATAACCAACAAGATATTGAAGCAATTTCCCTTATTGGAGAAATTTATGCTCTTGCTATCCAGAGAATAGAATTTGATCAGGTGAAGAATGACCGGGTAAAAGAGTTAAACGGCCTGTACAGTCTCAGTGAACTTACAGAGCTGTCCAGGGACCTTCACGTTATTTTCAGTACGTTCATCGATAAAATTCTGCCTGCCAGTATGCAATATCCCGAGCATGTTAATGCTCTTCTGGAGATCGATGGTGAAAAGTATTGTAATAGCGAAAATCAACCGGTGGTTTTTATTGAATCAAAAATAATAGTAAATAGCGAAACGAGAGGTCTACTGAAAGTTGGATATGATACAGAACTGCCGCTTATAAACCAGTTTGAAAACCGTCTTATTAATGCTTTCGCAGAAAGATTGGGGCTGGTTATCGGACGACTTGAAGCAGTACAGGCATTGAAAAACGCATATGAAGTGCTTGAATACAAAGTTGATGAGCGGACTGAAGATCTCAAAAGGCTGAACGAATCGCTGGAGATGGAAATCGCGGTAAGGAGTCAGTCTGAAAAACTGCTTCGTGAGAGTGAAGAAAAGTATCGTACGCTGACCGAAAACACACATGTCGGGATATTCAGAGTTGATACCGGTCCAGACCATTTGATTATTGAAGTAAACACAACTTTGCTTAATCTGTTTAAATACGAAAACAAAATCGATCTGTTGGAAACATCCTTCTCTGATCTTTTTGAGGATAAAAATGATTATAATATTTTTCGGAAAAGCATTTCATCCAGCAGCGCTGTGCGGGAAATGGAAATAGATTTCAGAACGAAAGATGGCTTTTGTTTTACCGGTCTGCTTTCCTGTGATATGTTTTGTAATTCTGCCGGGAAACCGCTTCACGTAGATGGTTTTCTTATCGATATCACCCAGCGTAAAAATGCTGAAGCCCAGCTAAAGGAATCCGAGGAGAACTTTAAACGGTTGTTCGATCAGGTATTTGACTGCCTTGTTCTTATAAATGAAGAGGGGAAGTTCAGCGGTCTCAATTCGAGATCTGTCGATCTACTGGGTTATGGCCTGGAAGAGTTCAATAAGCTCAGTATATATGAAATTCATCCTCCGAAAGAGCGTTTGAAAATCCGGTCTTTTGTTGATAAAACTCTTTCATCAGGTGTCTCTTACATAGATGAAACGGTTTTTACCTCAAAAGATAACCGAAACATCCCAGTTGAGGTTGGCGGTGTTAAGATTGAATATTCTGGCAGCACCCATATCCTTGCCAGCTTCAGAGATATATCAGATCGGAAGCGTGTCGAAGCAACCCTGGAAAATGAACGGTTGAAGCTGAGAACGCTGCTTCGAAATGAAATGCTGATTTCAAATGTTTCATCACGGTTAAATGCTGCTGAGAGTTTTGACTCTGTAATTTCGGAAACTCTTACTGTTATATCCAATGTCCTGATTATCGATCTTGTGAGTCTGTTTTATATTGAG
>JANQEH010000103.1 GCA_028278455.1 bacterium
GAAAGCGGACCACCGTTAAATACGTTCGTTACAGTTGCGCCAGTACCGGTAATCGCTCCACCATAGGCATAGTCCTTTACAAGTCTGTCGCTTGAATCAAAAATACGGATTATATATGGTGAATCATCCAGTATAACAGCATCGCGTCTGCCTGAAATACTATCCGGAATATAATTATTTATCAGGTCTGTAGTGCCATCACCAAATTTAATAACAAGTGTATCCTGCAGGATTCTACCGTTACCTAAGGTATCAGAAGCAAAAGCAATTTTGATGGAGTCGTTTGATACCCTCGTCACTGTAGGTGTAAGTGATGATGTTTCAGTACCGGCAGGACCCCATTTTCGGTCTACAGTCAGTTTCGTTCCATCCCAACCGTTAGCGGTTGTAACAAAACTCATACCTGAATCCAGTTTAACGGTTATATAGCCACCCGGGAATACTGTAGCGTCATTAAATTCTATATACAGGGAATCGCTAGATGTATTACCTGCAACAGAGTCTTCTTTGGCAAATAGGAATGGAGCAACAGTATCTTTCGCAGCAACAGCAAAGCTAAGGTGTGTTGTATCCATTGTTACAGCCGTGTGCTGTCTGCTTGACCAGAGACTTAATAGTATATCACTACTCCTTTGACCCTGTGCAAACAGAACACCGCCTTCTCTCACACCGTCAGTACCCTGCTGTTCAAATGTCAGGGTAATCAATGAATCCGGTTCGAATTGATCATCACCCGCGAGAATAAGAGCTAAAGCATTCTTAGGTGTGCTGTAAAATAATGTGTATTGATCTGCAGCACCGCCATTAAAACCGCCGCCTGCCAACGTAACGTTAGCTTGAACTTCAGCTTCAACAGTATCTACCTGGAAATAGTTTCCAATTCCAATATATAATGTATCGCCGGCCCACATACTGTCTCCAACGGTGAACCAGATTCTTAATCCGAGGGAGTCACCAGCGCTGACTGAAGACTGGTTATGATCAACTTCACCGCTCGATCCGAAATATGCCATTGAGTCACGCGAGACCTTTGGCAAACCTGAACCCATGTATTCACCCTGGGCTCCCCATTTAATCGTATTAATACCGATTGGAGCCGTAGAGTTATTACCTGTTAGCAGTTCACCACCACTACTATTGTAAACTGTAATTGAAATCGGGCTGCGAGATCCGGTTGTCGGATACTGCCCGGCATAAGTAGGAGCAGGATTGTTAAATGCTGGATCATAAGTTGCAGCTCCTGAATGGTATCCAAGGGTATCTCCCACTGAGATCCATACATTTGAACCAGCCGGGATCTTATGTCCGTTTGTTACATCTGCTAGTTCAAGAATGATCTCGGTATTAGTAATTGTACTACTGTCAGTTGAGATCGCCTTGATCCTGGCAGAACGAGATCCTGAACCGGGATCCGGTTCTAAACCGGTAGACAGATAGTAAGCTGATTTTCCATTCGGCCAGCTTGTACCAGCACTGTCAAACCAGATCACTGCAGAGTCTATCGCTGACTGCAGAACGAACTGGGAAGGCATAGTTATCTTGATCTTACCGTCGGCAGGAATCCAGCCTGCTGTCACAAACCTGAGAGTATCGATAGCACTAGGCTGTCCTGCGGCAGAATCCTGAAGCCAGAATCCATTGATTATTCCTCCAGTATTCGGAAGAATCTCGTCAGTATCCCTGTCCGAAACTGATGTTGTCTGGTCTGCAGTATTCATACTCACAGTAAAATCGGTAGCTGCTCCCTTATTTTGTAGTACACCAGAGGTTATCGTAAGCTTGATCTGTGTATGCGGAGGCAGTGCAACACCCTGGCCTAACTGAGGTGTGATTCTTATAGTTGTAGGTGAACCAGAAACAGTATCGGTATGGAATGTACCTGCCGTAAGGTTACCACCGCCTGAAAAAGCAAAATTTGTTGAATCTATAGCCTGACTATAATCTACGTCAAAGGCACTCAGATCAAACTGGATCCAGTTCACTGAGTCGACATTAGTACTGGTCATGAACCAGATATCCAGCTGGGTAAGACTTCCTGCAGTGTTGTCACCTATCAGTGTACCCCCCCAGCCTGTGTTGGCTGTTGCTACAGGAAACCAGTTAGAGACTACTTCATAAGTCAGGTCAACTATAGCGCCACCTGAATAAGCGGCTGATTGATCGAGAAATATCTCATCATCGTCATAATCAAGACCGTAAACGGTAACATTGTATTTATTTGCTGTAGCTGTAAGGGCCTGTGTGGGATCAATACCTGTCGTAAATGTTCTCTGCTGAGTAGTATCTGGAGCAGTACCTGAATAAATGGCAGGATTATTGATAATTTTGTTCCCAGAATTACCAATATTAATTGTCAACAAAGAACCGTCTGCTATATCTGCAGAGTTATTAAACGGTATTTCAAGAGTTCTTGTTGTTGCAGTAATATTTGTATAATCCAGCGTTACTGCAGCACCATCATCCCATACAAATACTGAATCGGGTGAGGATGAAGTGAAAGTATATCCGTCAGGCAGAATAACTTTAAGCTTACCTGTCTTGGGAATGTAACCTTCTGCCGAGTCGACAAGAACAGCATATGTCTGGTTACCAGCAACACTGTCACCGAAAGTGATTGTCTTAATCCTCTGATCACTGGCTGCGCTGAGGTCATTATCGGAGTCTGTATCTGTTGACCATAAAGGCTGATCAGAACTCTTGATCTTAAAATGGAATGCATCCGTTGCCGAACCGTTATCACCTTTATTGATGAGAACATTCGAGACGACCAGTTTAAGATCATCACCGGGTACCAATGCAAATTCACCCAGGGTGAATGTGAGTGTGCTGTCAGTTTCGCTGTATGTGACTGTAAAATCACTGCCGTCATTATCCATATTTAGAGCGCCGTTTGTCGAAGAAAACACATAATTATTCTCCGTTTCGGCTATGGTTTCGGAGGCTACGATAAAGTCTCCTATCCATAATGTCAGTGTCTGATTATAAGTCAATTCAGCATTTGTATCGAGGACCACATCCAGAGTACAAGCTGTAATCTTACCGGGCGTAAGCACGCTAAGCTCAGCTGCCTTTGTGGTTCCCCACTGAATCTGTGCAAAAGCACTTCCGGCTAAAAGAGTTATAGCCAGCAAGGTTACAAAAACGATAACTGCTTTTGACCTCATTTTAGACTCCTTTGTTAAAGTATATTTCCTAATGTTTTCTATTTTTTTGTCTGATTTTTGAGCCTGATCCATGGTGTTTACCTTAGAAAAATTTAACTTATCTATACAAAATGCAGAAATCCCGCCGGAGCTGCTCCTGCATTTCCGCGGGTTTCGATTAACTGTCTATTTAACGGGTCAAAAAATAAAGAATGCATTAAACTGTAACAAATCATCAAAAGCTGTTAACCTCCGTCTTGATACATAATTTTTGCCAGTAGTCCATTCGTATACATTTTTTGGGGGACTGCGGACAGCCTATTTCGCCTGCCTGCACTCCATTGCTTACTCTATTATCGGAAGCAAACTCTAAAACTTTAAGTGAAAATCGAAATTATTTGCATAATCTCAAATTTCCGAAATCAAAGAGCAAAATTAAGACAACAGACTGCCTTAATTGCAAGTTGTATGCCAGTTTTTTAGTGAGCAGGGATAAGCGGCACCGGTAGTGGATTTCGGGAAGAGATTTCCCGGAAGTATTTTTCGGAAGGGGCAAATATTTCCCCGGTGGATTAGATGGATGATCTCTGGAGTATCAGACCGGAGAAGTCATAGTGTCGTGTTAATAATTGTGTAATGGCTACCAATGCATAATCAGACAAAGCATAGTCATCCTGGACTTGATTCACGATCTACTATTTCAGATGCCGAAACCGCCGTAAATAAGGGATATTTATATGATGCAGTACAATAACAGGTTGGTAATGTTTTGCTATAATCTTCTAATATTGGTATACCGGGTTTGTGTAATGGTGGTTAATAACTAACACTATTATGAATTGAAGAAACAATACTGCTTAATAACCATCAATCCGGCTCAATGCTCCCGGAGCTGTTTTTTCCGAACAGTATATCCCTCAGCTCGAACAGCTTATTGATTGCTTCGAGCGGTGATATAGCCTCAGGATCAATCTTATGGAGAGCTTTCCTGAGCATTGAATCTTCAACAGTAAAAAGATTGATCTGGTATCCGCTGTCCGGCTGCTGAGCGTCTTTCCCGCCCTGAATCGAGAGCAGGTTCGGCGAAAGTTCGGTCGCTTCGAGGATGTTCAGGAGAACTTTTGCCCTGTTAACTATCGAATCAGGAACTCCAGCCATTTTGGCGACCTGGATACCGTAGCTGTGATCAGAGCCTCCCTTTTCCATCTTATGAAGAAAGATTATCGAATCCCCCCACTCCTTTACGGCAACATGATAGTTGCTCACCCGCGGCAGCATCTGGGGTATAGATGTTAGTTCATGGTAATGAGTTGCGAAAAGAGTCTTGGCGGCAACATCTTTATTGTTGTGGAGATGCTCGACCGTTGCCCAAGCTATTGATAATCCGTCGAAGGTACTCGTTCCCCTGCCGATCTCATCAAGAAGTATGAGGCTTGCCGGGGTTGCGTTGTTAAGTATATTCGCCAGCTCGAGCATTTCGACAAGAAAGGTAGACTCCCCCCTGCTGACGTCATCCTGTGCACCGACACGGGTGAATATCCGGTCTACGATTCCGATCTTTGCGCTGCGAGCCGGAACAAAACACCCGATCTGCGCCATAAGGACGCATAAACCCATCTGCCGCAGGATCGTCGATTTTCCCGACATATTCGGGCCGGTCAGAATATGTATCTGTTCATTATCCGCGGGATCCATTATAAGGTCATTCGGGATGAACGGCTCACCGGGAGGAAGAAGTTTTTCAACTACCGGATGACGTGATTCTAATATTTTAAGCTCCTGATTCTTTAATATCTCAGGTTTGCAATATTCGTTTTCTTCGGCGATCTTTGCGAATCCGCAGAGGACATCCAGGTTAGCAATTAGTTCAGCATTCTGCTGTAAAGATGCCGTCTCTTCGGCTATAAGTGTCCTGAGATTCTCAAAGAGTTCACTCTCCAGTCTGATCATTTTCTCTTCGGCATTGAGGATCTTTTCCTCTTTTTCCTTCATCTCAGGTGTTATGAATCTTTCCGCATTGACAAGTGTCTGTTTGCGGATATAGTGTTCCGGAACCTTCGATAGATGTGTTTTTGTTACCTCTATATAATATCCAAAAACCTTGTTGTAATTGATCTTAAGAGATGTGATCCCCGTCCGGTCCCTTTCAGTCTGCTGGAGATCAGCTATCCATTTCTTCCCGCCTTTAACCAGTTCTTTTAACTCGTCGAGCTCTTTGTTATATCCGCTCCTGATCAGTCTTCCGTCCGAAATACTTACCGGCGGGTCCTCAACAAGAGCATTGTCGATAACCTTTACAATATTGTTAAGCGGACGAAGTTCTTTTTTGTATTTCTTTAACAGAACAGAACCGCATTCCTTAAGCAGATCCTTGATTTCCGGGATCTTTTCAAGACTCTTTCCCAGACCTCTAATATCCCTTGCATTCGCTTTCCGGGAATTTATTTTTGCAGTGATCCTCTCTATATCATTTATTTCTCCAAGGATATCCACTAATGAATCCCGAATATCATACCTGCTGATAAGTTCTTCGACACTCTGGTGTCTTTTTTGGATCGCTGTCTTGTCCAGTAAAGGCCGTACAAGCCACATCTTAAGAAGTCGAGCTCCCATCCTTGTAACTGTCCTGTCCAGTACTGAAAGCAGGCTCCCCTGTTTATTCTCCTCGCGCATCGGAGAGAGTATCTCCAGGTTTCTCCTTGTGGCATTGTCCAGTTCCATATAGTTTGCAGTATTGAGTGTGGAGAGTTTACGGATATGCCCGAGTCTCGTCTCGTCCTGGAGGCTCTGAAGATATTTCACAACTGCCCCTGCCGCAGATATACCACAGCTTTTATCATCGCATCCGTATCCTTTCAATGATACAGTCTGGAAATGCTCCTTTAAAACCTCCTCCGCATATTCAAAAGAAAAAAAGTAATCCTCTACTCTCGTAAAGATCGGTTCAGGAGACCATTTAATGAGCTGCTTAATCTTATCGGACTGTTCCATCGGTACAATGATCTCGGAAGGATCGAGTCCCTGGATTTGTGAGAGTATTTTATCAGTCTTATCCTCAAGAAGGAAAAAATCACCGGTTGAGACATCCACTCCCGCCATACCGAGTATCCCATCCCGGCTGAAGATCGATACCAGAAAGTTGTTTGCCGCAGCATCGATCACGTTATCGGAAGTTGAAGTACCGGGGGTAACAACCTCAAGTACTGCTCTTTTCACAATACCTTTTGCTTTTTTGGGATCTTCTACCTGCTCACATATTGCAACTTTGTATCCTGCCTTCAGCATTCTAGATAGATAGACTTCAAGGCTGTGGTGGGGAAATCCTGCAAGGGGAACGTCAGCAGATTTTCCATGAGCGCGGGATGTCAACGTTAATCCGAGGACATCAGATGCAATTTTCGCATCATCATAGAACATCTCGTAAAAGTCCCCCATGCGGAAGAACAACACGGCATCCTGATATTTTTTTTTGATGGAATTATATTGTCCCATCAAAGGTGTCGGTCCTTTGCCCATAGGTAATTTATGTAAATGAAGGATTCTGCGGTTACAAAAATTGGTGCCGGATCGGTCCGGATAATACGAATATCATTTGTTTTTCTGGACTATTGTAACCGCTGGAATTCTATATCTTCTCTTCAGTTCATCACCGGCAATACGTGCTTCGTCTTTGGAAGTATATTCACCCACCCAGATCTTAAATAAGGTCCGTTCCCCTACTGTTTGCTCTCTGATCTCAGAATTATATATTCCCAACCTTCTATAATAGCTTAGCTGCCGTCGTGCATTTGTTCTGCTTGCAAACGCTCCAACCTGGATCGTAAAAACCGGTTGGTCCGGAACTGGTTCAGGCGCCTCCTCAGGCTCTCTATCTCCAAGGTAATCAATTATTTTACGACGCAATTCCAGTGCATCACGGCGATGATCGGAAACTGGAAATTTTTCTATAAATCTATCAACCATATCAATGCAGGTTACATATAGACCTTTAGCATAATTATACTGACACATCCTCCAAAGGACTCTTTCAAACACCGGGTGATCGGGAAATTTCTCATTTATCTCACTGTATAATGCAAATGCCGATTCACCATCTTCCTCAAATACAGCTTTGAGGAACATAAATTCCGGTCTGTCATAATATCTTGCTTCCAATAGTGGAAGCATCTCCTTTACCCGCTCAAGCCTGCCACGGTCATAATCATCCAGAACGTTCTCAATACTCTGAGATTGTACTGGTGTGGTAGATAATATGATCAACAAAAGAAATACGATGTATTTACACATTTTAATGTATATATAAATTATGCGTTGAGCTAAAAATCGAATGTATCCCACTCATTGCATTCAGGGCACCTGATCCTGATCTCAGAAGTATTATAACCGCAGTGAGAACAGACATAAGCTTTTTTATCTGTAACAGATTCCGCAAGCGATAATGCTTTTTCCTTTATAGTTTGAAGGTCTCCCTTGCTGTCAAGATAAAGGATAAGGTTCTTCAGGCCATGAGGTGAATGAGGATTGATTTTCAGGCTTCTTTCCGTCATATCAAAAGCCTTATCCTTTTCACCCTTCTTGAAATATATCTCACCAAGTTTTAAGAGAGCTTTATAGTTGTCAGGATCTTTCTCTATCAACTTTGTGTAGAATACCTCCATTGCTCCGTAATTACCGGTCTGAAAATAAGCATGATCGAGAAAATCAAAAACCATATAAGACTTGTCAGGCACTTGCTCAGAGAATTCTCTCCATACCTTAACAGCGTCATCCACCCTGTCCTCTTTTTCATAGGCTCCACCGAGCAGCAAATAAGGAGGCGGATAGGATCGGTCCAGTTTTATCGCATCTTTGAAGAGAATACGTGCATCATGATATTCTTTAAGGTCCATCAGCTTCAAACCATTTGCAATTTTGTATAATGCAAGCTGCCTACTCTTTGTTTCTGGCTGAGAAGCGTTCGCTTTAAGAAATTTGAACGCGTTTTTCCAATCTTCCTTGTACGTATAAATATCAGGCTGAATCTTGAGAGCCCATTTGTTATGCGGATCTATCGACAGTATTTTTTCAATGAAAGTAAGTGCGTCATTGTAGCTTTTCAGATCGATGAGATCCTCGACGATATTACTGTAAATATCGATAAGCAGTGAGTTATTTAGATTAGGCCTGATAGTCAGTTCTTTGTGAATTTTATATGCTTTTGCAGGATTATTTTCAAGCCTGTAAAGCATACCGAGTTTAAGATATGCATCAATATTATTTGTGTCAAAGCGAACAGCTTCAATAAACTGTTCTTTTGCCCTGGCATTATTTCCGGCAATTAGTTCATTAAGCGCAAGAATATATGAATGAGATTTTCTCTCAATTACTCTCTTTTTCTGCGATCTTTTAAACTTAAAGTATACCCATAAGGCTATAAGGGCTGCAAGCCCTATTGCCAGATATAGATAATAACTCTTAATAAAATCGATCAGCGCGGTCATTTTTCCTCACCTGTGTTTGCATCTTCTTCAATAGTCATATTCCTCAGATTCGAAAGCTCCATTTCAAGTCTTGCTTTCTCTCTTCGGACACTCATAACCTCAGCCTTGATCTGGAGATATTGGACAATAGCAACTATGAACCATGTAAGTGCGCCAAGAACATAAGCAACAAATAGAGTCATAGCAAGAGGAACATCCGCTGCCTGGTATTTCCAGAATTTTACTGTGACTATCTGGCTGTTATTTTGAAAACCGAACCATAGAGCTACAATAAATACTATTAGTACTAAGATCCATCGAGCTACCCACATGGATACCTCCAAATTTGGTTTTTGCTTTAATTTACAATAAAATATAAATTATTCAATCATTTTAATTGATTTTCCCATCAGAGTCTGACTTGTTGTACCTGTAACTTTTACAATACAAATACTACCGACAGGATGGTTACAGTTTGAAATGACAACATTCTTACCGGATTCTGTTCTTCCGAGAAGATCATTCTCAGACCTTTTACTTACCGATTCAACAAGAACTTCGATTTCTTTCCCCATATAGTTCTTATTCTTTAGAGTAGATATACTTCGCTGAAGATCGCTTATTTCACTAAGTCTTCTAACCTTCTCGGCTTCAGGAATATTATCGTCAAGCTCAAACGCACCTGTACCGTCTCTTGGAGAATATTTAAAAGTAAAGGCGCTGTCATATTCAATTGTCTTTACAAGGTCAAGCGTATCCTGATGATCTGCAAGTGTTTCACCCGGAAAACCCGAGATTATATCCGTGGTAATAGATACATATGAGATATTCTCTTTAATCATCGTAATCAGGGACATATAATGTTCCCTGGTATATTCTCTGTTCATTGCTTTAAGTACATTATTTGACCCCGATTGCACCGGTAGGTGAATATGGGAACAGATGTTTTCTTTCTCTGCAATGACCCTGATAAGTCTTTCGGACAGGTCCTTCGGGTGAGAAGTTGTGAATCTTATTCTTTTCAAGTCCTGAATGTCACTCGTCCTTGCAAGAAGATCAGGAAATTCTATACCATTCGACCTGTATGAATTAACGTTCTGGCCAAGAAATGTGATCTCCTTGAATCCTTCATCGACAAGCCTCTTCACTTCATCCAATATACTGTCTGCTGGCCTCGACCTTTCATCTCCGCGCACAAAAGGAACAATACAATAACTACACCGGTTATCGCATCCTCGTGAAATAGCAATAAATGCAGAAGATCCTCGCTTAGTAAGGGCAGGAATGTTGTCATAATCTTCAAGTTTATTTTCAGCTTCTAGATAAGGTTTCTCAGGTATTTCTTTAAGAAGATCTGCAATAATTCTGTAGGAATCAGGACCCAGGACAAGGTCTATTCCCGACAGCATTTTTTCAGCTTCATCACCCAGTCTTTCAGCGAGACAACCAAGCAGACCAACTTTCAGGTAATTATTCTTCTTCTTTTTTGCAAGTAGCTGACTGATGATACTCAATGCCCTATGGTCCGCATGCTGCCTTACCGTACAGGTGTTTACGAGGATTACATCTGCATTTTCCTCATTGTCGATCATCGTAAAACCTTCACTGCTCAATATACCGGCAACCAGCTCGGAATCATAAATATTCATCTGACAGCCGTATGTCTTTATGTGAACATTCATCTATATTCTTTCGGTCATTGTTTATTATTTTAATATCTCCCCAAAAAAAATAGTTCCCTCCTGATCGGCCAGGCGTACATTCCTCCTTTTATTCGAGAGATTATCTCCTCTGCATCTCACTCTGATGTAGTTATCTGTGAATCCTTCGTAGATACCCGGTTCGGGCTGTGTGGATTCGAATAGCACTTCCCGTATCTTCCCTTTTTGGCTTGAGATAAACCCTTTCTTTTTACTCAATCCAAGCTCGATCAGTCTCTTACTCCTATCCTTCCCGGTCTGAGGATCGATCTGCCCCCCCATTGAAGCTGCGTCAGTTTCTTTCCTTGGGGAATATCTGAATACATGTAGATATGTAACCGGAAGTCCTTCAACAAATTTGAAGGTTTCTTCAAACTCCTCATCCGTTTCACCGGGGAAACCTGTCATTACATCAGCCCCTATCCCTGCTTCAGGTAAATATCTCCTGATATTAGTTATTACCTCAGAATAATGTTCGGTCAGGTATTTTCTGCGCATCCTCTTTAAAACCGGATCGCTCCCGCTTTGCAGTGGTATATGAAAATGTCCGCATATCCGGTTATTTTCCGAAATGAAACAGATCAGTTCCTCAGATAGACAATTTGGTTCTATGGAAGTCAATCTTATTCTGGGTAAATCCTCAATAGCTACAAGATCCTTTAAAAGGTCATTTAATCTATAGTTTTTGTCCGGTGCAAATTCACCAAGGTTTACTGCTGTAAGTACAATCTCATTATATCCGGCATCTCTGATTTCTCTGGCCTTATTCAGGATACCGATTTTGCTTCTACTGATATTCGGTCCTCTTACGGAAGGTATTATACAGTAAGAACATTTATAAGAACAACCGTCCTGTACTTTCAGGAATGCCCTGGTCCTGGCTGTGCTGAATGGAAGCTTATCCTCTTTCGTAAAAGGATCTAACTCAAGACCGTTCCTAATAACCGGGCCGGTTATACAGGAATTTCCCTCCAGGTAGTCGAAAATCGAATACTTTTCCCTCGTTCCGAGAATAATATCTACTCCCGGAATAGTACTAATCTCTTCTGGCTCGGATTGAGCATAACAACCTGTTACGGCTATCACAGCATCAGGATTTCTTCTTCTAACTTGTCTTATAATCTGGCGGCACTGGGAATCTGCCTGATGCGTTACAGTACATGTATTGATCAGATAAATATCGCTGTACTCGTCAAATTCGACAATATCGTACCCGTGGCTTTCAAATGATGATGCCAGCACATCAGTATCAGATGAATTCACCTTACAACCCAGAGTATAAAAAGCTACTTTTTTAGCCATGATCGTCTTTGATTAGCACATCTACAATAAAAAAATATAATGGATATTGAAAAAGTCCAATATCCATTAAATTGTATAAGTCTAAAGTTAGTTCTAAGAACAGTCTGTTTTACAAAAAAAGACAATTACAGAAAGTAAGAGTTATTCGCTTTTTTCTTCTTCAACCTCTTCTTCCTTTTTTGTCTTTTTTGCTTTTTCAGCTTTAGGCTTTTCTTCCTTCTTCTTTTCCTTATCGTCTTTCACATCAGCTTCTTCTTTATCCTTCTTAGTCTTTTTCTTATCTTCTTTTTTCTCTTCAGATTCTTCTGCAGGTTTCACATCTGTCTCAGTATCTTCTTTTTTATCTTCCGTTTCAGGAGTGGGTACTTCTTTTTCTGCTTCTTTCACCTCAGTCTTTTCTTCTGCAGGTTCTTCCGTGGCATTTACCGGAGTTTCTTCTGCTTTTATTTCTTCTTCTTTTGCATCCACAGCCTTTTCCTGTTCGTCAGCACTTATATCATCTTCCTGCTTCTTCATATATTCCTGAACATCTTTATCTTCAGCATCCTTAACGAATTCATTCTGAGAAAGGACTATCTTTTTCTGCTCTTTGTCAAATTCTATCACTTTAAGATCAAGCACTTCGCCGACAATCGACTGTTTCTTCTTGATTGCCTCTCCTCCCATCTCACCTCCCATGTGAGCCGAAGGTACAAAACCTTCTACTCCACCAGGGATCTCGACAATCAATCCTTTTTCGATCGATCTGACAACAGTACCCTGAGTTACTACACCTTTATTATATTGTCTTTCAAAAGCATCCCATGGATTTTCTTCAAGCTGTTTGAATCCGAGAGAAATTCTTCTGTCTTCCGGAGATACGCTAAGAATAACTACTTCGATCTCTTCACCTTTTTTCACTATCTCACTTGGATGTCTTACCTTCTTTGTCCATGACAGATCAGAAATATGGATCAGTCCGTCGATGCCTTCTTCAAGCTCAACGAAAACTCCAAAGTTAGTAATATTCCTAACTATACCTTTATGACGCGAATCAATCGGGTATTTTGTAAGAATATCTGACCAGGGATCCGGCTCGATCTGTTTTAAGCCGAGAGAAATCTTCTTTTGGTCTTTGTCAAAATTCAATACGACCGCTTCTACTTCTTCACCTATTGAAACTATCTTGGACGGATGCTTAATATGCTGTGTCCAGGACATCTCAGAGATATGGATCAATCCTTCGATACCTTTTTCAAGCTCAATAAATGCGCCGTAATCGGTGATGGACACTACTTTACCCTTTACCCGGGTACCGACAGGATACTTTTCTTCGATATTTTCCCAGGGATGCGGTTGAAGCTGTTTCAGTCCGAGAGATACCCTTTTGTTATCTTTATCGAAATCAAGTATTACTACTTCAATCTCATCATCCAGGCTGACGATCTCGGATGGATGGGATACTCTACCCCATGACAAGTCAGTGATATGCAGAAGACCATCCACACCGCCAAGGTCAATAAACACACCAAAATCGGTGATATTCTTAACAACACCCTTTCTGACCTGTCCAACTTCAAGCTCGGACAGCATCTTCTCACGCTGCTCGGATAATCCATCCTCGATAATAACTCTTCTGGACACGACGATATTTTTGCGCAGGTGATTGATCTTCACAACCTTGAACTGCATTGAGTTTGCCAGCAGTGAGTCAAAATCTCTTATCGGTTTAACGTCGATCTGAGATCCCGGGAGGAATGCATCGATACCCATAAGATCAACAACCATTCCACCTTTTATGCGTCTGACGATTTTGCCTTCAATAGTTTCACCGTCTTCATAGATCTGGACTATCTTATCCCAGAGTTTCGAGAAATCTGCCTTTTCCTTTGATAGTCTTAACTGACCGTCTGTATCTTCGATCTTATCAAGGAATATTTCGATCTCTTCACCGACTTCCAGTTCCTCGGTATCCCTGAACTCGTCTCTCGGAATAACACCTTCAGATTTAAAACCGATATCTACAGCTACTTCTTTATCTGTAATGGAAAGTATCTTTCCTTTGACTATTTCACCTTCAGATAGACTGCTAATGGTCTGATTATAAAGCTTTTCAAGTACTTCCTGTTCTTCTTTTGTATACTCAAGTTCTTCCTCAAGATCTTCAAGCTTAACAACCTGACCGGGTTTGTATTTACTCTCCTCTCCTGGTTCTTCCGGCAGCGGAATAACCGGCTCTTTTACTTCCGGTTCCATTTTCAACTGAGTTTCTTTCTGATCATCTTTCTTAACTTCAGCCTTTACTTCTTTTGCTTTTTCAGCGGCGGCTTCTGTACCTTCCACCTTTACTTCTTCTTTTGGTTCTTCTTTAGTTATTTCGTTTTTGGTTGCATCGGCATTCATTAAATTGCCTCCATTACATTAATTAGGTTAATGGTTAACGGTTTCAGTTAATTACAGTTTGATCATCAATATTGAGTTATTTATTTATTACTAATCCTGTAATTTCATATATTTTATTAACTTCATTCTTTGTTAAAAATCTCCAGCCGCCTTTTGGTATTTTTCTGATTGACAGTCCGGCAAATCTTACTCTTTCCAGAGATGAGACTTTATATCCCATTGCTTCCATCATTCTCTTTACTATATGCTTTTTTCCCTCATGGATCGTGATCTCGACAATTGTCCTCCTGTGATTCATCACTCTGCTTTTCGCATGAACAATTTCATTTTTCCCGATCGAAACACCTGCCTCCAGTCTATTGATGTCTTCCCTGTTTACCGC
>JANQEH010000127.1 GCA_028278455.1 bacterium
GGGAACACTCTACGCCAAACTCAGGGCTGGAGTTCCGGCGGACGTGATTATCGGCTCATATCAGGAAGAACTGAACAAGTTCAAAGAAATGCGCAGCAGGTATTTGTTGTATAGGTAAAGATGCCTGTATCTACGTATTTCGTTATCGAGAGCGCTCCTGTTCTTTTGCAGTTGCTATAACAGAGACTATAAATCTTTGGTGCAGAAAATCTTTACGCAAATGAAGCTCGATTCGTTGGAGTGATCATGAGTATTTATTATTAGAAAACTTACCAATAATAGTATTATAGCATAAAATCATTCATAGATTTTTTTATAATAAAGTATATGGATTTGACTTTCTATTTATAAATGATTATACTATTATTAGATAATCTTTTCGATATAGGAGGAATAATGGACACAATTTCGACAAGCAAAATATTTCTTATAACATTCATGATAATTCTTCTTTTTGTTAATCTCTCAATGGCTCAAGAAAGAATTGCAGATTCATACAAAACTACTACCTTAGAGCCATTTTGTGGAAAATGGAATTTTGAATTTCTTGATGAAGAAGTAATTTCTATAGAGTTTTTTAATAGAAAAGAAAAGCTCATAATGGTAAAACAAAATGAACAAGAATATCCAAGAGAATTAATGACTTTTTTAAATAAAAACCAATATCACGAAAGCCTGAGAAAATTGATTCCTGAGGGCGTTTATGGGAAATACTTTATAGAAAAGGATCCAATTTATGGAGATATATTTTATGAATTTTATGATTTCAAAGACTCGATTTTTCATAAGTGTAAAGTTATATTTGAAGATAAAACCTATTTAGGAGTAAGGATTAAGTAAATAATTGTAGATTGTAATCTTTAAAAATGAAAAGCCTTAAAAGAATACCATATCGGGTTGATTCCTTTTAAGGCTTTTTCTAAAGTTTTATTTCAATTAATTAGTGTTGATGATGAGTGCAAAAATCTGATGTTGAATCGCCATCGTCACAATCACATTCAACTTCATATCCACGTGGTGATTCCCAAGAATCGCATGTACCGGAACCAGTACAGCCACATGATGCATCTCCTCCTGCACAATTTTCTTCTACGTAACAGCCAGCTGCAAAAACAAAAGTATATGTAGATACAACAAAGGCTATTATAAATATTGTACTGCATATTTTTTTAAACATTAATCTCTCTCCTTATTATTGAAATCGAAAATCCGTAAATTATTAATTCCAGCTTATGGATTATTCCATTGTCGTTGTACATCCTCCCATACTATAACTACCATCTTCGCAATCACATTCAATATTCCACATACCTAACGGGCCACCGGAATATGTTGCTGAGCAACTTCCTCTACCATCACATGAGCAACTAATATCACCTCCAGAACATTCGTCAACATAAGCGCTGCACGAAGCAAATGCTATTGAGTAAAATGAAAGTATCATTGCCAAAGAAAGTGCTAAAATACAGACTGTTTTTAACATAATCATACTCCTTTTTGTTTTAATATAGTTAACAATATTTAAGAAATTATTAGTAACTATTCTGGTGCAGGTATACAGAATCCACCTTCCCAACTACCATCGTCACAATAACAATTTATCGCCCAACCATTGATTGAATCACCGTCTTTTGAACATTCGCCACCTTCTGAACAATTACAGGATATTGAACTTGCACCACAAGATGCACTTTCACCACAAGACTCAGCAATTGCAAAAGAATAAAAAGTTAACAATATTGCTCCTAAAACAAATACTAAAGTGATTTTCTTAAACATAAACACCTCCTATTTTTCATATTTGAGGACCACCATATTGAGTTTTTCAATTGCATATATATAATTTTCTGAAGAAAAATCATAATATGCCGGAATATAGCTTTCCCCATAGGTTAAGTATATTTTTTTTATTGGCTTACCTGTCATTTTATTAAAAACATATACTGGAAAACCTTTTTCTCCAGCAACTCCTAAATAAATGAAACTCTTATCAATTGAGATATCTCTAACCAAAGATTTAGATAAATATATATTTGGTCCACCTTTTTCCGTTATACGTTTCTCCCAATTTTTAATTTGTTTTTTTACTCCTGGAATAAAATCTGTATTTACTTCAAAAACCAGATTATTAAACTTATCATATTTTCTTAATACAGGGTGATTAACAAATGCACAATATAAATTTCCATCTTCATCATAGCGAAAAATCGTTTGATTATGTAAATAACTTAAATGATTCTGATCATATTCATACACTATACCAAAATTGCCTAGAATATTTCCACTTTTATCTAGTAATGAGAATAGATGCTTATTATCTACAGCGTTTAGCAATATTCTATCATTTGAATCAATGTCTAATGATGCTCTGAAGCCTGCACTTGGTAATTGAAAACCAGAATTTAGCATAAATTGTGAATTAAAAATTTGTATTCTTGAGTTTGATGCTTCAAAAATATGAATTAAGTTTTCCTTAGAAAAAGCAATCCCTTCTGGCCTATTAAACTCTCCCGGACCTTGCCCAAAACTACCATACTCTTTTATAAAATTCAGATTATCATCTAATACAATAATTCTATTATTACCTGTATCTGACACATAAACTCTTTTGTCTATGTTATTGTATTTTATAAATCTTGGTTTATAAAACAGTGCTTTTGAATCTTCCCTTCCAATTTCTTTTATAGGTATTTTATATTCCGAATTCTCTTCAACATTAATATCAGTACTACATGAAATAAAAATTATGCAAAAAAGAATCTTTACGGCCAATATATTTCTCATATGATTTCCCTATTTTTCAATTTCATGTTCTTTCATTCTAGTGATACTTGTTATCCTAGTTATATTATCCTTTAATTAATTATTCCGTAATTTCGTACTCAACTTAGTTACTACTTTCTCAATAACACATCCACTTAATTACTTTCAATACTATACTTTTTTAATAGTGATTGTATATCTCTTCCACTAATAATCATTGGTAAGAAAAATTTGATTACATTTTTTTCATTTATTATCATAGTAAAATTTGAGTTATCATCTAGGCCAAAAAACTGTTCTATTTCATTACTTAAGGTTGAATATAGAGGAATCTGTTGATGGGGATCTTCTGAGATTAGATCTTTACTTGTTTTTAAAACAATTTTCAAATTATAACTTTCTAGATTAATTTTTTCTAATACCTGTATTATTTTATCGATTTCGAAATTTACATCTTTATTAATCCCAAAAATTAATATGCTAGATCCGTTAGGTATAGAGATTTCATCAAATTCAGAGTACAGAGATAGAGAACAAAATTCTCTATTAAAATATGTAATAGGATCTAACTTTTTATTCATAGTACTACTTTTCCTCTTATCGCTGAATTTACCAAGAAGAAAAATATTTATTACAATAACCACTATACTTAGTACAAGTATAAGTAGATATTTTAAAGTGTTTTTTTCTCTAAATTTTGTCATAATAAATATATAGCTCCAATTAAAAGAAAGATGTCCTTTATTAAGGCCTGGACATTAGTTATTGCAATAAAATTTCCCAAGCAACCACAAGTGCTTGTATCATTTATTATTATTTTATATGAAAGATATGCACAGAAGAAAGTAAGTACAGCTATAGTAATTATCGTATTTTTTTTATTAAATTTTAATAAAAGAAATATACCTAGAAATAATTCGAATAAAATTAAAACATAAGTCAAGATTAATACCAACACAGGATGAAAATAATCAAGTTTTTCGATCTCATATATTAGCGTATTGGGCGATACTAATTTAGAAACACCCGCAATAATAAATATGAATCCAATTATTATTCTAATCGCATTTTTAATACTACTTTCGGTAAATAGTTTTCTAATCATTATTAAATAAGCTTCCATTGTAAGTAGTTATTGAGTGGCTGAATTTGTTATTAAAAATGAGAATATAAGAAATAGAGAACTGCATGATTTGACCCCAATATCGGAATTAAACTTAAAATTAATACTACTGTTTTTTCTAGTATTTCAAATTGCTTAATCCTAATAGTCAGACAAAAAACAAATATAAAATCTTTGTTAATAATGTATAGAAAATTTAAAAAACACAATCTTTATAATTTACTTTTTTTCAGGTTTAATATTTGGCTTAAATTCTTGCTTACATTTCCACTTACAGATTTCCCGGCAGTAGGTCAGGACGTGCTTTTCAAAATCTCTAAAACTTCTACCCCCCCCATTTTTTCTTATGAAATTATGCAATCCGGAATCGTCCCTGAAACCAAGCTCGACTGCATAATCGTATACCTTCCTGCCGTTCGGTTTTCCGTTCTGCAGGATAAGGAATACAAGGTATCTCAGCTTGAAAAGTGACGCATATTCCTTGACCGTGAACCTGTACCTGTATTTGAATTCATTGCAGAGATCCTTTACCTCGATCCCGCGTGCATCGGCGAGTTCCTGAACGTAGATGATCTTATGAGGGGAATTCTCGATTTCGTTCCTGACTGCCTCCAGTACTACCGGACGTATAACTCCCAAATTGTGCTCCCGTTGAAAATTGGCTCCTGATTAATACAATATCTTTATCTACATCTTTCCCTTCAAAAACGTACCCAATTCGACAGATATAGAACCTGCCATTGTACGCTAATTTAAAAAATTATTTATGCGGAATCTACTGACAAAGATGAGCAATTTTGCTAAAATAACGCATATTAAAATATATTCTTTAATAAACTGAAGGTTAAGTGCACAAAGTCACCGGATACCCATACAAACTGAATTTAGTAATATGTATTTGGCTCCTGGGGATTATAGCGGACGATATCGAATTTTACCCGGTTGGATTCAACAGTCAGTATCAATTCACTATAGTGAAGATTGCCTGTCTGTTAGCGGTCTGGCCGGAGATCATATCCCTTAATTCTATATTGATTGCATATTTCCCCGTTGACAGTGATGAGATATCAAATACTATCATTTCCTTCCCTGTGCTGCCTATAGAGCTGTATTCATTGGTCTGTGAGGTTACATTCGTGATATTAGAACGCCTCAGGAGCCTGTCCATTCTGCCGAGTATACCCTCCCGCTTCAGCTCGTAATTGATTGAATAACGGGACCGGTTATCCGGATCGATAAAAAGATGATATGCCTCGATATACAGCATCATCGGGCTGGTGCGGGACAGGACATCCGACTGGAGTATATTCAGACCTGAGCTGTCATTTCTGAGGGCTTCTGGCATTTCCGATCCGATCACAAGGTCACTGAGTTCGAGCTGAGTCCGGTCAGCGCTCAGCTTCTCCGGCAGGGTAAGAAACTCATTTCTTCCGGCTAATACACCGAACAGTGTATCCGGTACTGCAGAGTAGGATGATTGTTCCATATAAAGATCATTGCAAATTGAGGAAAGCTGGTAAACATTCGTGTTGTCATAAAGCGGGATCTCAAATACAGACGCGTTGCACATAGCTTCATAGGGATAATCTTCTATTCTGTTCACCTCAAACCAGTTTTCGTTATTAACGGTCAATGTATGCCTCAAACCGTATTCATGTTTACCGCTGAGATCGTGAAAAAGAATATCTGCTTCCGTGTGGCTCCGCGGAAGCGTATAAGCGGTTATTCTCAATATGGAGTTGTCGCCATCATCAAGATATCTCGAGACAAAGAACCGGAGATCAACAGGGCTGATATCACGATCATAATCAGAGCTCTTCGGTGGGGCTGAGAGCTTTGCCGGATCGTTTTTATCATAATCAGCATTGATGAAACGTGTGGTGTTTAATCTGCTTGCTGTCCTTGCCCTGCCTGTTGTGTCCAGCATTCTGTAATAGAAAAAATCATCGACATTTTCCAGCTGATAGTAGTAATAATACTGAAGAAAGTAGCCCAGGAGCTGTCTCGACCTGAAAAGCCTTCCGGATGATTCCAGGAAAGCCCTTTCCGGGATAAAGTCCTCTACTCCGTACCTCAGCCCGTAGTCTCCATTTCCTCCTTCCGGGCCGAAGAAAAATCTCAGCGTGTCGTCGATCAACAGTTCATCGTATATCCATAACTCGAACTCGGGATTGTAATAGAGAGGATGTTCCTGTATCTCTCTTGCCAGCTGAAGCGCCTTATATCCTTTTATATACTTGAACAGCTTGCCGAAATTATCCTTCACCATTTTATCCGGCAGACCGTATTTCACATAGATCAGCCCCCGGTCGTCTGTACCGTAAATAGTGGTCTCGGCTTTTTCAAAATTTTTTCGTGCGTAGGCTATTCTTTCCCAGTGCTCTATAAGTCTTTCGTTCTCAAATGTAGCCGGAATAGGATCATTCCTCCTCCAGAATTTCCTGATCTCCGTAAAAAGTCCGTCATCTCCATCTTCGAGAAGTATCATCCATTTGGAGTATTCCTCCTCGCTGATAAGAGGTGAGATCATGGTGATCTCCTGTCTGATGTTTTCATAATGGTTTTTGTCCAGTCTGCCTGAGAATCCCCTTATGTAGATCTCGGATGCTTTTTCAAACAAATCCTCAAGATTCTTCCTTGTAACCAACTCAATTACAGCCGGTCCTATCCGCGGATCGGTCAGGTCTTGTTTGGCCAGATTTTCATAACCCTCTATCCAAATATCCAGGGCATTTTCGTATCTTCCGAAGTCAAATTCCGTCTTACCGTTCAGGTAATAATCTCCCTCTGAGGCATGGACTGAGCCACCCTGCGAAAAAGATTTATTTGGT
Source organism: bacterium (assembly GCA_028278455.1). Lineage (GTDB taxonomy): Bacteria > SM23-31 > SM23-31 > SM23-31 > SM23-31 > JANQEH01. Next base: position 6,718 of record JANQEH010000127.1, read on the forward strand.
GAATATAGTATTGAAAAGAATAGAAAGGCAGATATGAAAAATATACCAAATCTTATCCCGGTAAGATCAGATATGAATATTTTTGTTTTAAATCCAATTTCCATCCCCCTTGCCTTTCAAGAGTTTACCGGGAAAGTATGTATTTTCCGTTCTCTGATTTGTAACTGATATTAAGTGTCATACAGATCGAAGAAATAATATCTTCAACCGGCTGTTGATGAAATGAACCCGTAATTGTCTCTTTTCCAAGGTCCACATCTGCGAGCTCGATCTCAACATTGAACTTTTCTTTAAGATCGGCAATTACATTGGTCAACCTTGTTTCATCAAAAACGATTCTGCGGTCTACCCATTCAAGAAATTGCGAAGGATCGATTTTTCTTGCAGGATTCAGTTTTTTCTCGTCCTTATAGGTCAGCATCTCCCCTTTGACAAGGATCATCCCTGCCCATGCCGGGAGTGATTTTGCCTTGAAACCGACACTGCCGGTCTTTACGATCACTCTCGTAACTTCATCCTCATACTTTACACTGAATGAGGTTCCGAAAGCCTTTACGGTCGCGTTTTCGGTTACTACGATGAATGATCTCGGTTCTTTTATGACGTCGAAGAACGCTTCTCCCCAAACATGAACAAATCTTATTGAGTTTTCGGGAAAGTAGTTGTTATACTCAATCCTGCTGTCAGCATTCAGAAGTACAGTTGAACCGTCATCGAGTGTGATCTCTTTAACCTCATTTGCAGCTGTCACAGCCTCTATCAGGTGGGGCTTCCTCATGAATTCAACAATTTTGACGCCTAATATTCCAACAACCGCAACAGCAAGCACAGCTGCGGCAAGGGTGAACCATTTTTTTCCTGAACCGGAGGCAGCCGCTTTTTCAGATTTCATCTCCATGACTCTCGGCTGGCCATCTGAAGATACTGACTGTTCTGCAGTTTTTATACTCCCGAGATCAAGGCGGTTTTCAAGGTCTTTCCATTGCTCATCAATAACGACCTTCTCAGGCTTATCATAAACATCCGTCATTTTCCATACACTCTTATATTCTTCATATATCTCTTTATTCTCATCTGAGGAGCGAAGCCACTGGTCAAATTTATTTGATTCCTCTGAAGACAATTCATCATTCAATGCCTTCGAGATCAGGTTTTTTAATTCATCATTTAATTCTCTCATATTGCAAAATCCCTTAAATTATAGCTTTCCTGTAATATTAGTACGTTTCAGATGGGAAAAACCCTATTTTTTTCACATCTTTTTTTTAGCATTCTCGCGCAGGTAAGTGAGTACCTTGCCAATCCTGTTCTCAACCGTTTTCACAGATACATCCAGTATTTCTGCGATTTCCCTCTGCTTATAACCTTCAAACCTGTTCATTATGAATACCATTCTTTCATCCTCAGGCAGTCCGTCGAGAAGCTTATTCACAGTATCTCTTAACTCGAATCTATCCGATTCTTTTGATGCAACATTTTCAGGCACCTTTTCGCTGAAATGTTTTTTCTCAACAGCCGTTTTCCTGAAATGATCCACAACGAGGTTGGCGGCTACCCTGTAAAGATAAGAACTTATCGACTGTGTCGGATCAAGACCCTCCCTGTTATTCCATACCCGCATAAACACATCCTGTATCAGGTCTTTTGACACAAATGCCGAGGAAGTCCGGTAACAAAGATACCTGTATAACTGGTCATAAAAGAAATAATACAACTTCTTAAAAGCTTCCGGCTCTGATCGCTTTACGGCTTCTACAACTTCGGAGAGATTTTCGGGTTTATCCAATTCCACTCCCTTATTAATTATATGATTCGGTTTTTATCTTACTACAAACATCTATAAAATTTTATTCCGGAAATTCTAAAAACATTCTTTTGAAAATCAATTTTTATTTATACTCTGCTTATCCTCATGTTAATTCTAGGGGGATTTGGATTTTCCCGGCATCTTAACTAGAACATCTACAATCCCATCGTTGTCATTCAATCTGGATTCAAGCAATGGATATGAAAGTGCAATATATTCCGGGTAATTTATAGCCCTGCATCTATTGACAATTTCTTCCGCCAGTACTTTTTCGATCCCTAAAGCATATTTATAAATAAAATTATCTATCTCCCCCTGATCGTTTCTGGTGATGATATCTGCTATCTCACGTATCAGTTCAGCGGAGGAATTCTCTATTTTATCAGGAGCAGATATCTCAAGCAAGGATTTACCGTTTTCTCTGGATATGTTTACTCCCCCCGACTCCTCTAAAAGATACTGCAGTACAATTTTTGAAGCCATTGATCGTATCCTGGCGCCTTTTTCTTCAGAATCGAAATATTTCAGGTTGAATAAACTTCGAATTAGATAAGCTTCAAATACTGTTTCTGTATTTGGTAAAATTTCAATCAGTTTCAGTTCATGCATCACAGGCTCGGTTAACAGGTATAGCGCCGACAAATCGGCAAGCACCGTGTACAGGATATCTGATCCATTATTTTCATTTACGCCTTGCTTTTTTAATGCAGCCAGCCTGACAACTTCTTTCAGCATGTCAAAAACCGGCTCATAAGTATCCGAGTAAGCTTTCAGTACTTCGATATTAACCGGTTTTGCAAATTCTTCTATTACAGTATACCCCAGTGACTTTCTTAACGACTTGCTTATATTGCTGAAATAATATACCTTTGATTTACCGTTTCCGGCTGATTCTTTTTGGTAAAATACTGTTCTCACCGGATTGAAAGGTAAACGTATCCTTAGATTATTGCCTAGAAGTATGTTTTGAGGTTTGATATTAATAATTCCCTGATCTTTTATTTTAAATTCATCCGGCCAGGGCAGAGTATTCACTAAAGAGGAAATATTTTTGACCAATCCTTTCATTGTCTTTTCCGAGTAAATATCTGTAAAAAACACACCCCCGGGCTCATACCCCTCTGGTTCTGCGATAAAGCTATTGAGAAAAGTTACATTTGAATTTGAATCGATCCATAGATTTCTGAATTTTTCCAGATCGCCGATCCTGACATTACTAATTATATCTGCAAGCTCCAACAATTCTTTCTTATGTTTTTCGGTAGTATACGATGATGCTTTTTCCAGAAGCTCGATCGTCATATCGATTTTATTTTCGGGACCGTGATCACCATTATCTGATGAGCCTATACCTGCTCCTCCGTTTAGATCAATGAGCCAATCCGGATTATAGAAGAATTCAATCCCGTTCATTGCTGCATGATAAAGATAGTAGGAAACCACCTTCTCCTGCAGGTTTAGATCATGAAAACCATCCGCATAGACATTCAAAACAGCAGTATCTTCAGTTTCTTCTACTACATAAGGCCTCGGTTCAGGAAAATCACTTCCAGTTTGAGAACAGGATATAAAAATAGTCAAAATTAGAATTGGGATCCTCACCGCGCTCTTCAGGATCATTACATTTAATTTCGGCATATATATCTCGATAAAAGCAAAATTATAATTAAATAGTCAGCATCATTAAAGTTATTAATTAATATGTGCCGAATCAATAAAAAACTTCTAATGTTAATAATTAGGTTGACAATCCTCGATTCAAATAATATATTTTTAACTTCGAGTATTTGTTTTAGGTTCAGATTATCTTCAATTTAAAAGATTACTGTTCAATAAATCGAAATCCTATGGGAATATATACATATATAATACTTTTTGTTTCAGCCGCTATAATATTGAGGACCCTCTGGTATCTGCTGCGAGATAACAGAAAGAGATTCATACGTGCCAAGGGGTATATAGAGAACATTGAAACTGAGGTTCTGGAGAAGAATGAACAGTTTAATCTGGAGCATTTCACAATCAAGGCATCTCAAGGATTTAAACTTAACGGTTATATTAAATCTCCACCCAAAAAAACGGATAAATTACCTGCAGTTATTCTCTTAGGAGGTCTTTTCAGCGGGAAGATGATAGTCGATTTCGTCGACTTTGATCCTGTAGAAACTCCTGTTATTATGATCTCAACTGACTATCCCTATGAAGGAGAAAAAAGACTGAAATGGTGGCAGGTTCTGTTCGCGATCCCAAGAATAAGAAAAGCGGCTTTTAACAGTATTTCAGGTATATTTCTGACAATCGATATGCTAGAGGAGATGGAACACATTGACAAAGACCGGATATATCTGACAGGTGTTAGTTTCGGTTCATTTTTTTGTCTTGCTGCAGCCGCATGTACACAGAAGATCAAGAGTGTGGCCTCCATATACAGCGGATCAAAGATCGAAAAACTTGTTGAAGTAAATCTACCTTATAAAATGAAATTCTTCAATAAACTTGTTGGTTTGCTAGCTAAACTGCTGGTTCATCCTCTCGAGCCGCTTCACTATGTCGGTGATATAAGTCCCAGACCGTTCCTCGTTATGGGAGGAGCCGACGATGAGAGATTTCCGGCAAAGTATACTGAGATGCTGTATGAAAAGGCAGGTGATCCGAAAGATATAATCTGGATCCAGTCTAATCACATGGAACCACAAAAGACAAAACTTATCAGTCAGCTGACGAAAGAAGTGACCGTCTGGATGAAAAGCAGGAACCTTATCTGATCAAAGAACCTCTTTCAATGCCTTCACAAATTTCTCGATATCTTCGGAATTGTTATAGAAATACGGCGAGATCCTGATACAGTCTTTCCTATAATCAACAATGATATTTCTCTCCGCCAATGCCCGTACAACAGGGACCGGATCAGGATGTACTGCCATTACAATTGCAGACCTGTCTTCCTTCTTTTCCGGTATTCTAAGCTCGATATTCTCTTTCTGAAGTAGATGAATAAGCTCCCCGGTAATTTCCCTAGTCATTTTCCAGATGTTTTCAAGCCCGAACTCCAGAACGAGTTCCAGCCCCCCTTTTGCTGCTACTACCGCAGCAACCGGAGGCGTACCGGTCTCAAATCTCCTTGCATCATCATGATAGGTAAAATCTGTCTGGTCGAAATTGAACTGGTCCTTTACTCCAAACCAGCCAGTTATTGTCGGCCTCAAATCTCCGATTAAATCTTTCTTAACATACATAAAGGTTATTCCCGATCCGCCAAGAAGCCACTTTAAACCCCCACCAAGCAGTACGTCAATATCCATATCCCTGACATTGACAGGTACCTGCCCTACTGACTGGTAGGCATCTATAACACACAGTGCATTATTTTCCTTTGCATAGCCATTGATCCTCGCTATATCCTGGATATATCCGCTGAGGAAAAAAACATGTGAGGTTGAGACAATGGATGTATTTCCGGTTATGACTTTACTGAATTCTTCGACCGGAATATGGATCCGGTCATCAGACTCAATAATATTGACTTCTGCGCCTGCATCTCTTTTTGCCAGCCATTGGTAATTTGAAGTCGGAAAATCCATGTCTGTAATCACTATACCGTTTTTTTCTTTAAGATCGAAGCAAGATCCCAGTGAAGATAACAATCCGGATATATTCTGACCGAGGGCTATCTCGGATTCATCAGCTCCAAGTACTTTGGCATACATTGACCTCACTGAATCAATTGCGCTCATCCATTTTTCATACCATGCAGATGCTCCCATTCTATCCCAGAGGTCCAGATAATCATTTACATATTGTCTGGATCTTTTCGAGAGGGCCCCGAGAGAACAAGAATTCATATAGATAGTCTTTCCCAGAATAGGAAATTCATTTCTTATTTCATTAAGATCCATAATCGACTCACACTAGTTTTACACCGGTATATTATTCAAGGAAGAATTATTGAAAACAGAAGCGACCTGTCAGTCCTTATTCTTTTTATTTTCCTCTGCCCGCATCATCACATTCTCTTTGATATCGCTGTAATGAGATTCGTAGAATTTCACAAGCTCCCGGGAAAGCATTTTACATCTACCATACGTTCCGGGCTCAAGACCGCTGTTTGCCTTTATCAGGTTCACTGCTTTTGAATCCTTAGCATATTCTTTGCAGTCAACCCGTTTTCCGGAACACAGGTATAGGACCGGACTTTTGAAACCAAGCATAGGATATGGTCTGGCAAATTTCTTTAAGAGGCATGACTTATTCAATCTTTCAATTTCGCGGTAAAAATCGAATAACTCATTTAGTTTAAGTCCTTTTGCGAGGGCATCGACAAATCCTCTTTTCAACTCTTTGTTGTTGGACATCTGATACAGCTGATCCGTAGCAGTGCGGATAGGGATTGGATCTTCAAAAAGACCGGAGACCTTCAAATCCATAAAATCAGCTGTAACCAGGACATTCGCATAACTAACAGCTTTGCCGTCATCTTCAAAAAGCACTTCTTTCTGTCCCTGGTGATAATTTCCGAAACGTTTCAGGGAATCGATGACGTCCATCTCAAGGTTGATCATTTTCGCAGTAATAAAACTCTGCTGAAGCTCCTGAAAATAGTACTCTTTAACCTTCTCGATCGGCAGGTCTACATAATGGCCGAGATTTTCAATACTGGAAATATCATGGATCAGACAGAGTATACCAATGTTAATCAGATCTCCCTTATCAAACCTGATCCCTGTATTGAGAAGTGAATTCTGGAGAATCTCCAGCGCAAAGATGGCAACATTTATCTGATGATTAAAATACCGAGGAATCCCCGTTTTACTCGACAGAACATCGATCGACCTTGCCCTGTAAAGCAGATAGATCAGCTCATCATCTTTAAGAATGTCATCAATATACATTCCAATTGTTTTCTCGAGCCTGCCGATGGATTTCCGGAATTCCTGTTTATTTTTTTTAGATTCGAGAGCCTTAGTAAAATCTCTTTTGATCATTTCCCTGAAGAAATCGGCCACTTTTTTCGATTTTTTTACGGAAAGCTTAAATTTGTAATCAGGATTCGTTTCTTCAAGCTTTACAAGACGTTCCACCCTTGCTGTATCAAGCTCCGTATCCTTTGGATATAAAACTCCACCTGTATTATTGCTGAGGTCTTCACCTAATACGAAGCCCGGAGGAAATTTCCTGTTCTTGGAAGGATCAAATTGGATTATCTTTAAAAACGAGGGAATGTTTTCAATAGACAGGGTCCCGGGATTTATTATAAACAACTGCCAGCTTTGAGCCGTGTTATTACCTATCTCAGACACAAAAAACCTGCTTGGATTTAAGTTTCAATCACGTAATATTAATAAAATGTCACCCTACTCCAATTTTCAGGTAGAAATTAATTTACAAAAATTAACAGCTAAAAAAAACACTTTTGTATTTTATACAAATAAAATACGAATTTAATCAACACAATAAGATTCATCAAGAAGAAATCTTTGCACATTAACAATTTTTATTCCGTATAGGATGAGATTATTATGTCTGATTTAGGTTTTATCATGAAAGTGCATTATATAATCATAATACCCTTTTTCATATTGCTCTATCTCATCTATTTCATACTGAAAAACACCTTCTTTTAATCTGAAATACTTCACATTTTCCAGATCATCAGCATTCATGATCCTGCTTGTGGAATAAAGATTTGTCTGCCCTCCTTCAGATCTTAAAAAACCTATAAACGGCATATCTTTGAAGGCTTCTTCGATCACTTTGACGATCCTTCCCTTAGCCGGAAGCCCGAGGAACAACTGATAAGGCTGCCATTTGGATTCGTCGAAAAATACCTTTCTCAGCTCAGGAGACATCGGGATTTCGAGCGTTTGATGATCTGCTCCTAATTCTTTCCTTTTATCATCGATCATCTTCAGAAGTGGATTGCTCTCCGCTATCTCTTTTATTCTATCCGCCCTCCTGACCATAACAAGGTCGATCACCTGTTTTGCTAATGGATTTGAGGACAGGAATTTGCTTTTTTTCAGGGTTGGTTTACTGACAGGTTCTTCATCGAGCTTTTTCCTTAACAGATCGATCGCATCATCAGACAATGCAACGCCTTTGGATTTACAGAATGCTAATATTTCTCCAAGTGTAGCTCTCGGGACTTTTTTAGCTGCCATATTAGCTTGAGACCTTTATGAGTTAAATACTGTCATCCGCCTTGATCCGGTAACTGAATCCTCGTTCCTTTCCTGCTTCAATATCAAGGTGAAGTACCGGGTAGAAGACCGAGCTTTGATATACTTTTTCAAATGCCGATTCTGACTGGGAAATTGTCTGTACCGGAAACGTGAACAGTGTAACCGGTTCGCTGAAATCAAATCCTATCTTCAATTTCTGCCATTCATCAACAAGACCGAACTTTTTAGTGTCTTTTTTATTCAGTTTCTTAATGAGCTTCCCGGATCTTTCACCATCATCAAGAAAGTAATACCTGTCGGGAGCATCACCAGCGAGCATCGCGAAATTCCATTCGGTACCGAAATTAAATGAGAATGATTGCCTGCCCTGGTTTTTTATTCTGTATTCGATTTCAATTTCATCTGAATTCCTGCTGATCTTCAGAATTTTTGTTATCAAAAGATCGAACACAATACCCTCATTATCATATTCCGCTTTTGTGTACTGTTCAATCTTTACCGTATCTTCTGATTCGCTGATCGAATGAGTGTATTCATTAAGAGGGAGCATAAAAGGCTCATAACATTCGTTTCTCTGAAGTTTGTCAGGGCTGATCTCACCGATTACAATATGATCCAGAAAGGATTTTCTTTCATAATCATCATAGACGAGATCGTCTTTCATCGAAAGATCCTTTAGTTTACCCGATCCATGAATAGTCCGGACATTTTCATCTGCCTGTAACTCTGAAGTCTCTCTTATCTCCTTGTGATATGCTTCTTCTTTCCGGCTAAGCGTATCCAGCAGGTTTGTTTCTGCACGATAATGATCCCATTCGTAGATTCTACCGCCGGAATGAGGCTGAATATAAAGCTTATACCACTTATTTCTTATAGATATTTCATCTCTTCCATCGAGATCATGATCGAGTTCTTCTATAACTATATTATCCTTCACACTTTTTTCGTTAAAGAGAAGTTTTTCAGATTTGATCATATTCTTATAAGTCTCATACCTCAGATGATTTAAATAAAGTCCTCCAAATACTCCATGCCAATAGGGACAATTACACTGGGATTGATAAAGGTGATCGATTGCAGTTTCACTTTTTGAGTCTTCAGCTTTCATACTGACTTCCAGCATACGGGCGTACATCTGGTTGGCTTCAGGATATTTATATTTGAAATTTCTCCAGAAACCGCCTCTTAGAAAAACAGATGATTCCTCCCATAATCCTGAATTTTTTATTTTCTCGACCACATCCTCACATCGCAGTGCGGATGAAACCGGTAATGCCCACTCTGTCATTTCCCGGTATGAGCTGTCCGGAATATATATTTTCCCTGCCGGCTTAAGGTATTCAAGAACATCACCCGGCTTATGCAGATAAATCCAGTTTCTGTTTTCCCTAAGCATTGTAAAAAACCTTTCAAGCCATTTCTCCGTATACACCCATTTGTAAGTACCTGGCCACCCTCCGAATTTCTCACCGTCATCTCCGTAAACCAGCAAAGCTCCCGGATCTCTACCGGCAATCTCACCGAGATATTCCCGGATGGAATCTGGCTCATTAAAAGGGATTATATATCTTAATTTCTCATGAGTAGCAAAAATATTTACTTTCTTGCCATGATCTTCAGTAATATAGTATCTGAGGAGATCTCTGTCGGATAACCCGGCATTGATAAGGTGAGTGTCATCAACTATAGTATACTTTATACCGGCTTTCGAGAGTGAACTGGTCATTTCCTGCTCCCAGACTCTTTCCGTCAGCCAGAATCCATGGGCATCCTGTCCGAATGTCTCAATCAGAAACTTCTTCATTTTCTTTATCTGGCCCTGCCTGTCGGATTCCGGAATCATAGCAAGAATGGCTTCATAATATGTTCCGGCAACCATCTCGATGTTGCCTTTTTCTACAAGTTTTTGTAATCTTTCTATAAATTCAGGATGTTTAATCATAAGCCAATCGAACAGCGGGCCGGAATAATGCAATGCAAGCGGGAGGTCTGAAAAATCTTCATAAACCTCAATGAAAGGCAGGTAGCATTTCCGGTAGTTTTCTTCAAAAACATGATCAAAATTTCCCACAGGCTGATGGCTGTGTAAACATAATGTCAGGTTAACATGTCCCATTCCCGGTATCCTTTATTCATGATAATACGTCAAAATGTTAAAAGTATACATAACCATTCACAAAAGCAATAAAATTTCATATCAATAAACCTTGATTTTAATCCATATTGTTCTTAACTTATAAGCTGTATAATTTGATAGAAATATGAAGCTCTGCATATATGAAGACATGGGATATGAAAACTTATATCCCGCAGCTCATCTGAAACCGGTCTATGACCTGAGATGCGGCTTCAGCTCTTTGAAAGATAAGATCATAATGCGTTATCCCGATCTTCCTGTCATTCTTCACTCCCGCGAAGTGATCGCCAATGTTGTCTCTTTAAACCGTAATTATCAAGTCAATCGATTCGAAAATGACGACCATTTATTTGTAAACGGCAGGGTATTGTGCGGAGAGGATTTTAGTGAAAAGATCGATCTCTCAGAGTCGAATAAATTGTTCTATGCCGGGGATACAGTCATTGCCGCAGTGGTTTCTGCAGTTGATATGGGCATAATCAAAGAGAATGCTGATACCCCCCTTCAACTTGATAAGCTTTTCCCTGAATACAAATCAACAAAAATTGAGGTTGATATTATAGAGTATCCATGGGATATTATCTTTAAGAACAGCAATGCTTTGATTTCCGATTTCAGATCATGTGTACCGGGAAAAGAGGATAAGGAGATTTTATTTTCCGGGATTCATGTTTTAAACAAGGATGAAATATTTATTTCTGATTCAGCCAGGATTCAGCCCGGTGTGGTTATTGATGCTGAAAATGGCCCGGTATATATCGATGATAATGTCCGGATTATGCCGAATACTGTAATAACAGGACCTGTCTATATCGGCAGGAACACCCTGATTAAAGCAGGCGCAAAAATTTATGGCGGAACCAGTATCGGCGAAACATGCAAAATAGGCGGAGAGGTAGAGTCAAGTGTCATACAGGGATTTTCGAACAAACAGCATGATGGATTTCTCGGACATTCGTTCCTTGGTGAATGGATCAATATCGGCGCAGGTACCAATAACAGCGACCTCAAGAATAATTATAATGATATAAAGGTCCACCATAACGGAAAACAGATCGACACCGGCGAAAAATCTTTAGGACTGATTATGGGAGACCATAGTAAGACCGGAATTAATACAATGTTCAATACCGGTACAATAGTTGGCTCATTTTGCAACATATTTGGAAGTGGTTTTCCTCCAAAATTCATCCCTTCTTTTTCGTGGGGAGGAAAAGATAATTTTACGGAATATGATCTTGACAAAGCTGTAAATACCGCAAAAATAGTGATGGTACGGAGAAATAAAGAACTTTCAGAAGAATTTGAGTGTTTGATTTGTAGACTTCATCAGAACACAGCCGATGATAGGGCGAGTTTTATAAAACATAAATAAGTTAATTAATTCAGCAGTTATTTATTAACAACAAAAAGGATGGACTGGCATACATATTGCACTAATTTTATGAATTTTGAATGAAGAAGCCAATACGCAATTAGTGCCCGTAGTCAGGGGGAATTGATGTTAAAAACAAGAAATTTAAGTTTACACTATGATGAAAAAGCCTGGGTATTTTCTTCAGGCAGGATACTAAAAAGATTTCTTCTCGGTCTGCTTATTCCTCTCTCGGTAGTTTTTTTCTTCTCAACAGGGAAATTTTTACTCGATAACCGAAATATTAATGAAGAAATTTTCCTGCTTGATGTTGAATTGCAGGAAACAAGAAAAAAGCTTGATGATCTCAAACTGAAATATTATACGGTAGCAGAAGAATATCTGTCCAATGAAAAACTGAGAAGAATAATCCATTCGATAAATCCTATTGTCGGTGATAACAACACGAATCTCTGGATATCCATGCTCAGGGATAACGGCCAGAGCATTCTTAATGAACTGAACGAATATTCATTAAACAAATTAGACGCTTCCCAGTCGAGCTATTCAATTGCTACCGGTACCGCATTATTAACTGCTGTTGCAGCGCTTGAAAGCGATTTCAGAATGCATGCGACCAGCAGAAAAGGCGCATACGGTCCAATGCAGATAAGACATGTCACTGCAAAACATATCGGACTGGAAGATCATAGAGATCCCAGAACCAACATAAGCGGCGGCGCTGTTTATCTGTCTGAACTTTTAAATAAATACTTTGATTATCCCGACCAGTTGGAACTTGCTTTAGCATCTTATAACGCCGGCAGCACAAGAGTTCTTAGAGAATGGGTTCCGGAGTGGGGCTCGGAATGGCTTGGCATTCATGACGGCCTTATCCAGGATGGAAGAAAATTCAAGGAAACCAGGAACTATGTCCGTTCCATAATCGGGCTGGCACACATGTTAATCTCAGGAGAATGGCATAAGCAGGATAAATATTTCTGGAGCAAATACAAGCACCATATGAGAAACTTCGATCTGGTGAACCTTTATGACAACACTGAGATGATGAATACTGAAAATGCTGGTGACGGCGGATTTTAAGATTATAATTATAAGTAATAAGAAACGGCATAATAAGAAGGTTATGCCGTTTTTTTATCTCTTTAATTTATATATTGTCAGTTGATCTTAAAAGAACCTGTTATTTTGTTTATTAATTCAATTTCTGAATCATAGACTTTGTCAGATGCAATAATATTGATCTGGTACACTTTTCCATCCTGTACTGTAAAAATGGAATTCATCTTATATTTTATACCCTCGAAGTCATAGACTATCAGGAACGAAGCAAAAGGAGTGTCATTGATCAGCACCGCCTCTTTCTCTTTTAAGTCAAAAGTTTTATATGCTTTTGAATATTGATTGATTAACTTCTTCGCATATTCCGAAACATTTTTGCTCTGTGCTGCCTGGGCGAAAACCAGGATATTTATCGATTCTTCCGGATTTTCAGTATTATTTCGGATATATAAAGCCTTTTTCCCGGGACTCTGTTCTGTATAACTGTGGATCCAGCCTGCCGGTTTATCTATTGATGTACCCGAAATTTCATCCTTTACGGTTTCCATTCCGGATGTTCTTGACTGTCCCAAAGCACTGGATATAAACAGAACCGAAATAATCAAAACACTAAGGATTATTGATGAATTTTTTATTCTTTTCATTTACTGCTCCATAAATGTGTTATAATATTCACTACCTGTTTATTAGTATTTCGGCTTGAATCTCTTCAACCTTAAGGAATTGGCTACAACTGACACAGAACTCATCGCCATTGCAAATGCTGCAAGTACAGGGCTTATAAATCCACCGGGAGCAAATGTCTCGACTATAGCAGATACCACCGGAATATTTATAAGGATTCCGTAAAACGGGTAGAGTATACCTGCGGCAACTGGGATTCCTATTGAATTATACCCAAAAGCCCAGAAAAGGTTCTGTTTAATGATCCTTATAGTCTTTCTTGAGAGCCTGATAGCTTCAGGAACAGCAAGCAGATCTCTGCTGACGAGAGTGATGTCACCTGCTTCGATAGCAATATCGGTGCCGGTTCCCAGGGAAAAGCCGATATCTGCCTCAGCTAACGCCGGCGCATCATTTATCCCGTCTCCAACCATTCCAACTTGATTATTTTCTTTTCGGATATCTTTAATGATATCAGCTTTTTCAGCAGGAAGTATCTCCGCATGATACTGCATTATCCCTATTACTTCCGCAACTGAGGATGCAGATTTCTTATTATCTCCAGTCAATAGAACTAAGTCAATGTTCTGCTCTTTCAACATAGCAGCCATTTTTGCCGCGCTGTCCTTTATCGGATCCGAAATAGTAAAAATCCCTCTAAATTCCCCGTTAACAGCCGCCAAAACACATGTCTTTCCTGCCTGAGCCTGAGATTCAGATTTTGTCCTGACTTTTTCAGGCAGACTGCTTTCAGAAAAAAAACGCGGCGATCCGATCTCGACCCTGCTGCCATTGATTAGAGCCCGGATACCTCTTCCTGAAATTGATCCGAAAGATTCCGCTCCCACTAAATCTATGTTTTTCATTTTCGCAAAATCAACAATAGCTTTGCCGATGGGATGCTCGGAACTCTGTTCTGCAGACGCTGCTATCCTTATAATCTCGTTTTCAGTAATATTCCCGAAAACAAAAACACTCTCCACTACAGGTTTGCCTTCTGTCAATGTACCCGTTTTGTCGAATACAATTGAATTTAGCTTTCCTGTTTTCTCGATACTCTCACCGTTTTTGAACAAAACTCCCATTTCAGCTCCTTTACCTGATGCAACCATAATAGCTGTGGGAGTTGCTAAACCCATCGCGCATGGACAGGCTATTATAAGAACTGAAACGAAATTAAGAAGTGCCGGTCTTATTGCTTCTTCCGGCCCAAGGAAATACCATCCTATAAACGTCAATATTGCAATGATTACGACAACAGGCACAAATATTCCTGCGATCCTGTCTGCTATCCTCTGTACAGATGCCTTGGACGATTGGGCAATATGAACATAATCAATTATCTGCTGGAGAAGCGTATCGCTTTTCAGCTTTGTTACTCTTATCTCAAAGGAACCCGTCTGGTTAATTGTTCCGCTGTGAGCAATTGAATTCACGATCTTCCTGACAGGTAAACTCTCGCCTGTCAGCATAGATTCGTCTACAAAAGAAGAACCTGAAATAACCTCACCATCAATAGGGATCCTCTCACCCGGTCTTATCAATACAATATCATCAATTTCCAGATCCTCAACCGGATATTCAGTGAAATTAACACCTTTTTTCAACATTGCTTTTTTCGGCTGCAGCTTTATCAGTTTTTTTACAGCTTCCGAAGTCCTGCCTTTAGCTTTTGATTCGAGAAATCTTCCCATCAGGATAAGTGTTGTTATAACCGCGGCAGTATCATAATATAAATATGATCCGGACGTGTTGAAAATATCCGGATCAATCGTTACTGCGGCGCTGTATAAAAATGCAGAAGAAGTACCGATTGCCGCGAGGCTATTCATATCAGCGGTTCTGTTTTTAAGATTGATCCAGAATCCCCTGAAAAACGAGATTCCGCTCCATGCAAGCACTGAAATTGTCAGAATCAGCAGGATATAATTCATTAAAAGATCTGGAAATCCTGAAAGTATAGGAATCATGCTTTTCATGCTTCCGGCAAAGATCATTATCGAGAGAACGGCGCTGAAAACGAGCTTATTTCTGAGATCGGTAAATTCTCTTTTCCATATATGATCCACTGCATCATGGCTGTCTTCAGCCTCTATTACGTAGAAATCACCCGCAGTCCTGACAGCATCGAATATTGCCTTTCTGTTCGCCTCTCCTGAAATAAGGTCTACTATAACCTTTCCCGAAGCCTGGTTAACCGACACACCTGACACACCGGGCAGCAAACCGACTTGTTTTTCAATCCTGCCCACACACGAAGCGCAGTGAATCCCCGATACGGAAAAGACGACTATATTGTCAGACTCAGCTGTTTTATCATTGAATGTGAGCTTGTCTACTTCCGGGGGGGTATTTCCGATATATTCTTCCGGATTTCTGCTGAAAAGATCTTTACAGCCGGGATAACAGAAGTAGTACTTTTTCCCCTTGTATTCATAGCTAAGATCTTCATTATCCCTGCTCACCTCTATTCCACAAACCGGATCTACAGTCATATTCATGTAACTCATTTGTTATAATCCAGTTATTCAATACAATTATAACAATACTGTCAACTGTTTGGTGCCTATGCAGGGATCAATAACTGTGCTTAGTATTCTGTATTATTCGACAAAACCATTTTTAATCATCCAGTCGTCGGAATGGAATAGGGACATATATTTCAAGCCGGAATCGGCCGCAATCGTTACTATCACATCATCTTTAGACATGGATTTCGCCAGATCAAGGGCTGCGGCTATATTTGCGCCTGTCGATCCCCCACATAGAATACCTTCTATTTTCGCAAGCTTTCTCGCCGTGAAGAACGCCTCTTTATCGGTAATGCTGACAATCTTGTCTACATACTCTTTATGGAAGGTTTCAGGGATGACATCATCACCCACACCGTCCATCAGGTACGGTTTGAATTCTCCGATCTCACCTGTATCGAAATAGTTCTTTAATATTGATCCCACAGGATCGACGCCGACCACCTTTAACCCTTGATCTTTCTCCTTCAGATATCTTCCGATCCCGCTAATCGTACCACAAGTTCCCATTCCCATTACAAATGCGCTTATTTTGCCGTTCAACTGCTCATAAAGTTCAGGCCCTGTTGTCCTGTAATGCGCTTCCGGATTTTTCTGATTGTAGTTCTGATTTGTAAAATATGCCCCTCCCGTTTCTCTGGCGATCCTCTTTGCAGTATTGATGTTATTTTCCGGTGAATCAGGTCCTGCACTTGAAGGAGCAACTATTACCTCGGATCCGAATGCTTTCAATGCATTGATCTTCTCTTGACTCTGTTTATCTGTTACCACAAGAATTGCTTTATATCCTTTCGCTGCCGCTACCATCGCAAGCCCAGCAGCAGTATTACCTGACGAAGCCTCAACAATTGTTCCGCCGGGTTTAAGCTCTCCCCGTTTTTCTGCATCTTCTATCATGGATAGGGCAATCCTGTCTTTCATGCTTTCACCGGGATTGAAAAATTCAATTTTAATTAGTATCTGCGGCCCTTCAGGATCAGCCAGTTTTCTCAAACGCACAACGGGAGTTTTCCCTATTGCATCAAGTATCGAGTCACAAATTCCGGGTAAGGCCATTATTCAGCTCCTCATTTTTCTTAATAGATACAAAGTAGTTCAATCCTAATATAAAAATGAATAACGAGATAATCATCATATTTATCGACACTGGGATACCTGCAGTCGGATCGTATCGAATATCTCTGCTGAGATTCAGCGCAAACAGAGAAATTCCGTTATTCATTGAATGTATTATAACAGCCGGGATTATACTTCCCGTTTTATAAGTAATCAATCCCAGTACTAAAGCGAGAAAGAAAATTGTTAATACGCTGGCGGGATGCAGTATTGCAAAGATGAAGGAGGTTATAAATATCGCAGCAGCAGCCGGCAGCTTGTTTTCGAGAGATCCCTGAAGAAGTCCTCTGAAAAGCATTTCCTCTCCAACACCGGCAGAAATAACCACTGCAAATGACAGTACGAGCAGCTCATACGTATTTCTGATAACAAGAGTATCCAGAATATCTTCTGCCATTTCCCATCTTAGATCTCTGTACCAGTCCGGCATAGGAAGAAAGTCGATCTGGTTCTCAGCATAATTCAGGATAAATATCAGCGACAGGCCGAAGACCACAGATACAATTAAGGTTTTTATACTGATAGTCTTGAACCTGAAAACGGTTATCATCGAGAATCTGTTAACCTTAAGATAGAATATTGCTGGGAGGACCATAAATGCTTCGATCAGGAGAAATTCTATATCAAGCGGAAGTATGGTCCTTGCCGCAAAAAATACGGATACCATACTAAAAAGGAACAGGACAGAAAGCAGCAGGATAAGAATAAGATCTTTAATCCCGGGTACTTTTTCACCGGGCGGCTGCAGGTTTTCCTGTTCAGTATCCATAATCTGATAATCAGGGGAAAATTTTTATGTTCTGTTATATGATCTATCTAATAGTATGCCTGCACTCACTGCTGCATTAATCGATTCTGCTTTTCCTCCTCCTCTAATAGAGACCGTTTCATCACATAGTCCGATTATCTCTTTAGAAAGTCCCCGGGCCTCACTGCCAATCGTTATTACAGACTTTTCCGATCTGCTCATATTCTCCCTTCCCCCGACCGGAGAACTCCCGATTAGGTGGAATCCCTCAGACTTCATTTTATTAAGAGTCTCTACCAGAGGCAAATTTTCCCATATTGCCAAATGAAAAACACCTCCCATTGAGGACCTGATCACTTTACTATTCAATAATTCAACACATTTCTCGCTGCAGATAATTCCGTCTATACCATACCATGATGCAGTCCTGATGATAGCACCAAGATTCCCGGGATCGGAGATGGAATCAAGCGCAAGATAATTTGTACCATGTTGTGAGCCCGGATTAATCTTTGGAACCGGGAACGTTACCAGGCCCAAAATCCCCTGTGGTGTCTCAACCTCCGAAATCGACCTCAATACCTTATCATTTGCCTTGAAAACCTGATTGACTCCCTTGTGTGCAATAATATCGGACAATGATCTACCTTCCCCCATGGAATATACAAGTGTTTCGATCTTATACCCGTTTTCAAGCGCCTCGAGGCAGAGTTTTGAGCCCTCAACAAGACATTTTCTATGTTCTCTTCTTATTTTCTTTTTAAGGAATTTTCGCAGGTATGTAAGTTTGTTTTTTGACAGTGTTTCCATCTGAGGTCATTCTAGTGATCTGATGAGAATATTATTTTCCGAACAATTCGGTAATTATTCTCATACATTCTTCGTGCCTTTCCTCCGGAACAAGCAGATGCGGATTAGCTCCAACAGTTGATGTCCCCTTTGCTGCAAGCCATGATGTATTTCCCGGCTGTAAAACACACGGTATACCCCTTTCCTCAAGGACTTCCTTTAGCATTTCGGTATAGACAACTCCCGGTTGTGTCTCAAGCTTCTTCCATTTGTACTCGGTTTCAGGGCTTCCCGCCTCATCTTCGAGACGGTCAACCAGAGTCACTTTGCAGTCGGAACACTCACCGACACCGGTAACATACTCGTATTTGCATTCTGGGCAAAATGGCATCTATTCTCTTTCGGTTAAATTTCTTTCGCTAATCCTCTAATATAATCTATTTTCACTGAAAAAGCTATCCCCGTTCCCGTTTCGTCAAGACTCCCGACAATCTGTTCTACTGCTTCAATGATCCTTGAAACATTTCGTTCATCAGTCAGGGTGAATATTGTCTTATTATAAGGTCTGCTTCCGGGAAGAAGGTCTCTGAGCCCCGCAAAAATGGGTACATCGACAGACAGTATCCTTCCCATTCCAACGCTATCGATCACAGTGGCTCCTCTTATTCCCAGCTCAAGAAAAGCCTCAAGTATCTCGTCCAGATGTTCGTATTTATTTAAGATCAGAAAAAATAATACCATGTTTTCCAGATAGAAATATAGTTCGGGTGGATCAGTTTATTTCGAAATACTGTTTTTCTTCATCATTGATTATTTTCACAGCTTCTTCCGGTGAGCCGGCTTTTATCAAGTGTTCACGGAATTCCTCACGGTTCAGCAGCCGCGAGATCCTGCTTAGGCATCTCAGATGAGGTCCAGCCGGTCCGACAGGGGAAACAAGCAGGAAGAAAAGATGCGTAGGCTCATTATCAAGGGAATCGAAGTCGACACCTTCGGGAGCTATCCCGAAAGCTCCAATCAGCTCTTCTACACCTTCTGTTTTTCCATGGGGTATCGCAACTCCCTGTCCGATACCGGTACTCATGGTTTTTTCCCGGTCAAGTATAGCCTGGTGAACAGCTTCATGGTCTACCTCGGGATCAGATGCAGCTATAAGGTCAACCAGCTCTTCAATTATTTCTTCTTTCGTCTTACCCTTTAGCGGGATTTTTACATTTTCGGTCTTCAGGATGTCGACCAGTTTCATTTTTCACTCCCCGACTGTGAAATTACATTCAAATTGCAAAAAGATTATACACAGAAAAAGTAAAAATATTCCATACAAAATTCAAAAAACAAAGGTACGTAAATTTTGCAAATAACACAATGGTAATCTGGAGAATAGTGCAGGGAGAATTGAGAATTGATACTAATGGGGAAACTGGATTATCCGTCTCTGGCGGACGGGCTCGATGGGTGGGCACCTGGGAGCTGCGCAGGACACTATGGTATGTAGTTAAGCTTCACTCTGTTATGGATGGACACCCTGCACTTTCATAGTGTCTTCTCAATTTACAAACAGGTTTCACTCAGCAGTATTTCGGTATTTCCACTTAACAGTGAGGTACAGAGAGTTGTATAACCATTTTTTGATTTCCAGGCTGAGCTAAAGTATGCTCTAAACCTACGACATTTAACTTGATACGTGAAATCCTCGTTAAAAAGGGGGACAAAGGGGGTTGTTCACTCATTTCCTGTTCATACCCGCCAAAGCAATCACGCCAGTCATATAGCTATGAATACGAAGCACAATTGAACTTGATCATCCAAATTCCTCTTGCATATTATAGTGAACAAATGTATATTTACAGTGAACATTAGAATATTTTGAAAGAAACTGCCATGCGCACTATCATACATCTCGATGCGGATGCGTTTTTCGCGTCCGTGGAAAAAGGATTCAACCCGATGCTGAAGGATAAACCGGTTATCGTCGGCGGTCTCCCCCATGAGCGCGGCTGCGTGCATACCGCGAGCTACGAGGCAAGGCGGGCCGGTGTTGTTACCGGGATGTCGCTCCGCGAGGCGAAGCAGCTCTGCCCGGATGCGGTGTTCCTGAAGGGAGACTTCCGGCACTACCATGCGACCGGGGAGACGATCTCAGGGATACTCCATTCATTTTCGCCGGATGTCGAGTCTGCCTCGATAGACGACTCCTACGTTGATCTGACAAGGGTGATGCACCTATACGACTCTCCCGTTGAGGTTGCACGATCGATTCAGGAACAGATAATCGAGAAAGCACGGATCACCGTCTCACTCGGTATCTCCTCGTCAAAACTCGTTGCCAGGATAGCCTCCGGGATACAGAAACCGGCGGGGATAACGTATATTCCGCCCGGAATGGAATTCGACTTCCTTTCTGTGCTGCCGACACGGGCACTAAGGGGGATAGGCCGCAAAACTGAGAGACTGCTCAGGGAATTGAGCATCACGACCGTCGGACAGATAGCGGGACTCCCGAAAGCAACGCTCATTCAGCTTCTCGGGAATGCAGCCGGGGAAACAATCTGGAATTATGCGCACGGGATCGATGACCGGCCTGTGGAGAAAAAAGTGATATCGAAGCAGATCAGCCGTGAGACATCGTTCGAAGAGGATACCGACGATGAAAAACTGATCACGGGCACACTGCGCTATCTTACCGAACGGATTGCCGCGAAACTCCGCTCGGAGGAGTGGACAGGCAGGCGGCTCAAGATCAAGATCTGGTATGCCGACATGACAGCAAAGAAACAGTACGTTACTCTCAGGCGGCATACAAATGACGGGGCCGAGCTCTCCGAGAGGGTGCTCGCGGTATACAGGGGATTTCCACGGCGGAGGGTGCGTGTCAAACTCGTGGGAGTAACCGTCTCGGATATCGAGCACAGGTTCCGCCAGAGAACACTTTTCGATGAGATCGAGCGGCGCGATATGCTCAACAGCGGACTGGATTCCGTACGGAAGAAGTACGGTTTTACATCACTGTCACCGGCAAGCACATTAAGTCTTCAGAACTATTACAGAATGGAAAAACATGGCTATATCCTTCACACACCTGCATTGTCACAGTAATTTTTCGATGCTCGATGGCGCAGTGACGATCGACGAGCTGATCGACCAGACTGCCCGGCACAGATTCGGCGCTGCTGCTTTAACTGACATAGACAACGTCTGCGGAAGTGTGGAGTTCTACGAAAAGGCGAGGCTCCGGGGGATCAAACCGATTGTAGGTGCAGAGATCACGCTGAACGATGGAAGTGCAGTCGTTCTGCTTGTAAAAAATGCGGAAGGATACGACAGTCTCTGCCGCCTGCTCACAACAGTTCATCTCCGGGACGGCCACGGAAAATTTTTCTGCAAGAACAGTGACCTGATGAAATGCAAAAAGGGTTTGATCCTGCTCTCAGGCGGAAAAAGGGGACAGGTCTCTATGCTCATGAAGGAAGGCAGGAATGCGGATGCCGCGAAACTCTGCCGGTTCTACAGGGAAACTTTCGGCGAGGATTTCTTCATCGAGATGAACCACCTCGAGGGCGGCGATACACTCCTGAACTACAGGCTGAACGATCTAGCGCGGACAATGCGCGTCCCGATCGTGGCGACGAACGATGTCTTCCTGCCGGATCCGTCGAGACAGCCTGTCCGGGCGGTTCTCCGGGCAGCCCGGGACCTGACTACAGTGAAACAACTGAAGAACCCCGGGCTGGAACAGCAGTACGTCCGCTCAACTGCGGAGATGAAGACACTCTTCAAAAAGTATCCCGAGTCGATCCGGAACACGAAGATCATTGCAGACAGATGCCGGTTTGAGTATTCCCTGGGACAGCCGGTCTTCCCCGACCTCGAGATCCCGGAAGGCGAATCAAGCTATTCACTGCTATGGAAGGCGGCTTTCGAGGGCATCAAGCGGAGGTTCAGACCTATCAGCAGGGAGGCTATGTCACGTCTGGAGTACGAGCTGAATATTATCAACAACAAGGGTTTCAACGAGTATTTTCTCATCGCAAAAGACATCGTCGATTACTGCAGGAAAATCGGCACTCCATGCGTCGGCAGGGGTTCCGCCGCGGACAGCCTTGTATCCTACGCGCTGGGGATCACGCATGTCGATCCCATAAGGTTCAATCTCTATTTCGAGCGGTTCCTCAACCCGGAGAGGAGCCAGCCGCCCGATATCGACATCGATATCTGCTGGAAACGGAGGGATGAGATCCTCGACTATATCTACGAAAAATACGGGCATGAGAAGACCGCCATGATCTGCACATACAATACGTTCAAGCTCCGTTCCGCCGTGCGTGATGTCGGTAAGGCATGGGGGCTGCCGGAAGACGAGGTCAACAGGCTCACGAAGTCGCTACCGCACAGGCCGGTCGGCTACCTCGGGCATGCACTTGAGAAAATTCCCGAATGCGAGGACCACCCGATTACGGCCGAGGTGTATAAGGATATTCTCAAAACGAGTGTCCGTATCGCGGGATACCCACGCCACCTGTCAGTTCACGCCGGTGGAGTTGTGATCGCCCCGGGGAATATGTCCCGTTTCACAGCTTTGATCGTATCGGGTAAGGGGCTCGTAATTACGCACCACGACATGCACTCCATCGAGAAGCTCGGGCTCGTAAAAATGGATATTCTCGGCGTCAGGGGGCTGAGCGTCATTGCCGACTGTATGGAAGCCGTCGGGATGAAGGATATGGAAGCCATACCGGAGGGTGATGAACCGACATTGAAGATGATAAAGACAGGCAAGACCGTAGGATGCTTTCAGCTCGAAAGCCCGGCGATAAGGGGTACAATAAAAAAAATGAAGATCCAGGACCTCGATGACATCATCGACGCTATCGCGATCATCCGCCCGGGTCCCGCAGAAGGTGGGATGAAGGATGCCTTTATCCGCAGACGCGCCGGGCAGGAGAAGACGTCATATCTCCATCCCCTGCTCGAGCCGATCCTGAAGGAAACTTACGGGATCGTCGTCTACCAGGAGCAGGTGCTGAAGGTCGCAAGCGTGATCGCCGGATTCTCATACTCGGAAGCGGATTTGCTGAGACGTGCCATGACAAAATCGCGAGCGCCTGAAACGATCAATCCCATTAAGGCGAAATTTATCGAGGGTGCGAAGAAGAAGAGCATCTCCGAAGCAAAGGCTGCAGAGATATGGCAGTTTCTCGAGAATTTTGTGGGTTACGGGTTCAACAAGGCGCACAGCTCGAGCTACGGTCTGCTTGCCTACCAGTCTGCCTACCTGAAGAGGTATCATCATGTTCCCTTCATGACGGCTGTGCTGAATAACGGCGGGGGATTCTATTCGCTCGCGGAATACATCGAGGAGGCAAGACGTCTGGGGATAATCATCGAACCGCCGGACGTAAACCGGGCGGAACACCTCTTCACATGCAGGGATGAGACCATCATATCGGGTTTTTATCCAATCTACGAGCTGACGAGGCAGGGAATAAAGAGGATGATCGAGGAAAGGAAGGAAGAGCCGTTCAGGGATATTTACGATTTCCTCTCACGGGCGTACCTCATGGAAAAGGAGGCGGTCAATCTCGCCCGAGCCGGCGCTCTCAGGTCTCTCTGCAAAAGCGAACCGGAAGCTATCGCCATCATCAAGAGCTTCTACCGCAACAGCAGAAATCCGCGCATTACAAAGAGATTGATGGAGGAGCTCGAGCTGCCTCCTTACACGATGTCACAGAGAATCGCAGCTGAGCTTGAGATATTGAGTTTTGCGGTATCCGACCATCCCCTCGCTCTCTTTCCGGAGACTGCCCTCGATAATTCGACAATCAGCGCAGACGAGATCGATACGTACAAGGATCAGACCGTGAGCTTTACCGGGTGGATGGTTACTTCGCGGCGCGCTCCCACGAGCAGCGGTGACTACATTAAATTTGCAACGATGGAGGACAGGACCGGCCTCGTCGAGGTGGTATTGTTTCCTGATACGTATAAAAAATACGGCAGGATCATGAAAGGTTTCGGGCCGTTCAGGATCACGGGCACGGTTCAGTCACGGGTGCCCGGCGAGGCTAATCTTATCGCAGAATCTGTAACGAAACTGCGGTCGAAGGCGCTCGACAAGACCGAAAACAGGGTGTTGGACAGGGACCTCGAGGACGCCGACTTCTTTGATGCCGCTTAAACTCAAGAATCATTGAGTAAAATGAAAATGGTGAAAAAACGCTGAAAAACACCCTTATTTTGCTTGACTAATACTCAAATTATTGCTAAATAATTGCAAATACAACAATTAACCTGTCACAACTCCTGCAGTATTTTTTAAGTCTGCGAAGAAATCTGCCGATACTCAATCTAGCAGGGAAAAAGTCATGAGAAACGATCAAACAGTCAACATACCTGAATTGTACGGAAAAGTCATCGAAGGATGCCTTGATATGAACGAGAAAACCGTGAAGACTTCTCTTACAAAACTGATCAGAGACGGAGGCAAAGCCGGAAATTTGTCGAAAGAGCTGGTCCAGGTATACCGCATATGCCTCGACCGTCTGGAAGATCATGATCTCAATGGGATCAGGAATACTTTCGAGAGGCTGATGAAAGTCTGGACTGAAGGGTTGATTGCTCAGAAGCGCCGTGAGTACATTAGACCGGAACGGGACATAGAAATGGAACCGGTCTCGGAACAGGAAGTAAGGCTTAAAACGGCCGATCCTGTTATCGCTTCTCACCTGAGAAACATCCGGGGAACCAGGTATGGAGTCATCTCGTATCTGCCGACCGGAGAGAAGTACTGGAATTTCAGGCTGTTAAAACGCTCCCTGCCACGTGTCCTCGAAAAGATCAGGACACCGGGATACTTTGAACACTTTCAAAGGAAATATACTCAACAGTTATCATTTGACTTTTAAGAGATGTCAGGCAGACAAAAATTATTTACATCACTTGTTTTAATATTTGTTTTTTCGTTCCTTTCAGCTGAAGATCCTTTCGCCCAGGAACATAAGGATTTTCTGCTCAAAAAAGTCGGGAATCTATATATCCTGAATGTAGGAGCGAATGACAATATTAAACTTCACGGCGTTTACAACCTCTATTTCGAGAAAGTGAAACGCATTCCGCTTATACGGATCAAGCTCAAATCCGAAAGAAAGTTTTTCGGAGCTGTGCAGGTTACTCAGGTATTCCCGCAGTATGCAGTTGTCCGTGTGCTTTCGAGGGCTATGAAGGAGGAACCAAGCGGAAACAGGATCATCCTGATACATAAACCGCTGGATAAGAAGAAAGATGAAAAAGATGTAAAAACCGCGAAAGATCTCCCGAAGTCGCCTCTTGCGGACACAGGCCATGCTGAAATTACAAAAGATCTTGACCTGCCCTATAAAGACGCTTCTTACCGTCCATTCTCATTGAGTGTCAACTATATCAGACAGTTTGACCAGATCGCCAGACCGATAACCGAGAGTGTTTATGATCAGATACGTGATGGTGTTTACAATGGTGTCGGAGCGGACACTTCTTCTTTCTCTTCGGTGGGTGGATTCAGGTTCAGTATATCGAAGATGATATCAAGATATTTAACGGTTGAAGCCGGAATCGGCTTTATAACTCAGAATTCTTCTCTCCAAACAGGCCGCGGACCTGATAATATACCTGTATTCGGCGTCAAGCACGTAGAGAATTGGAATATAGATTTCAAAAATAAGATACAGCTGTTGAATATAACTCTATATGCTTCCCGGTTCAGTAAAGCCCTTCCCTATTTCACAGGCGAGGAATACGGCAGAAGACATTCACCAAGATTCGGGATCGGCGTCAATTATGCCAAGGTCAACGTTGAAATGGACTGGAATGCGATGATCAACAGGGTGTTTTCCACACAACCTCCTGAGATGACCGGTTCTGAAAAATCGGATATGGGCGGATACTGGGGGATTCACTCGGTTTTGGGCTACGATTACTACATCCAGGGATTCAGGTTATTTGCAGAGATGAGCTACTATACGTGGTTCACCGACAAGTTCAAATCAGACCTCCCCTTCAGCCTCGGCTTCTCGATCATGTTCTGATCGGTTCTCAATTCTTTCTTGAACTACAAAGCACACAAAGAGAAATTGGATTCCCGACAAAAGAATTCAGGAATGACACGGTAAAAATTACATTCAGAAAGTTGCGATTAACTTAAACAGTAGGACAGGCAACCATGTCTGTCAGTGAATAATAAGGACACAAACCTTAATTGATTTAGTCATTCACGAATTCTGTAAAAAGGCAGATAATTAAGTTTTATGTCCCCATTTTTTTACAATTGCTGGATCCCCGCTTTCGCGAGGATGACATTTCTGCATCTATTTTTTTAAATTAAATTTTCCTTTTAGAAAAAGAGGGTTCAGACGGTTGTAAATAAGAAAACCTTATCATCCCCCTTTTTAAAGGGGGAAGCTCCGAAGGAGCAGGGGGATTTCTCATCGTTCTCAATCTCCATACGGGAAAGACTATTGTTCATGATTTTATTGGAATAAAATCCCAATTCTCCGGTATCAGAAAATAAGGGCGCTAATAATGGGAGGTCAGTTATAGACAATTCTGCCTGTGTCACAATCCCCCGTTAAATCTATATTAATACAACCGGATTATTGTCATGATTAAAAATCAATACCTTAGAACACTTTTGTTTCCTATTATCTCCTTTCTTTTTTGGACAGTCTTTTTAAATACTGCTTTCGGAAATATCAATACACCAGCAGACTCAACAAAACTGGACTCACTCGCTCTTGTTGCGCTATACAATGCAACGGACGGGCCAAACTGGACGGACAACACAAACTGGTTAAGTGATAAACCAATTTCTGCCTGGAGTGGAGTTACCGTTGATAACGGAAGAGTGTCGGAATTATGGATTGGAAAAAACAACTTATCTGGAAAACTACCGCCTGAAATCGAACAATTAGATTACCTCAATAGGATGATGATATATGACAATGATCTAAAGGGGGAATTTCCGAAAGTATTATGCAGGTTAAAAAGATTATCTTCGTTGTGGATGTATAATACTAATATTACAGGATCAATTCCTCCGGAGGTAGGAAACTTACATTATCTGACACAATTTGTTGTACATACAAATGAACTAACTGGTACTATTCCGGATGAATTATTTAATTTAGTCGATCTGGAAAATTTATCACTTAGCTCTAACCAGCTAAGCGGTCAATTATCCTCAAAATTTGGTGAACTAAAAAAATTAAAATACTTATCTCTAGAAGATAATGAATTCACAGGACCGATCCCTCCGGAGATAGGAGGCAAAACTAATTTACAACGCATTACTTTATATAATAATAATTTAACCGGATCAATACCTCCGGAAATAGGTAATTTCAAACGGATGGATATTTTACAGCTGCAGGGTAACCAGTTGACAGGACCAATTCCTGCAGAATTCGGAAATCTCAAAAATCTAGTCGTGTTGGATTTAAGTGATAATAAATTAAGTGGAAATATACCTCCTGAATTAGGCAACATGTCAAGATTATATATATTTAAAGTAGCGAATAATGAATTAAACGGCTCTATACCTCCCGAATTCGGAAATTGTAATAATTTAGCTGAATTTGTTATCAGCAATAACCGTTTAACCGGTAATGTTCCTACAGAACTCGGTAATTGTTTCAGAATGAAGGATCTTTCATTAAATGATAATTATCTTTCAGGAGAAATTCCAGTTGAGTTCGCTGATTTTGAAGATCTGTTGTTTCTCAGGATAAATAATAATGCATTTCACAGCCTCCCGGATCTGAATAATATCCCCTTTCTGCGACAGCTATATGTCTGGAATAACAGATTAACATTTGAAGACATTGAACCTAATATCAGCATACGTTATGGTTTTCTTTATTCACCGCAACAAAAGGCGGGAACTGAAAAAAAGATGCGATTGTCAATGGGGGAGAGCATAACTCTTGATTGTGACGTCGGGGGATCAACAAATAGATATCAATGGTTTAAAGATAAGAGTGCAATAAACGGTGCCGAATCTTCTCAGTATACTGTCCATGTTAATGATCTTAATGATTATTCAAATTATTATGTCAAAGTAACAAATGAGATAGCTACTAAACTTGAAATACAAACAAAAGATATTAAAATAGTTCAAACAGAAGTCAATGAAAATGTTATTAGAACAGAAGAAAATTCCTTTGTAGAATTTACTACCTCTCCAAACGCATTAACAAATACAATAGAATTTGGCAGTACTCTTTCAGTTTCATTTAGACTATTTAATGAAAGTGTTTCAGGGCGTACTGTAACTTTAAAGCAAATGGAAGATCTTAGTGATTATTCTGACATTCCTGATGCAGAGAACATAATGTGTTATTATGAAATAAATACAGATAAATTACCCTTGAAATCAAAAATCACTTTTGGATATACTGATGAGATGATTGAAAAACTGGGGATACTTGAAACTGACATATCTGTTAATATTTATAATGAAAAACTAAATGAATGGCAAAAGGTATACGGTATTGTAGATACAATAGAAAATACTGTTTCAGTGAAAACTAGATGTTTTTCACTATGGTGTGTGGGCGAGTCTCAGAGCAGTTATTCTGTTGATCTTCTAGAAGATCCGGCTTACGTCTCTCCTGATAGATTTTATCTATCCCCAAACTACCCGAATCCGTTCAATTCTTCAACTACGATCGAATATCATCTTTCCGAAGTTGCGCACGTTACAATCAAAGTCTATAACATCCTCGGGCAGGAGTTAGAGACACTCGTGAACAGCGAAAAACCGGCAGGATACCACTCTGTGAAATGGAATGCGGCGAATTTCGCCAGCGGAATATATTTCTATCGGATCACCGCCGGAACTTTTACCGGTGTAAAAAAGATGGCTTTGATCAGGTGATTTGGATTAGTGTTTTCAAAAATCGAATGTGAAGCACCATTAGTCGGAATAACACATGATAGCAATATTAACTATTGAAATACCCCTTCCTGTCATTCCGAGGAACAAAGTGACGTCGGAATCTCTGCGGTCGCTTATCTGTCGAAGTTGATATAGTATACAAAACAGCATCTCAAACGCAGAGATCACTACGTCGTTCACCGCCGATTGCGGTATCACTCCTCGTGATGACAGGAATGTAAAATCGTTTGAGATTATAAGTTTTAGAGATTTTACTACTAGATCTAACATCTCCCCGAAATTGGGACTTGAACCTTTTTAAAGGGAGACCAAAGGGGATTTCATTATCTCACTTATTCCTGATCAGATCCAGCAGCAATTCCCTTCCTGCTTCACTGAGATTAGTACTTCCGCGGGTATAATTCCGGAACATCACGACACCAAGCTTCGATTCCCTGTCGTATATAAGGTAGGCGTTATAACCCGAAACCGATCCGCTGTGCCCTGTCAGCGTTACACCCTCGTCAATCATATCGTAAATGAAGAATCCAAGGCCGTAATCCCTGTCACCTCCCCTGGGTGTCTGTACATTATGAATCTCGTCAAGGCTTTCATGAGTCAGCAACTTATAACTGCCCGTCTCGGTCATCGCACCGATAATCTTTGCCTGGTCGAGAACATTGGAATATATTCCGCCGTTCGGTACTTTATATCCCCTTCCCGCATGTTCAAGCTCAGGATGTTCGGTATTAACTGTACCATCCCTTCTTACAGCATATCCTTTAGAAAGTATTTTCTTCTGTTCTTCGTTTATCACGAAAGTTGTATTCTTCATACCCAGCGGCTCAAATATATATTCTTCCATCATTTCCATGAATGGTTTGCCTGCAGCGCGCTCAAGAGTATACCCGAGGATCCCGTATCCAATATTCGAGTATGAATATTCTGTCTCCGGAGGTGTCTGATAAGAAGTTTCGGGGATACTATCCAGTATCTTCTGCGTCCAGCCGTCAATCGGGCCTGCTGCTGCACCTTCGAGGCGCGGTTCGCGGATTAGTCCTGCCGTATGGCTCGCAAGGTGGCGGAAAGTTACAGGCTTGGCGCCATCAGGTTTATCCTCAAGCTGTTCTATCTCCGGCAGATATTTCGAGACAGGTTCATCCAGGCCGATCACACCCTTTTCAACGAGTACCATCATCAGGATTGCAGTGAACGACTTCGATATCGATCCTGTCCTGCCGATGGTCACAGGTTCGGCCATTACATTATTCTCTTTGTCCGCCCATCCGAATCCTTTTGCCCAGATAACCTTGCCATCCTTCACTGCGGCGGCAGTAATACTACCAATATTATCTTCATTAATATCACGTTCAATTCGACGGGAGAAATTATCAACCGCTTCTTCCCAGGCAGGACTTAAACGAAATTCCTGTCCGCATGAAAATAAGGTTAGCAGTACTAAAGAAAGAATTAAAAAGTTTAACCTTGTTCCGTAAGATTTCATAACTCTCATATGCATATTTTCCGCCTTAAACATATTATAGTCTCAGTTCCTCTAAAACTTATTACAGGTAATTTGTCAGGTCCTGCCTGCCAAGCTTATCGACAAGCGCTTTTATGTCCTGTGTTCTGTCCTTCGGGCATATCAGGACTGCATTTCCTGAATTTACTATCACGAAATCATCCATCCCGATCGCGGCAATAAGTTTATCTTCACTGATTATCAAGTTATTATTTGCATCCAGCATTTCACACTCACCAACGATCACATTGCCGTGCCTGTCTTTATCATGGAGTTTATAATACTCCTCCCAGCTCCCCACATCGCTCCATCCCAGATTGCCCTTGATTACGTAAACATGCGATGCATCCTCCATAACACCGTAATCTATAGAAATACTTTTGATCTCCCTGTATGATTTAAGAAGTTCATTATCAAATGACGGTTTCCCTACATGGTCTTCAAGGCGGAAAAGGCTGTCATATAGATCGGGGAGGTGCTCACCGATCTCGTTGAGTATCGCCGATGCTTTCCAGATGAAGATCCCGCTGTTCCAAAGAAAATCGCCGCTTTCCATGAATCTTTTAGCAGTTGCCAGATTAGGTTTTTCTGCAAAAGCCTTGACTTTGACAATATTTTTCCCCCTGAAATCTTCCGGCAGTTTTGTATCCGCGATCTTCGCATCATACTGTATATAACCGTATCCTGTTTCCGGTCTTGTAGGCTCGATTCCAATAGTTATCAGGCAATTGCATTCTGTTGCCAGTTCGGCGCCGAGCTTTATAATTCTCTGGAACTCTTCAACGTTCGTTATCAGGTGGTCTGCAGGGAGAACGACCTGTACTGCATCCGGATCTTTGCTCATAGCAAGGATAGCGCTCAATCCGATACACGGCGCTGTGTCCCTTGCGAGAGGTTCTCCCACAACATTCCCCTCGGGAATATCAGGAAGATTCTGTTTTGTCAACTCAACATGATTCTTATTTGTAATTACAAATATATTTTCCTTCTTCATTAAAGGCTGCATCCTGTCAAACGTCATCTGCAGCATATTCTTACTGCCGTACAGGCTTAAAAACTGCTTGGGTTTTGAGATCCTGCTGACGGGCCAGAATCTCTTCCCGACACCACCCGCCATTATTATTCCGGACAACATAATATCATCTCCTTTAGATATACAACAAATTTGATATACACCACAAAGACACAGAGACTAAAGACAGCATTGTAGCTTGAAATGTCTTCTTATTCAAGTGTCATTCATAAATTCAGACAGTATTATATCTCTCTATCCTCAGTGCCTCTTTAATGAATACTACTGTTTTATTTATACTCTGTAGTGCCCGTATAAATTCTATCCACTTTACTCCAGAGCCACATCGAAGTATCACAGCTTCCTTTTTCAATTTCTATAGAACCACCGTGCGAATGTACATTAACGGGAAACTCGATCACTCCCCTGTTCAGTGCTGTAAACACAGCGGCCATGGAGCCTGTTCCGCAGGCATAGGTAAAATCCTCAACGCCTCTTTCATAAGTCCTGATATATATATTGCTTTGGTTTACTATATTTGCGAAATTTACATTCGTACCATCGGGATCGAACACTTTATTAAACCTTATCTCCCTTGCAAAATCTATCGGTGATTCCTCAAACAGAATCCTGTCAAAAAAGACAATATGGGGAACACCTGAATTACAGTGAAATCCCTTATATTCTGTTCCATCGAGAGAAAATCCATGTTCCTCGATCCTTTCTGAAAAAATAGTGAGTTCAACTCCGATTCTGTCCCCATCCACAATCCCTTTATATTTATCATTCCAGACCTTGAAAACCGGTTTTTTACCGGACCAACCTTTCCTGTATCCATAGTCAATAACGGCCCTGGCTCCGTTCCCGCACATATTTCCCTGCAGGCCATCCGAGTTATAATATTCGGCTGTGTAGTCTTTTTCTGAATCTCTGACAATGATAACACCGTCTGCGCCGATCGAAAACCTTCTTCTGCAAAGAGATATGATCATTTCCTCAGGATTCTCAGGGATGTCGGCATCACGCCCATCCAGCATTATAAAATCATTCCCGAGCACAGAATATTTTTCGAAGTTGATTGTCATGGATGTAAATCTAACTAAAATAGTTAGTAATCAATAATTCCTTGTTTATAAAAGATAATTCTTTTGAAAATCCTCAAAAGCCCCAATAAAAGAAAAATTTATTTCATATTCCAATTCATCTATTTTATCAATTCTAACAGAATCTATACCAATTTCAGACAGTTTATCATATGTCAACAACTCTCCTACAGGCAGATTAAGAACATCTCTTAATATCCAATATCCTAAATCTCTATTGGAATATGACATTAAAGCTTTTCCACCTTGCTGGCAAACTTTGGTCTGTAAGATCTTTCCTGTTGGCAATCTCAAATCAAACGGTGTATCTCTATCTGGGAAGAAAGACGGGAATCTTTGATGAATTTTGAGTGGTATTGGTATATACACTTCATTTTCGTGTCTATCTCTACCACCGGCATTCCATTGATTTAAACCGCTTTTCGGATATACCTTTTGCTTACTGCCGTAAAGTGGCAAAAACACAGTATCTAGAATTCGTTTCTCTTCTTCAAAAAGCAAATCAGTTTTTGCGAAGAAATCTCTTAATACTCCAAATGGTTCATTTAAAATTCTGATATTAATTTCTTCCAGGATAGATGATGTATTGAA